>JAGCGM010000026.1 GCA_017649635.1 Paludibacteraceae bacterium | reverse complement strand
TTTTTTCATCTTCTCACCACTCAAAAACATAGTTGTTTATTTAAAATTAACACATATTCATTTCCCGAACACAAAATTACAAAAAAACGAATAAATAATACACAAAAACGAAGGAAAAGTGAAAAAATAATGCTAATTATATAAATATCAACAAATTATCAAACGAATCATCATCCATTCCATATAAAATCATCCACACCATCCCGATTCAATATAAAAGTATTACCTTCGCGGTCAGAAACAAAACATAAACATCATGGCACAGAAACCCTCCATACCAAAAGGAACGAGAGACTTCGCACCCATCGAGATGGCGCGTCGTAACTATATCTTCAACACCATCAAAGAGGTATTCCGCCTCTACGGATTCCAACAAATAGAGACCCCGGCGATGGAGAACCTATCCACCCTGATGGGCAAGTACGGCGACGAGGGCGACAAACTCCTCTTCAAGGTGCTCAACTCGGGCGACTTCCTCGCGGACGTGGAACAGGCGGAACTGGAGAGCCGCAACTCCGTGAAACTGATCAAGAAGATCTCGGAGAAGGGTCTGCGCTATGACCTCACGGTGCCTTTCGCACGTTTCGTCGTCATGAACCGCGACAAGCTCAGCTTCCCTTTCAAACGTTACCAAATCCAACCAGTATGGCGCGCCGACAAGCCACAGAAGGGCCGTTACCGCGAGTTCTACCAGTGTGACGTGGACGTGGTCGGAAGCGACTCGCTGATGAACGAGGTGGAGCTGATGCAGATCGTGGACGAAGTGTACCGCCGCCTCGGTGTGAACGTCTGCATCAAGATCAACAACCGCAAGATCCTCACGGGCATCGCGGAGGTGATCGGTCAGGCGGACAAGATCGTGGACATCACCGTGGCCATCGATAAATTGGACAAGATAGGCTTGGAGAACGTCAACGCCGAACTGGCGGAGAAGGGCATTCCTGCCGATTCCATCGAGAAACTGCAGCCTATCATCCTGCTCCAAGGATCGAACGAGGAGAAACTGAAGACCATCCGTGAAGTGCTCGCCACCTCGGAGATCGGACTGAAGGGCGTGGAGGAGATCTCCACCATCCTCGAACACATACAACTTCTTGGCATAGAGACCAAGGTGGAACTGGACCTGACCCTCGCCAGGGGTCTGAACTACTACACGGGAGCCATCTTCGAGGTGAAGGCGTTAGACGTGCAGATCGGTAGCATCACCGGTGGCGGACGTTACGACAACCTCACAGGCGTTTTCGGCATGGAGGGCGTCTCCGGCGTGGGCATCTCCTTCGGCGCGGACCGTATCTACGACGTCCTCAACCAACTGGACCTCTACCCTGCAGAAATGCTCCAATCGACCAAACTGATCTTCGTGACCTTCGGAAATGAGGAGCTCAAATACGCCATGCAGTGCCTGAAGCAAGTGCGCGCGGCGGGCATAGCGGCCGAGGTATTCCCTGAGCCTGCCAAGATGAAGAAGCAGATGGGCTACGCCGACAACAAAGGCATCCCGTTCGTGGCCATCATCGGCGACACGGAGATGAAGGAGCAGAAGATCATGCTCAAGAACATGGCGACGGGCGAGCAGAACCTCGTCAGCGTGGAGGAGGCGATCCAAACATTGACAGGCAAATAAGCCTAACGGACAAAGACGTCGACGATGATCAATTTCCTAAAGACATACGCGCTATTCATCTCCATGATGATTGGTATCGTGTTCCATTTCATCTTCGTGGACGTGTCCTTTGTCACGAAATACTTCATGGACGAGCCGTTGAAGGACATCACCTTCATCACGAAATACATGCTTTTCCTGATGCTGCTGATTGTCTACTGCAAGGTGGACTTCCGCCAGTTCAAGTGGAAACGCTGGCATGTCATCCTGCTGACTATACAATTCACCGTTTGCATGCTATTCTACATCTTGGTCTATAAATTCGACCAACGGACAGCGGAAGGCGGGCTCATCTGTCTGCTGGCACCCACCGCCACCTCCGCCCCTGTCATCACGGGGCTATTGGGAGGAACCGTGGCGGGTCTCATCACCTATAGCGTCTCCAGCAACCTGCTGGCGGCCTTCTTCGCACCCCTTTACTTCTCACTGATCGGTGCGCACGGCACGGGAGCGGAGGACCTCAGTTTCTTCGAGGCGTTCCTCACCATCTGCCAGAAGGCCTTCCCGCTCATCTTCGGACCATTCGTCTGCGCACTGTTCCTGAAACGGTTCATCCGCCCCGCCTACGATTTCCTGCGGAAGAAGCAAGGCATATCCTTCTGGCTGTGGACCATCGCCCTGGTGTTGCTGATGTCGCGCACGACGTCCGACCTGCTGGCCATGGACCCCGCCGAGCGTCCGGCAGCCTTCAACATGGCGCTGATCGCTCTGTTCTGCTGCCTCGCGCAATTCACCGCAGGAAGGAAACTCGGCAAGCTATACCACAACAAAGTGGCCAGCGGACAAGCCTACGGACAGAAAAACACAATCCTCGCCATCTGGATGGCGCAGACCTTCTTCAACCCTGTGGTCGCCATCGCACCCGCCACCTACGTGCTCTGGCAGAACCTCGTCAACTCCTACCAGTTGAGCAAGCATAGGAGGGGATTGAGGAAAGACCAGGAGAATTAAGAATTAAGAATTATGAATTATGAATTATGAATTTGTTCGATTTCTTCAGGAGTAAAAAAGCGGAGAAGGAAGCTGAAAAGCAGGCATCCTTAAGCGAGAAAGATCTCCGTTGGAATCGATTCATCGAGGAGATATGCGTCGACGGTGAATTATCCTCACTCTCCGAAAAACAGAGGAAGTCCGTCCTCTGCTTCTGGTACGACTCCGAGATGCAAAACGGAGGATTCAGCCAATACCAAGACAGCTATCCCGGCACCGACCCCAACGAACTGAAAGAGGCGCTCGCCACCGTCGGGAACGAAGAAATTGTACGGAACTACTGCAAAGCCTTAGAGGAGGGCGAACAAAACGATTGGGTGGAGACCGATGCGGAATACGGAAGTTTCTCCCCTACCCTTTGCGAACTTCTGCAGGATTACGTCGAAAAGAACAAAGACGAAATACTAGAGAATTAAGAATTAAGAATTAAGAATTAAAAAGGACGACAGACCCGCAAACCCCGAAGGGGTGCTATATTACAGGCAGGGGTGTTAACCCCTGTACAATAGAACCGCGGATAGCCCGAACCCGAAGGGGGTGACACCCTAACGAATTAAGTAGCAAAAAACTTTTTTGACATCCACATTTCGGGAAAAATATTATCTTTGCGTTTGTGTGTAACCCATAAAGGCAATGGCCCAAAAATAGCGTCACACAATCTGTATCAGGGAAACGCAAACAATTAACTTTTAATACATTCGGTATATGGGATTATTAAACGACGTATTCTCCACCATCTCCAAGGTGGCTAAAAGTGATGCCGCGAAGGAGATCATCAACTCAATCAACGGTGGCGGGCAGATAGACATCGCCGCAGGACTGAAGGCCGCACTGAAGGTCGGCATCGAGACCGCAGCCACCAATCTAGGAAAGAAAGACGGATTCCTCGCGGATGCGGCCGTGCGCATCGGCATACCAGAGGAGGCGCTCTCCGTGTTCAACGCGGTGCAGTCCCTCGCACAGAACCCTGCCTTCAACTCCCTGTTGAACTCCGCAGGCGCATCCATTCCTTCCTCCGACACCGTGATCACCCTTTTCAACCGTGCAGCGGAAGACGCAGCCCCTAAGTCAGTGGACATCTTCGCCAACGCCATCACCAGCATGGGCATCGCCGACGCCAAGAACATTCTCTTCGGTGCGGACAACGCAGCCACCACTTACCTGAAGGAGAACACCTTCACGCAACTGCAGAACGCCTTCATGCCAGCCATCAACAACTCGCTCGGCTCCGTGCAGATAGCCAACACCACCCCACTCGCGGCGTGGAACACCTTCGCCACCTACAACAACAA
>JAGCGM010000214.1 GCA_017649635.1 Paludibacteraceae bacterium | reverse complement strand
ATCCTCGCCGCCAAAGAGAAAGAGGTGATGACAGTATGATCGGACTTGTGGTCAAAAACACAGGAAGCGGCTATTGGGTCAAAAACGATTCCGACGGCCAACTCTACGAATGCAAAATCAAGGGTAACTTCCGAATCAAGGGTATCAAAAGCACTAACCCGGTTGCCGTCGGCGATCGGGTTTCTTTCGAAATGCCCGCCTCCGGCATCGGTTGGATCCACGGAATCGAGGACCGCAAGAACTACATCGTGCGCAAGCCCACGAACCTCTCCAAGCAGTTGCACATCATCGCGGCGAACGTCGACCAGCTACTGCTGACGGTCACCATCAACCACCCGGAGACCTCCACCACATTCATCGACAGAGCCTTGGCGACAAGCGAGGCCTACCAGGTGCGCTCCATCCTCGTCATCAACAAGACGGACCTCTACGACGAGGGCGAGAAAGAGTACATGAACGCCCTCATCAACCTCTACGAGACCATCGGATACCCCTGCATCGCCGTATCCGCGCAGACGGGGGAGAACATCGAGCGGCTCAAGGAGATGATACAAGGCAAGACATCGCTCCTCTCCGGCAACTCGGGCGTGGGCAAATCATCGCTCATCAACGCCATCTGCCCCACCTTCAGCGCCAAGACAGGGGAGATATCGGACGTGCACAACAAAGGCATGCACACCACCACCTTCTCCGAGATGTTCGAACTGGACGAGGAGACCAGCCTCATCGACACCCCAGGCATCAAGGGGTTCGGCACCATCGACTTCAAGAAAGAGGAGGTCGGACACTACTTCCCCGAGATCTTCAGGGAATCCAGCAACTGCCGGTTCGGCAACTGCACCCACATACACGAGCCGGGCTGCTCCGTGCTCCGCGCGATAGAGGAGCACACCATCAGCATATCCCGCTACAACAGTTACCTCAGCATCATGGAAGACTGCGACGAGGGGAAATACAGATAGAGACATGAAAACCTCCTTCAACAACCTGAAAAAGATAAAGTACATCTTCTCCTCGATCGCCCTGCTGATCGTGGGGCTCTCCATGTACTACACCCACCTGTTGACCAAGGAGATGGCCCAAGAGGAACGCCAAAGGATCAGCCTCTGGGCGGAGGCCACCCATAGGCTCGTGACGGACACCGACGAGTCAGACCTCGCCTTCCTCATGAAGGTCATTGAGGGCAACACCAACATCCCCGTGCTTGTCGTCGACGAGACCGGGAACGTGACCGTCCACCGCAACATAGAGGTGCCGGAGGAGAACAGCGAAGAGTTCCTGCGGACGATGGCCAAGAAGTTCCAGCGGGAAAACCAACCCATTGAGATCACCATCGACGAAAACGTCAAGCACCACCTCTACTACGGCAACTCGACCATGCTCAACAAACTGGAATACTACCCCTACATCCAATGGGGCATCATACTCGCCTTCTTCGCCATCATCTTCTTCGTCTTCGCTAGCGCCAAACGCTCCGAGCAGAACAGGGTGTGGGTCGGACTCTCCAAGGAGACGGCCCATCAGCTGGGGACCCCGATCTCTTCCCTACTCGCCTGGGTCGAGATACTGAAGGAGGAGAAGGTCAACCCAGACCTCATGACGGAGATGGAGAAGGACGTCAACCGCCTGCGCACCATCGCGGAGCGATTCTCCAAGATCGGTTCCATACCGGAGCTCTCCCCGATCAGCATAGACGCCATCCTGCAGAACTCACTCTCCTACATGCGGAAACGCACCTCCAACAAGGTGCAGATCACCTACCAGACCAAGAGCGAAGAGCCAATCGTCGTCGCCCTCAACCAACCCCTCTTCGAGTGGGTCATCGAGAACCTATGCAAGAACGCCATCGACGCCATGGAGGGAGAGGGACACATCAACGTGGATGTCTTCCAGGAGAAGGAGAAGGTGGTCATCGACGTGAGCGACACCGGCAAAGGCATTCCGAAGTCCAAGTTCGACGCGGTCTTCTCCCCAGGCTTCACCACCAAGAAAAGAGGCTGGGGCCTAGGTCTTTCGCTCGTGAAAAGGATCATAGAAGAGTACCACAAGGGGAAAATATTCGTCAAACACTCTGAAATAGATAAGGGAACCACCTTCAGAATTATCCTAAACAAGGATATAAAAAATTGAATATCAAATAGTTGAATTAATTATTACAAAAAAATACAAAAATGGACACGGTGGTAGTCCAAAATATCACTATTTTTTGTAATTTTGCGGAGTTTTTAGAATCCATACGAAAGTGGGAAGAGAAGAGACATACATTATTCCGCTGAAAGATTTGGAGGTCGGTACACACCAATACCAATACACATTGGACGACAAATTTTTCGAGGAGGTTAACGGTCCCGAGGTGCAGAAAGGCAACCTGCAAGCGGACGTGACCGTCCAAAAGAGCGAGCACTCCTTCTTCCTGACCTTCCGATTGGATGGCACGATAAAAGTATTGTGCGACAGGTGTTTGGAAGAGATGGACCAACCGATTTCCTGCGAGGAGCACCTCACGGTGAAGTTCGGCGAGGACAAGACGGAGGAGGATGACCAGCTGGTAATCGTCTCCGAAGAGGAGGGAGAGATCAACCTATCATGGTATCTCTACGAATTCGTCGCCCTCCACATCCCGATCCGCCACGTTCACCCGGAGGGCGAATGCGACGAGGAGACCTACCAAGCGCTCAGGAAACATCTCTCCGTGGTGCGCGGCGAAGGAGAGGAAGAGAACGAATCAGGGGATGCGGGCAACGAAGCCGAGAAGGAAACGGATCCACGTTGGGACGCCCTGAAGAAAATAAAAGACAATAACTAATTTAAATTATAAACAAAATGGCACATCCTAAACGAAGACAAGGTAAATCAAGAGGAGCGAAGAGAAGAACCCATTACACGGCAGTAGCTCCAACATTGGCAGTATGTCCTAAATGCGGCGCGCTCCACTTATACCACAGAGTATGCGGTTCTTGTGGATACTACCGCGGCATGGAGGCTATCGTTAAACAGGAAGCTGTTTAATCATCGCCTTACAATAGAAACGAATCGGAAGGAGTCCGCCATCGAGTGCGACTCCTTTCTTTTTCCTTGAACGAGACATGACACGCTTTTACCTAGTCAGGCACGGACAGACAGATTGGAACCAGGAGAAGAGGATGCAGGGACAGCATGAGACGGACCTCACCCCCCTCGGCGAGAGGCAAGCGATCGCCCTAGGGGAAAGGCTCGAGGATGTTGATTTCGGCCTCGTCTTTTCCAGTCCGCAGCGGAGAGCCATGAAGACCACCCAGCTCATACTAGGGAAACGGAGCCTGCCCATCATCCCCGACAACGCGCTGAAGGAGATCCTGATGGGCGATTGGCAAGGCATACTCATCGAGGACCTCATGGAAAAGTATCCGGAAGAGATCGACCTCTTTTGGCACCACCCCGAGCAATACAAGCGAGAGGGGTGCGAAACCTACGACGAGGTGAGGCGACGGGCCGGCCAGTTCATGGAGAGAACCGCAGCGGAGAACCCAGGGAAAACCATCCTCGTCGTCACGCACGGCGCCTTACTGAAAACACTCTACACCTACTTCAAGTACCAGCCCATAGCGGAGATAGCGCACGCGGTGCACCCCCAATCCACAGCCATAGCGGTCGTGGAGAAAAGGGACGGCATCTGGAACGTGATGTCATGGAACGACACGGAGCACCTCGCAAACATCGACGAGGAGGCAGACAGCACTAATACAATATAAAGATACAAGGACGTTTGTCCAGACTAGGACGCTTGGCGGATTTCCACTGGGCGACGCTCTTCGTCTTGATGTACTCCGTCTCGAGCGTGATGTCGCAGGCGACGCAGATCTTCGTGCCAGACTGGCAAACAGACAAAAGATTCTCGAACATCTTATCGTTACGGTAAGGCGTCTCGATGAATATCTGGGACTGGCGCTCCACGTGCGCGCGCTTCTCCAACTGGCGGATACGCTGGTCACGCTCGTTCGGCTTGATCGGCAGATACCCCACGAAGGCGAAGCTCTGTCCGTTGAAGCCCGAAGCCATCAAGGCCAGCAGAATCGAGGAAGGGCCCACCAAAGGGACGACACGGATATCCTTCTCCTGCGCGAGACGGGCGATATCCGCACCCGGGTCAGCGATGGCAGGGCAACCCGCCTCCGAGATGATGCCCATATCCAGACCAGACATGGCCGGCAACAGGTACGAAGAAATCTCCTCGGGGGAAGTATGGTTGTTCAGCGTATAGAATGTGAGTTCGTCAATGTTAATCGAAGCGTCCACCTTTTTCAGGAAACGTCTGGCGGTGCGCACGTCCTCCACGATATAATGCTTAAGGCGAAGGATGACCTCCCGATTGTAGGAAGGCAAGACATGGTTCACATCGCAGTCGCCCAATGTGTTAGGAATCAAATATATAATACCAGCCATTGTTTTAGAGAATAAAAAGGGGACTGAAGCGCCCGAAAAACAAAAATCACCGCAAATTTACGAAATAATATGCAAAAAGACCATAGCAAAACCCCTTGCAGAAACAGAAAAAAAGAGTTATCTTTGAGGTAGAAAATAAAGATTAAGGAACGCCGCACCGTATATTATGGTTAAACTTAACAATTACAACAAACAACAGGCGTAAACTTCCATCTCAATGGCGGGCCACACCTTCGGGTTGTCTTCGTGACACGGTGGATTACAAAGAATGGAACACGCCGGATTCCTATCTTAAGGAGTTTAATTAATTTCGGTGCGGCTTTTTCCATGCCCAGCCGGCAGGGTATCAAAGAAGGAATAAACACATAAACTACTATGAATCAACCACTAACGACAAACACCCACTAAAACGTATAAATATAAATACAGATGGAGAAACAAATCTTCCACAGCGTTGTCATCCAAACGTAGAGAACAATCCCCGCGCACATCGCACCTCAAATAGTAAATAGTAAATAGTAAATAGCTAAATAGTAAATTGTAAATCGCCAAATTGTAAATCAACAAACGCCCAATAGCAAATCGTAAACAGTTAAATAGCAAACACTTGCACATCAAACAAAAACACCCAAGCCAACTACCCACGAAAAAAAAGCCACAATCCTTTCTAATTAAAGAAAAAAGAGTAACTTTGCACCGATTTTTTGCATAATTATAATGTCTAACGACTAAGT
>JAGCGM010000213.1 GCA_017649635.1 Paludibacteraceae bacterium | reverse complement strand
CCGCAATGTGTCATACGGGAAGATGCCGCTTGTGGTCAAGAGTAGACTCCTTCCATCCCGCAATCGGGAGAAACCTGTCACGGACTTCACGTACTTCTCCATCAATTCAGGGAAACGTCGGTTTAGGAACGTATCGGCAGCGATCTCGTAAGTCTGCAACATGCCATGATCCCCACCAAAGAGAATCTCTCCCGATATGGAGCTCGTCAGGCAACTCACGCTATTCTGCATCAAACCTCCTCGTTTCTTGGAGTAGTTCTTGAAATATGTGCCGTCGAACCGGCTCACCCCGTCTTGCGTGGCGACCCATATGAATCCGTTGCTGTCTTGCCCAATGCCTAAGACAAAGTCACAGCACAACCCATCCTTTGTCCTATAATGGTCAAAACACAAATGCTCACTTGCCCACAGCATGTGGCAAGATAAAAGCACCGAAAAGACTATAAGCAACCTAAAACGCATAAACTAAAAGAAACGCTACAAAAATAATTTTTTTCTTTTTCTTTTCCACGCCCCAACTCCCTATTTTTGAGAAATCAAGGCACAAAACGGAAACATTTTTTAGCGGTTCGGACGCTTTGGTTTTGCTATCTATGTGTCTACGATGATAAATCCTCCATCATCAGAAAATCTTTGAGGCGGATGTGTTGCACGGTGCTCGTCGAATAATCGTTCTCATCGTTGGTGATGAGGATCTTCTTACGGGAATTGTCGAGTTTATTGAATGGTGCGAATTCACGCTTGTAGGTGCTCTCCTCAACCACACTGTAGGCCACTTGCACAAGATACTCTTGTCCGTTCTTTACAGCAAGAAAATCGATTTCTTTGTTGTTCATGTTGTACACCTTGAGTTGGTAGCCCATGTAGATAAGTTCGTTATATACCACATTCTCAAGGTTATGCGTGATATCAAAACGATTATTGGGCTGACGGATGGAGTTGAAGGCCACATCCTCATCATATAGTTTCGTGTAGAATTCGAGCTGTTTCTTCGCCTTGGTTGAGTATTGCTCGACCTTTCGGATAACGTATGCCTCTTCCAAGTAATCGAGGTATTTCATCACCGTATTTACCGAACAATCAGTCTTTTGTGATTTCAGATAATTGTGGACGGAGTTGGAACTGAAGATACGTGCGTTCGATATGAGCACATAATTCACCAGCTTTGTGAATATTTCCTTCTTGCGGATGTTATAACGGTTGATGATGTCGTTCAATACAATCGTCTCGTCCAAGTCGTTCAGGTAACGGAGCATCTCATCTTCTCCTTTGAATTCTATCCTTTTAGGAAATCCCCCATATATCAGATAGTCGTTTATGGATACTGTGCGCCCGAGTTCTTGGGCATATTCCACAATCTCCTTGTACACGAACGGACGTATGGTGAATGAGACATAGCGCCCGCTCAGCTCCTTCGTGAACTCGTGCGAAAGCAGTTTTGAGTTCGATCCTGTAATAAAAAGCGATATGTTCCGCAGACGGAGCGAACGGCATGCGAGATTCCAGTCCTTCACCATTTGTACCTCGTCAAGGAAAACGTAGACCTTCTTTTCTGAAACAATCTGTTTTTCAATGTATTCAATGAGTTCGATGTCATTGGTGATTTGGGAAGAAATATGCCTGTCCTCGAAGTTCAGGTAGATAATATCCTTCCCCTGCGCAGTGAGTTCGCTTTTTATCTGTTCCAGCACTACCGATTTGCCACATCGACGAATGCCGGTGATAACCTTTATCAAATCGCTTTCATAAAACGGTCTGATTTGTGAAATGTATCTTTCCCTGACTATCATACGCTTCCTACTGAAAACTTTTTACAAATATAGCAAAAGTTTTCACTATACTGAAAACTTTTTCAAAAATCGGTAAAAGTTTTCAGTGGCGGGTCGCCTCCGACAAAATCCATATCATTTCCTGCTTTCGATAGAGCCCACCAATTCTAATGTCATGCCTAAACGATGAAAATGGGCCTAAATGCAACAAATGTATATCTTTTTGCCACACACAGATAACCTACAGAATGCTTTATTTCTCGACATTTGCAGAGTAAGTATTAATGAAGCATATGTATTTTATTAAAACAAGAGTTATTATGAAAACAACAAAACTTGTATTATTATTTTGTGCACTGTTTTGGATCGTAGGAGAGTCGACAGCGGCGATTTCCACCCAACCCGTCACAAAGGACGCTACGGAGGGGGCTACACTTTTGTATAAATTTCTGTATGATCATTTCAAGAAAAACACAATTTCAGGAGTTATGTGCGGTGACATGGACAATGGGGCAAGCTACAAAACCCAAGTGGACGTAGCTTACCTCTACTCCATCGACGGTAATAAGTACCCCGCATTGGTGGGCGTCGACCTCTTGAACGCCACGGGCGCGCAATCGGACGAGGCATGGTTCAAGACCTACACACAGTCGGGCATCAGCCTCGCCAAGGAGCTTTGGAAGGATGGCGGAATACCTTCCTTCAACTGGCACTGGAAGGTGGGCTCGGAAAATGCCTTCTACGCAAAGGGGGCGAACGACAGCTACACGGACTTCGACTATACCAAAGGCTTCAAGGCTGGCACCACCGAGTGGGACACCTCCTCGGAGACCTACCGACTGCTCATCGCGGACATCGACCATGTGGCTGACCTCTTCCTGGAACTGCAGGCATCGGGCGTGGCAGCTATCTGGAGACCGCTCCACGAGGCTTCCGGCGGATGGTTCTGGTGGGGCACGAAGGGCGCGAAGAGCTACGTGGCGCTCTATAGACTGGTGTACGACCGCATGGTGAACGTCAAGGGCGTCAAGAACCTGATATGGGTCTGGAACCTCGAAAAGGACCCTACCCAAGGCTATGCCTACAACGAGGCATGGTACCCGGGTGATCAATATATCGACGTGATCGGTGTGGATATCTACAACGGGGCGAATAATACCCAGTCTAATATTAATACCTGGAACACCATCATATCCAAGATGGGTAGCGATAAGATCCTCGCCCTCACGGAGAACGGTCCGATCGTGGACCCTGCCGAGGCGCAGAAGAACGGTGACATCTGGTCTTGGTGGATGCCCTGGTACAACTCATGGAGCGGTGGTTTCATCGATCAAACCAGCGCTAGCCTCTGGAAGAGCGCCATGAGCAGCGACCTCATCATCACCCTCGACGAGATGCCGGGATGGGGCACTTACCAAGAGGTGGAGGATCCCTCCTGCGCGGAATCACTCAAGAAGAATATCTACGAGGCGGAATGCTCCGCGGACTATGTGGCGTCCGTTGAGTCGGTGAACAAGGTGTCCGGGAGCGGTGCGCTGAACCTCAAGGAGAGCACCGACTACATCAATATCAACATTCCCTTGGAGAAAAAGGGCTCTTATAAGGTATATGTGGGCTACAACTCCGTCTACGGATTCAAACAGATCGACTGCGCGGTGAACGGTGTGAGCGGAACCGCTAACTTAGGAGAAAACAAGGATGACGAGAGCGTGGACAAGATGGGGGAGACCCTCGTGGGCACGTTCGAATTCGCCGCTGGCGAGAACGTGGTGAAGCTCACGCCTATCTGGACATGGGCGGTGGTCGACTACGTACGCATAGAAAAGGACAATGACGCTCCTGTGTATGAGTTCAATATTTCGGACGTGGACGGATTCAAGGTGAACGGCAACAAACTGCTTGACCGTTGCGACAACGAGTTCGTGATGAGGGGTGTCAACCTAGCCTACACCTGGTACAAAAGTTCCGCCTACGATCAGCTGAAGGCGATCTACAATAACAAGGCGAATGCGGTGCGTATCGTCCTGACCAACGGCAACGCCTACGGTTCGCCAGCGGACGACGCGGCTTCCGTCAAGAAACTCATCGACGCCTGCAAGGCGTATGGCATGGTGGCCATCCTGGAGGTGCATGACGTGACGGGAAGCGATAAGATCAGCGACCTCGAAGGAGCGGCGCAATACTTCGCCAACCTCGCCAGCACGCTGAAGGGAACGGAACCCTATGTGATCATCAATATCGCCAACGAGTGGCACAACTCCTCCTCTGCGGCCAACTGGAAGGATGGTTATGTGAAGGCCATCCCGATCATCCGTAAGGCAGGCTTGCGTCACTGCATCATGGTCGATGCGGGCGGATATGGACAGAGTGCGGCCACCATCCACACCTACGGAAAGGATGTCTTGGCGGCAGACCCTGAGAACAACGTCCTCTTCTCTATCCACATGTACGGGACAGCGGGAAACAAGAACCGTGTGAAGAGCAATATCGACGGAGTCATCAACCAAGGACTCGCCCTCTGCATCGGAGAGTTCGGTTGGTACCATAGCGATGGGGACGTGGACGAGGACCAGATCCTCTCCTATTGCCAGGAGAAGAACGTGGGTTGGCTGGCATGGTCATGGTATGGCAACGGAAGCCCGGTGGAGTACCTCGACCTCGTGAAGGACGCTTCGTCCACCCCAACCCTAGCCACACAGTCTGCGGAAGGAAACTCCTGCGCATGGGGGAAGAAAGTTGTTGACGCATGGAAGGCGGAGAGTAAATACGCTATGTTAGATACATGTCCGGGAACAGGGCTCAATGATGTCGCATCCTACGGAGAGAAATCGATGCTCTATTACGCACAGGCGGAGAATACCCTGTACGTGAATACGGAAGAGGGTGGTACCCTGCGGATCATCGACCTCAAGGGCACGACCATCGACACGAAGCACATCAGTCCGAAGGAGAGCGTCATCAGTTTAGAATGGCTCCCCAAGGGTCTATATATCGCCCATTTCGAGGGTTTAAGTGTGAAAATAGTACGATAGTAAGGATAATGATTGCGGATCACACGGAGACCTTGCCTGCGATGTGCGGGTGGGGGTCATAATTCTCCAGGGTGAAATCCTCGTAATCAAAGGAGAAGATATCCTTCTTCTCAGGATTAATCCTCATTTGTGGCAGCTGGCGAGGTTCCCTTGTCAGCTGCAATTTTACTTGCTCCAAATGGTTCGTGTAGATATGCGCGTCGCCCAACGTGTGGACGAAGTCGCCCGCCTTGAGGCCCGTCACCTGCGCCATCATCTGGAGGAGCAAAGCGTAGGAGGCGATGTTGAAAGGAACGCCCAAGAAGATATCCGCGCTGCGTTGGTAGAGTTGGAGGCTCAATCGGCCATCAGCCACGTAGAACTGGAAGAAGGCGTGGCAAGGCGGCAGGTTCATCCGCTTGAGGTCCGCCACGTTCCAAGCGCTGACGATGATACGGCGCGAGTTCGGGTCCTCCTTGAGGGTCCGCACCACCTCCGCTATTTGGTCGATATGCCCGCCGTCATAGTCCGGCCAGGAGCGCCACTGGTATCCGTAGATATGTCCGAGGTCACCGTCCGGGTCCGCCCATTCGTTCCAGATACGCACACCATGCTCCTGCAGGTACTTCACGTTCGTGTCGCCCTTCAGGAACCAAAGCAGTTCATAGATGATGGATTTCAGGTGAAGCTTCTTCGTCGTGAGCAGGGGGAAACCCTCCTCCAGATTGAAGCGCATCTGATGTCCGAAAACGCTGATAGTACCCGTACCTGTGCGGTCGCCCTTCTGCGTGCCCTCGTCCAGCACACGCTGTAAAAGATCCAAATATTGTTTCATGCCAGTTCTGTCAATCAATTTGAAGACAAAGGTAAGAAAATTTACTATTTGGCTATTTACTATTTACTATTTAACGATTTACTATTTACTATTCGAATTTCACTATCTTTACGGCGAAATTTTATCAAGTGTCAAAATAGATGATATCAATATGAGAAATTTCGTATTTGTGGTGATGGTTTTATTGAGTGCAAATTTATACGCTCAGATCCTCAATTTCAGTGACATGCCGAATGAAAACATATCCCAATTGGATAAAATGGGGGGTGATGATTCTCCATTCCTGAATGTGTATGAAAGTGCTTACCTTGGTATAGTTTTCAAAGACAGTACAAAGATAGTCCGCAAAGAAAGTCTGAATGGATTTAATTTTTCAGGGAAGAAAATCGGATTTATTTACGGCGGAGCAAGAAGCAATAAAAAGGAATATTTTGACATGGAGAAAGGAAGATTTAAACGTGGAGAAACTCCTAATTCTGGTACGCTGTATATCTTTGATGAAGCCCAAAAGGAAGAATCGGGAGGATATGACGCTGTGATTGTTTATTGGAGCAAATTTCTTTATACCAAGGAACAGATTATGAAAAAGATGAAAGATTAATTGTATATGAATTACAAAGAAGTCATACATATGATCCAACCTTTTTTACAACGTGGATGCGATAGGGAGCATGACGCCTATTGCCCAACAACAGCGCCATTGGAATTCAACGACTTTGTATGGCATGATTCCTCCCTTAGGAATATAAAGATTGATAGGACCCAACCTGGGGAACAAGACACGATCGAGTTCGAAATAGAGTTTGATGACGGTCTGTACCAAATCGTTTTCGAATCCGTATATTGGGCCTCTTTCCAAATGAATTTTGGAGTTCAAGCGATAGAGTCCATATATTTTGCCCATCAGGAGGGACCGGAAAGTGAGTTGGTGCAAGATTTCTATAAATCGAGGAAGGGCTTTTTGGATGGTATTCCCTTGAATTACTATGAGATCGAGACGAATTCCACTGGTAGTAAACTCCAGATCATAGCCCAAGGGTTCACCTATAAGATCCTTGAATAGTCCGCGAAAAAAATATTTTTTGGAAACGATTGCAGTATCGGAAAATATCCTTACCTTTGCGGTCGATTTTTAAACATTAAAATTTAAACATTATGTATTTAGATGCTGCTAAGAAGCAAGAAATCTTCGGTACATACGGGAAGTCGAATACCGATACTGGCTCACCTGAGGCTCAGATAGCGTTATTTTCATACCGTATTACTCATTTGACTGACCACATGAAGTCAAATGCGAAGGATTATAGTACGCAAAGATCATTGAAGGCCTTGGTAGGTAAGCGTCGTCGTATGCTTGACTACTTGAAGGAGATCGATATCGAAAGATATCGTGCCATCGTTAAGGCGCTCAATCTTCGTAAGTAATCTCGAAGGAGAAAAGGTAAAAGGGTGGATCCGATGGGTTCACCCTTTCTTTTTCCCGAAAAGGAAGATAACTTTGCATTTTTAGTTGTATTTTTGCGGATATGGAAGAAAAATCAAACGAAAAAAGGCATCAATTCGACCTCCGCTACATGCGCATGGCCAAGATTTGGGCGGAAAACTCCTACTGCGAGCGCAGGAAGGTGGGCGCCCTCATCGTGAAGGAGAGGATGATCATATCCGACGGATACAATGGCACACCGTGCGGCTTCGAGAACGTGTGCGAGGACGAGAACAACAAGACTAAACCTTACGTCCTACACGCCGAGGCCAACGCCATCACGAAGGTGGCCCGCTCCTCCAACAGCAGCGAGGGCGCTACCCTCTACGTCACCTCCTCCCCCTGCATCGAGTGCGCCAAGCTCATCATCCAAGCGGGTATCCGCCGCGTGGTCTACGAGGAGGAGTACCACACGCCCGACGGAATAGACCTGCTGAAAAGGGCAGGCGTGGAGATCGAGCATCTGGAAATCGATAACAACAAAGACTGACATACCATGCAGAAAATATTCAACCCTCTATTCGTGGCGATCGCAGCCATCTGCGGAATCCTGGCGGGCTCCATCATCACAGAAAGACAGGGCGAGCGCATCACGCGTACCCATAAGAAGCTGGACAACAAAATCGACATGCTGCTGAACCTCGTCAACCTGCAGTATGTGGACAAGGTGGATATCGACTCCCTCGTGGAGCAGTCTATCCCTAAGATCTTGGAGGAGTTGGACCCACACACGGTCTATGTGCCTGCCAAAGACCTCCAGATGGTGAACGACGAGTTGGAGGGCAGTTTCTCAGGCATCGGTGTGCAATTCAACATACAGAACGACACAGTGATGATCGTGAGCGTCATCAGCGGTGGACCCTCCGAGAAGTTGGGTATCCTGCCGGGTGACCGTATCGTGAAGGTGAACGACACCCTCTTCGTGGGCGAATCCATCAATAACGAGAAGGTGATGCACAAGCTCCGCGGTCCCAAGGGAACGCACGTGACGCTCGGTGTCAAGAGGCAAAGCTCCGACTCGCTGCTGACTTTCGACATCACCCGTGGGGACGTGCCGGTCAATAGCGTGGACGCCCATTTCATGATGGGGAACCATACGGGATACGTCAAGGTGGGCAAGTTCGGCGCCACCACCTATAGCGAGTTCGTCCATGCCTTGGAGGAACTGCAGGAAAAGGGTGCCAATGAGTTCATCGTCGACCTTAGGGGCAACTCGGGCGGATTCCTAGAGGCCGCCAGCTACATGATCAACGAGTTCCTGCATGCGGGCGACATGATCGTCTACACCGAAGGAAAGGCCCAGAAACGTCAGGACATCAGGGCGGACGGACGAGGAATGTTCCAACAATATCCTTTGGCGGTCCTCATCGACGAATGGTCCGCCTCCGCCAGCGAGATTTTCGCGGGAGCCATGCAAGACAATGACAGAGGCACCATCATCGGCAGACGCTCCTTCGGAAAGGGATTGGTGCAACAGCAGATCACCCTGAACGACAGCTCCGCCATCCGCCTCACCGTGGCGCGCTACTACACGCCTTCGGGACGTTGCATCCAGAAGCCATACGGGGATAAGAGCAAGTACCAACAGGAGGTGTTCGACCGCTACTCCAGCGGAGAAATCTACAACCAGGACAGCATGAAGACTTCCGGCGACACAGTGAAATACTATACCGTAGGCAACCGCGTGGTTTATGGCGGCGGTGGAATCATGCCGGACATCTTCGTCCCTTACGACACCGCCTACAATTCGGCCTACTACACCAAACTGGTCAACTCCGGTATCCTCTATGATTTCGCCTTCAGGTACTCCGACGAGCACCGTCAACTGTTCAACAGCTTCGGAAGCTACAAAGCGGCGGACGAATACCTGAAGAAAGAGCCTCTCTTCGATCGGGTGCTGGATTTCGCCGAGGCGAAGAACATCAAGAGGAACCTATCGCAGGCAGAACATTCGAAGAGGAAGATCACGCAATTGGTCCGTTCCTACATCCTGCGCAATATCTACGGGGAAAATGTCTTCTACGAGGTGTTCCACGAAGACGATCCTGTCGTCAAAGAGGCATTGAAGGCGTTGAAGAAGGGTTCGAAGTAGGTTTCCCAAAAGGTTAATATCCAACAATCATTTCGTCAGTAGACCCAGTTCCCGCTGGATCAGGGGGACGTTGTCGATGAAGGAGCGCATGTCGTTGTAGATGTAGCTCTCCTCGTACGTTGTCTTCCGTATGCCCTCCTCATTGAGGTGGTAGATCACCGCCCCGGGGTAGGCGAGGAGCACGGGCGAGTGGGTGCTGATGATCAGCTGGCTGCCCGCATCCACGGCCCGTTTCATCCAGACGAGGAACCTCAGCTGGTTCTGGTACGACAGGGCGGCCTCGGGCTCGTCGAAGAGATAGAACCCACGCCTCAACCGATTCTCGAAGAAGAGGACCATCCCCTCCCCATGGCTATACTCGTGCAAATCCACGCCACCGTATGACCGGAAGGGGTCGTCGTCGAGGCTGGCGAGGTAGGAGATAGCGTTATAGAAACTCTCCGCGCGGTAGAAAAACATATCCTGCAATCGGTAGGGAGTTTTGGCCAGGCGAAGGGATTCGCTGAGGTCCGAGTGGGTCTCTTGGGTGCTGAAACGAAAGTTCTGTCCGCCCCCTTCCGCATTCATTCCCAAGTTCACGGCGATGGCCTCCATCAGGGTCGATTTGCCACTACCGTTCTCCCCGATGAGGTAGGTCACGTCCGACGTGATCTCCAATGTTTTCAGCGCTTTTATCGCAGGGATGGAGAAAGGATACTGGTCGTCCTCGCAGGGAACGTGGGTGTTGGTGATGCGGGAAAGAAAGATATTGGACATAGGACGTTTTGATTCGTTTACCAATTGATTAGATAGAGCTTTTTCGTCGCGCGGGTAAAGGCGGTGTAGAGCCAGCGGAGGTACTCGGCGTTCACCATATCGTCCGTCACGTAGCCCTTATCGAGGAAAACGTTGCTCCACTGCCCGCCTTGCGCCTTGTGGCAAGTGACCGCATAGGCGAACTTCAGCTGCAGGGCGTTCAGGAAAGGGTCTTCCCGCATCGCTTTCAGGCGGTCCCTTTTGTTGCCGATGTTCATGTAATCCTCCTGGACGGCGAGGAAGAGGCGGTTGCTCTCCTCGTAGGTGAGGGAAGGCGATTCGCTCCGGAGGGTGTCCAACAATATTTTCGCCTCTATTTCAACCTCATAATCAGGGAAATAGAGTGTCGCTTCGGCGAAGTGGAAGCCATAGACCTCCGTACGTCGGCGCACATGGCGCACCTCGGCGATGTCACCGTTTGCGATAAAGTCCAGCTTACCGTCCGTCTGTCTGGACCAGAAGTAGTTATTCTTCACCACCATGACCCAATCGCCCGAGGAGAAATCCTCCTCACGGTACAAGATCCTGTTGCGTATCCCCTCGTTGAAAATATTGGTGCGTTTGTTAGACCGGGAGACGATGATGGTCTCGTCCATCCCCTCGCGGTTATAGGCGGAGGAGATCTCCTCGATCAGGTCCTCGCCCGAGACCCTTTTGATGTCGGGGAAGTCCATGTCCACCGTCGGGAAGGCACCCTCCGCACCTTGCATCAGGAGGAGACGGAGAGCGGTCGCGTTGTAGAGGATGCCCGATTCGTTCGCTTGGCGCACCACATCCGTCAGGAGAAACTCGTCGACAGGGAAGCCATACCCCTTCATGTACTCCGCGCACAAGGCAGGGCTCTCTTCCTGTCCCACAGGCGGTAGCTGCGCCGTATCGCCCACCAGGATCATGCGGCAACCATCCCCGCCATAGACGTACGACATCAGGTCGTCCAAGAGGTTGCCGGTGCCGAAGACGGAGTCGCCCGCATTCGCGAGCATGGAAGCCTCGTCCACGATGAATAGCGTATGCTTGTGGAGGTTCACGTTCAGGGAGAAATCCGCCTCCAGGCTACCACCCACCCGTTGACGGTAAATCTTCCGATGCACCGTGGAGGCGGGATGACCCGAATAGGAAGAGAGCACCTTGGCGGCACGCCCCGTGGGAGCCATCAGGACGACAGGCTGCTCCAGTTCGTCCATCACCCTGATCAAAGCCGAAACGACCGAAGTCTTACCCGTACCCGCATATCCCTTCAGGAGGAAGATATGGTCCAAGCCATCCACCACGAATGCGCTCAACAAGTCAATCAGGGCCTGTTGTTGCGAGGTGGGTTCATGTTCGAACGAGGCGATTATTTTATCCGACAAGAATCGTTTCATCACTTTTTTGCAAAATAACTTTCGTTAAAAGCCCATGTTAAAACCTTTTTTTTTATTTTTGTGCACCAAAAAGAATAGAGAACAAAAATAATTATTAAAAACGATATGAGAAACGTATTAAAAGCCCTTTT
>JAGCGM010000212.1 GCA_017649635.1 Paludibacteraceae bacterium | reverse complement strand
AATATAACACTTTCTGCCCGAATTTTCAAGCGTTGGATGCTTAAAATTTCTTAAGAATGGCTCGGAAAGCAACCGAATGGTCCGCAATCCCCAGCCTTGCCCGTTTTTGCTTGAAAACAGAGGCTTGTCATATTCTGTTGTGTATCAGACACGTTGATTTCATGTGCGTTTAAGGGTTGGCGTCGCATCATACACTGAATGCTTTGATCATATCTTCCTAAACTCTCCGCTAATATTTTTTAGCGCTTGATCTCCCCGTCCGCTGACTGGGTTGACTGAAATTCCCGTGAATTATACTTTATGGGCAAAGATAATCAATATTTATGTTATATGAGGGGAATGGTATGCAAAAATTGTATGCTTTTGTGTGATATTTTCCACGAAATATCTCTATTCATCTCTCCTGAACTCTCTTTTTTGCCTTCTTTTCATCATGAAAAACCTTTTTGTGGACTATTTGCCCGTCAATGTTGAAAAAAATATGTAGGTGAATTCGTTTTTTTTGATTTCCTTTGCAATAATTTTGAGAAAGAGTAGTTATGTCTTTGGAGGGCTATCCTGGATGACTGATCCTCCTCGAAAAATAATTTTGATTAGATTAGATATTTATATCAAATGGGAAAATTAAATGTTCGTGCGGTCCTTTTTTCCGCAGCTTTATGTACGAGTCTCACCGCTGGTGCTTATTCGGTGACTGATGATGAGGGGGCAACCTATAACCCTTTGCAGACGGCTATCCCGTCCTTGTCCATTGCCCCTGACGCTGTGGGCGGTGGTATGGGTGATGTCGGCGCCGCTACTAGGCCTGACAATATGTCCCAGTATTGGAACCCCGCCAAGTATGCGCAAGCTGAGAGCAAAGGCGGTTTTTCCCTTTCTTATACGCCTTGGTTGCGCCAAATCGTCAATGACATCTATTTGGCTTATCTTTCCGGTTATTACAAACCTACTGATAGGACTTCCGTCGGTGCCTCTTTCCGTTATTTCTCCATGGGCGAGATCCATCTGACGGGTCAGCCTACCTGGAATAATGAACCTATTGACCAAGGTACTGCTAAGCCTTACGAGTTCGCTGTGGACGGTAGCTTCTCTATGCTGCTCTCCGAATATTGGTCGGCGGGTGTGGCTCTCCGCTTCATCTATTCCGACTTGTTCAACGGCGCCCTCGATGAGGATGAGTACTCTTCCGCTAAGGCCGTCGGCGCGGATATCGCATTCTCTTACCGCCGTCCGCTCCAGTTGGGCGCTAACACCTCTTACGTGGGTCTGGGTATGTCGGTCTCTAATATCGGTAACAAGGTCTCTTATGACGGTGACCAAACCCAACAGTTCATCCCGACTAACTTCAGATTGGGTGCTTCTTTCGATTATGCGTTCGATGAGTTCAACAGACTGCAGATCGCTGTCGATATGAACAAGTTATTGGTGCCTACCCCTTATGGTAATTCGGACCAATATGCGACTGAGGCGGATTTCACCGACGCTGTGAGGGATTACGAGGAAACAACCGCTATCGGCGGTATCTTCAAGTCCTTGGGTGATGCTCCTGGCGGTTTCAAGGAGGAACTTAGGGAGATCAATTTTTCTGTGGGTCTGGAATATTCCTACAACAATAAATTCATGGTGAGGGGTGGTTACTTCAACGAGAACAAGTACAAGGGTAACCGTAAATACTTCTCTGTGGGTGCGGGATTCAACCTCAGTATTTTCCAACTGAGCGCGGCTTACGTGATCACTACCGCACAGACTAATCCGTTGGACAAGACTTTGCGTTTCTCCCTTGGCTTCGACTTGGGTGGACTGAAGGACATCTTCGGCGTGAACGCGGATAGCGGCGCTTCCAACAATGATTGATGGATGTGACGTTTTTAAGATACATCGGGAAAGTGCGGTCGGGGGGGCCGCACTTTTTTTGTGGCGGCTTTTCTGTTTTCTTGAATGATGTGGTGCCAACTCTTCGGATTCTTTCGTAATTTCGCGGTCTAATTGTATGGTTGAATGGATTGCCCGAAAGATAGATTGTTCACGATGAGCTTCGTCTGCTCCTGCAGCGCGAATTTCCTCCTTTTCTTCTCCTTCTACCTGATCATGCCTATCTTAGCCATGTATCTGATAGAGGTCTTCACGGTCCCTGAGTCTACGGTGGGGGCGGTCCTTTCCTGCTACACGCTGGCTTGCCTGTTCGTCCGTCCCTTCTCGGGTTATCTGGTGGACACTTTCCAGCGCAAACCGCTCTATCTGATGGCCCTCTCGGTCTTTGTCCTCCTCTTTGCGGGGTACCCTTGCGTGAAGACGGTCTTCCTCTTCGCCTTGCTCCGCGTGATGCACGGACTGGCCTTTGGTATGGTCTCCATATCGAGCAATACGATCGTGATCGACATCATGCCTTCCAGCCGCAGGGGCGAGGGGTTGGGCTACTTCGGACTCTCCAACAACTTCGCCATGGCGACGGGCCCGATGGTCGGCATGTGGCTCTTGGACCATTATAGCTACGAGACGATCTTCTACTCCTCCTTCTGCGTGAGCCTCTGCTCCTTCCTGATCGGTAGCCTGATCAAGACGAAGTACCGCCCGAAGACGGACGTGAAGGAGAAGCTCTCGCTGGACCGTTTCTTCCTGAAGAAGGGGGTGCCTGCGGGCATCAATCTTTTCTTCCTCGCCATCCCGTATGGGGTCATGACCTCCTTCATCGCCTTGTACGCGAAGGAGTTGTCCGTCGAGGGGAATCCATCCTTCTTCTACCTCTTCCTGGCCTCTGGCATCGCCTTGTCGCGTATCTTCTCGGGCAAATTGGTGGATAGGGGTAAGATGTTGCTTATGATCAAGGTGGGTATCGCCGCCGGCGGATTCGCCTACCTCTTGCTGGGTGCCTTGCCTAATTTGGGTATCCCGGCGGACTATATGCGTGTGACCTTCTTCTTTGTCGCGCTCTTGATCGGCATGGGCTACGGGACGATCTTCCCTGCCATGAACTCCCTGTTCGTCGCGCTCGCACCGAACAACAAGCGTGGCACGGCCACCTCCACCTACCTCACTTCGTGGGACATAGGAATCGGTGTGGGACTGTTCGGGGGCGGTTGCCTGAGCGAGTGGACCTCTTTCTCCACCACCTTCTGCGTCGGCGGATTGCTGGACATGGTCGCCCTGACGCTCTTCGCTTCCTTCACGGCCTCGCATTTCCTGCGTAACCGAGTGCGTGAGGCTTGATGGCTTCCCTCGTTTTGATTATCTTTGGACGTTGATATGAACTTAAGAATAGCTCGTTATGGCTTATGATATGCTGACGATACTGGGACCGACCGCAAGTGGAAAGACCACTTTGGCGGCTCACTTGGCCCGCCGCTTGGGGGCTGAGATCATCAGTGCGGACTCCCGCCAGATCTACCGTGGCATGGACATCGGCACGGGAAAGGACCTTTCCGACTATGTGGTCGATGGTGTCTCCATCCCTTACCACCTGATCGACATCGCCGACCCGGGGTACAAGTACAATCTTTTCGAGTACCAGCGTGATTTCCTTTCCGCATACCAGGATGTCAAGGGGAGGGGAGTATTCCCTATTCTCTGCGGGGGAACTGGCCTCTACATCGAATCGGTCCTCAAGGCTTATAAGATGATGCCTGTGCCTCAGAACGAGGAGTTGAGGCAGTCGCTGGAGGGTAAATCGTTGGAGGAGCTGACGACTATCCTCTCCACCTATAAGACGTTGCACAACACGACTGACGTGGATACCGCCAAGCGTGCGATACGTGCCATAGAGATCTGCGAGTATTATCGTAGCCATCCGCAGGACTTCGTCGATTTCCCCGACATCAATTGCCTTGTCGTGGGGGTGGATATCGCGCGTGACCTGCGTCGTGAGAAGATCTCCAAACGGTT
>JAGCGM010000211.1 GCA_017649635.1 Paludibacteraceae bacterium | reverse complement strand
TTAAAGATATGAAGATATTGAAGTATGGAAGTTCCACGTTGACTTCCGCCGCAAAGATAAAGGAGGTGGCTAAACAGGTGGCCGCCGAGAAGGGTAACATCGTTGTCCTCTCCTCCATCAACGGTTCTCGCGAGGCGTTGCAGGAGGTGGCGGACTATCTCTACATGAAGAATGTCGATGGTGCCATGGAGCTGATGAACAACATGGAGCTCCAGTATGCGAAACTGGTCGATGACCTCTTCCCTGAAGCGAAGAAGAACGCGGAGATGAAGAAGATTGTCGAGTCATACTCCTCGGTCATCCGTGAGACGGCGAAGGAACTCTTTACGAAATATGAGGAGAAGATCATCATCGCGCAGGGCGAGCTGTTGATCTCCGAATTGTTCGTCTCCTATTTGAACACATTGGGCGTCAAGGCGGTCCACCTGAATTCGTTGGATTTCATGAAGACGGACAAGAATGACGAGCCGGACGCTAAGTTCATCAAAGAGTCGCTCTCCAAACTGATGGAGGAGAACAAGTCGGCGGACACCTTCGTCACGGAAGGTTTTATCTGCCGCAACGCTTATGGCGAGGTGGAGAACTTCGGCGTGGGGGGAAGCGATTATTCCGCTACGCTGATCGGTGTCGCTGCTCAAGCGCAGGAGGTGATCCTCTGGAGCGACACGTATGGAATCTATGACAGTGACCCTGCCATCGTCCAGAATGCCCGTCCGGTGAAGTCCCTGACGTTCGACGAGACCGCTGAGCTCTCCTATTTCTTGGGCAGAGTGATCCATCCGATGTCCATCCTTCCTGCCAAGTTGGCCAATATGCCTATCCGCCTGAAGAATGTGATGTCGCCTGATAGCGAGGGGACGCTCGTCTCTTCCGAGATGCCGAATGGTCAGGTGAAGGCGATCGCTGCCAAGGATGGCATCACGATGATTAAGATTAAGTCTGTCCGCATGCTCTTGGCACACGGATTCCTGCGCCGCGTCTTCGAGGTGTTCGAGGGGCATAAGACCGCCATAGATATGATTACCACCTCCGAGATAGGTGTCTCGGTGACCATCGATAACGACAAGTATCTGGAGGAGATCGTGAATGATCTGAAGACCTTCGGTACCGTCACGGTGAGCAAGAACATGACGATCGTATGCGTCGTGGGCGATATGCGTTGCGGCGAAGGCGCTTCGAACAAGGTGCTGGATGCGCTCAAGGAGTTGCCTGTGCAGATGATCTCTTACGGAGGAAGTCTGCAGAATATATCGATCTTGGTCGATGGAAAAGACAAAAAGATGGCTTTGAATCAATTGAACAATAAATTATTTTAAATGGCAAACGTAGTTAAGGGGAACTTCCCCATCGATAAATTTAGGGACGTTGAGACTCCCTTCTATTATTACGATGTTGATGTGTTGAACAGGACGTTGGACTTGGTGAAGAAGGAGTCGGAGGCGAATCATGCCATTGTGCATTACGCTATAAAGGCCAATGCGAATCCTAAGGTGTTGAAAATCATCGCCCAGAAGGGTTTGGGCGCCGATTGTGTGAGCGGTAATGAGGTGAAGGCCGCCATCGAGTCCGGTTTCCCGGCCTCCCGTATCGTCTTCGCCGGCGTGGGTAAGACGGACCCTGAGATAAACCTTGCGTTGGACAATGATATCTTCTGCTTTAACGCTGAGTCTATTCCTGAATTGGAGGTGATCAACGAATTGGCGGGCAAGAAGGGCAAGGTGGCGAACGTGGAGCTCCGCGTGAATCCTAACGTGGACGCACACACGCACCATTACATCACGACCGGCTTGAACGAGAACAAGTTCGGTTTCAACATGGATGACTTGGCCGACGTGGTGAAGATGTTCGATTCATTGAAGAATTTGAAGCTGATAGGCTTGCATTTCCATATCGGTTCGCAGATCACGGACCTTAGCTCATACGAGCATCTCTGCGTGAAAATCAACGAGTTGCAGGACGCGATGGAGGCTATGGGCGTTCGCCTGGCGAACATTAACATCGGTGGCGGTTTGGGCATCAACTATGAGCATCCGAACCACATGCCTATCGCTGATTTCGAGGCCTATTTCCGCCTCTTCTCCAAATACCTGAAGCTGCGTCCGGGACAGCAGTTGCATTGCGAGCCGGGCCGTTCCATCGTGGCGCAGTGCGGTAGCCTGATCACCAAGGTGACTTACGTGAAGAAGGGCAAGGAGAAGCAGTTCGCCATCGTGGACGCGGGCATGACCGACCTGATCCGTCCGGCGTTGTACCAGGCTTACCACCGTATCGAGAACATCTCTTCGGATGCGGAGGAGGAGAAGTATGACGTGGTGGGTCCTATCTGCGAGTCGTCGGATGTATTCGACAAGGATGTCCTGTTGAACGGAACAAAGCGCGGTGATTTCCTGGCGATCCGTTCGGCTGGAGCATACGGCGAGATCATGGCTTCGGGCTACAACCTGAGACGTTTGCCGAAAGGCTACCTCTCTACCGAATTCTAAGTCTTCGGACTTGCTATAAGTATGTGTTAATGGGGGATTGCCCCCGTAAATGTTAGCGAAAATGGAAGATTATTTGTTGCGTGTGGCTGAATACAAGGAGTATGTGTGGGTGTTGTTGGGCGTTTTCCTATTCGCACTGGTGTTACAACTCTATTTCTATTTCAGGTATTATAGCGGAATCTTCCGTTTCAAGAATAGGATAGACAAGAACGATGTGCGGCTCTCCACCAATAAACCAGCGGTGTCAGTCATTATTTGCGCGAGGAACGAATCGGAGAACCTGGCCCGTTTCTTGCCGGCGGTACTGAAACAGAAGTACCCCAAGTTTGAAGTGATCGTGGTCAACGATGGTTCCACGGACGAGAGCACTGACCTCCTGAAGAAGATGACGGAGCAGTATCCTAACCTCTACCAGACCTTCCTGCCGATGGGCGCGAAGTACATGAGCCGTAAGAAAATGTGCGTGACCGTGGGTATCAAGGCCGCTCATTACGACCATCTGCTCTTGATCGATGCGGACTGTGAGCCGGCGAGCGACCAGTGGATCGCCAACATCATGCGTCACTACGCCAGCGGCACCTCCGTCGTGCTGGGCTATACGGGCTACAAGGGTAATAATGGGTTCCTGGACAATATGATCGCCTACGACATGATGTTCGAGGCGATGCGTTTCATGGGGTTCGCCCTGCAAAAGAAACCGTACCGGGGCGTGAGCGGAAACCTCTCCTACTCGAAGGAGCTCTTCTTCGCGAAGAAAGGCTTCACCTCCCATCTGATCCTCTCGTATGGCGACGACGACCTGCTGATCCGTGACATCTCCACCAAGCAGAACACGGCGGTGTGCGTGGAGCCGGAGGCTGTCACCTGGTCGCATAGGGATTTGACGATGAATTCCTTCCTTTATCAACGTGAGAAGCAGATGGAGACCTATGCGGAGTATCTTCCTGCCACGAAGTTCAGGATCAGTTCGGAGATCATCTCCCGCTATATCTTCTATTTATTGGCGCTTGTGTTGCTGGTGATGTTCGCCGTTTGGACCGATTTCATATCGATGGGCATCGTGGCGTTCCTGTTCCTCATCCGCCTCATCACCCAGCTGGTTGTCTTCACGAAGACCTCCAACGCGTTGACGGAGAGGAAGTTCACATTGTCTATCGTGCTGTACGATATCATCTTGCCGCTCATCACGCTCCATGTGCGTACCTTTGGCAAGATCGGTGAGAAGAAAAACGCCATGTGGAAGCAGTAGGCGTCTGATTGTTTCGTTTTGAGTATTGTTTCTATGAATACGACAGAAGATAAATTGAAGGCTTTCCAACGTTTGTTGGATGTGATGGACGAGTTGAGGCTGAAGTGCCCTTGGGACAAGAAGCAGACGTTCGAGTCGTTGCGCGCGAACACGATCGAGGAGACGTACGAGCTTTGCGACGCGATCATGAAGAAGGACATGAAGGAGATCCGCAAGGAGTTGGGAGATGTCTTGTTGCATATCGTTTTCTATTCCAAGATTGCCTCCGAGACGAACGATTTCGACATTGCGGATGTCTGCAACTCGTTGTGTGATAAGCTGATATTCCGCCATCCTCATGTCTTCGGCGAAGGTGCGGCGAAGACGGCCGGCGAGGTCGAGCAGACGTGGGAGCAGATCAAACGGAAGGAGAAGGATGGTAATAAGAGTGTCCTTTCGGGGGTGCCGGATGCGCTTCCTGCGCTGATCAAGTCCTATCGTATTCAGGACAAGACCCGCAACGTGGGCTTCGACTGGGAAGAGAAGGAGCAGGTGTGGGACAAGGTGAAGGAGGAGTTCGACGAGCTCATGACGGAGGTGAAGCACCTCGACGCCGAGAAGATGGAGGAGGAGTTTGGCGACCTGATGTTCAGCATGGTGAATGCCGCCCGGTTGTATAAGATAAACCCTGAGAACGCGTTGGAGAAGTGCAACCAGAAGTTCATCCGCCGCTTCAATTACGTGGAGTCGCAGACGCTGGCCAAGGGCAAGGACCTGAAGGAGATGCCTCTGGAGGAGATGGATAGGTATTGGAACGAGGCGAAGAAGTTGGAGAGGGAAGTGAAAAATTAAGAGTGAAAATTTAAGAGTTAAGAGTTGGGCTTGTTCCTTTGGGGCAAGCCCGATTTTTATGGCATAATGTATAGCCTTGTGGGGTGTGAAATTTAGCTTTGGAACGAGTATCCCTTTCCAATCCGCAACGCTCTCAGCCCCGACGGGGCGGTATAGCCCAGCCAGGGGCGTAAACCCCTGGAAGGTTGGGAAGGGGAGGGGAGAGCCCTGAAGGGGCGGCACGGAATTCTTTTTAGTGTGATGTTTTATTCATTACCGGTCTGTTTTTGTTTGATTAATCGGGATGCATAGCTTTTTTGAAAACTGAAATTTGTTATAGTGGTATGTGAAAAATATTGTACATTTGCCAACGTTCTTCGATCAAGTACTTTTTAAAAAAAGTCTGAGAGACAAGGACTATATACATAAGAAAAGGCGTTACTTGACGCTTTGAGCTTGACGGGTAGGAATCTGGCAGTTCTTAAACGTTTGTCAAACATCAAAGCAACAATGAACGTCCATGGGTATGTTATATCCGACAATGTCGCAGATATACATATCAGCGTGGGCTTCTGCGTTGCTCGTTTCGACAAACAGGCGATGCCAGAGCCTCTATCCGTGGGACGAGTAACAAGTGCTGATTCCCACGCTTTTTTTATG
>JAGCGM010000210.1 GCA_017649635.1 Paludibacteraceae bacterium | reverse complement strand
CTACTATTCTGCGGCATATTCCTCCTCGTATGCACCTGTCAAAACAAGGGGGCAGTGAAGGAAGATGTTCCCCAGCAAAGAGAGGACTCGATCCGCGCGGTGCAAGCCGATTCAGCCATCACCGACACATCCATGGAGGCGATGGTCCAGGAAGAGGAATACACGCATGAGTATACGGAGGAAGACAACACAAGCGGCGAAGACCCCTTCGCAGGCACACCCGTTACGGAAAGGAGGGAGCAACACACCCAATTCGATTCGACCTACCCATCCATCCATATCTTCGTAGCCCTTTGCGACAACGAGAACCAAGGAATCGTGAAAGTTCCCGCAAGCATAGGGAACGGACAAAAGCCTTCCACCAACCTCTATTGGGGCTGCGGCTATGGAATAAAAACCTTCTTCAAGAAAAGTGCGGAATGGAAACTACTGAAAACCAACACCATCAACGACACGATTATGGAGAGACTCGTTTTCAAGCACACCAGTCAAAAGTATTACTTGGTGGCGGATGCCTACAACGGGAAGTACATCGCGCAATGCATCTCCGACTTTCTTTCCAGCTCATGCGGAAGATGGAAAGACACCGTCCACGTCAACGACAATCTGACGATCGGATGCTGCGGCAACTCGCAATTAGTGAGCTATATCGGGCACGACGGTTTGATGGAGCACATCCTAAACGACAGATTCACCAACACGGACGGGAAGAAACGTGACGTGATCATCCTCGCCTGCGTAAGCAGAACATTCTTCTCGCCCTATTTGGAGCCGGCCAATGTCAACCCGATAGTTTGGACAAAGCAATTCATGGCGCCCGAAGCCTATACGATCCATGACGCCATCACAGGGTATGTCAAGAAAGAGTCTAACCAAGAGATATTGGAAAGAGCCATCAAAGCCTATGCCACCTACCAGAAATGCGGAATCAGGGGTGCCAAGTCCATCCTCGTAACCGGCGGACTCAATGAGGAGTAATCCCCCATCCATCAACCCAAGTATAAAAAACCTCAACTAACTCATAATTCTTAATTCTTAATTAGAATATCCTCTTCCGCAAGAAAAATTTAAACGCTCATACCATAAAAAGCAATTAGAATTACTATCTTTGCGTTTCAATTTAAAACGAAAGGGATGCGAATCCTTTAAGACTGATTAGTAAATTTAGTAAAAACACAACATATATGCCACAGACATCGAACCGAGGTCAGATTATGCCAGAGTCACCGATCAGGAAACTGGTTCCATTGGCGGACAAGGCAAAAGAGAGAGGCGTGAAGGTATATCACCTCAACATCGGACAACCCGATTTGAAGACACCACAGATCGCACTCGACACATTGAAGAAGATTGACCGGAAAATCCTTGAATATAGTCCGAGCAACGGATTCAAAAGTCTTCGCCTCAAATTGGCAGAATACTATAAGAAATTCAACATAGATGTTGAAGAGAAGGACATCATCATCACCAGTGGAGGTTCGGAAGCGGTGAACTTCGCCTTCATGTCCTGTTTGGATCCAGGCGACGAGATCATCGTACCGGAGCCTGCCTACGCCAACTACACGGCCTTCGCGATAGGCGCAGGTGCAATCGTGAAACCTATTGTTTCCACCATTGAGGAGGGATTCGCCCTACCCCACATCGAGCGGTTCGAGGAGATGATCACCCCGAAGACCAAGGGTATCCTCATCTGCAACCCGAACAACCCGACAGGTTACCTCTACAATCAGAAGGAGATGAACAAGATACGCGACCTTGTCAAGAAGTACGATCTGTACCTATTCTCCGACGAGGTGTACCGTGAGTTCTGCTACACGGGTGCGCCTTACATCTCAGCCTTCCATCTGAAAGGCATCGAGGACAATATCATATTATTTGACTCTGTATCAAAACGTTACAGCGAATGTGGCATCCGTGTCGGCGCCCTCGTCACCAAGAACGAGGCGGTAAGGAAAGCCGTGATGAAGTTCTGCCAAGCCAGACTGAGTCCGCCGTTGATCGGACAGATCGTAGCGGAGGCTTCCATGGACACGCCGGAGGAGTATATGTTGGAGATGTACAACGAATACGTGGAGCGACGCAAATACCTGATCGACGGCCTCAACAGAATACCAGGCGTATACACACCGATACCGATGGGCGCCTTCTACACCGTGGCCAGACTGCCGATCGACGACTGCGACAAATTCTGCGCCTGGTTGCTGAACGAGTTCGAATATGAGGGTCAAACCGTCATGATGGCTCCCGCAACAGGCTTCTACACCGAAAAAGACAAGGGCAAGAACGAGGTCCGCGTCGCATACGTGTTGGAGAAGGAAGAATTGGCAAAGGCATTGAACGTATTAAAGAAAGCATTGGAAGTTTATCCAGGTCGAACTATCTAACATGGCATGAATTTAGAACTGTTCATCGCGAAACGCATCCATTTCGAAAAAAGAGGCGAGAAAAATGTTCCTCGTCCTATCGTGCGTATTGTGATGAACGGAATCGTGGTGAGCATCATGGTCATGTTGGTCTCCGTCGGCATCCTAAACGGATTCAAGACCGAAGTGAGGGAGAAGCTGATCGGTTTCGGCAGCCATATACAAATCTCCTCCTCCGTCAGCAACCAAACCTATGAGACACAACCCATCCAGATCGGGCAAGGCATCATAGACTCCCTAAACGCACTCCCTGACGTCAAACATGCGCAATACTTCGCCACCCAGCCTTGCATCCTGAAGGCGGGCGACATCATCCAAGGGTGCGTGCTCAAGGGTGTCGACAAGGACTACGAATGGAACTTCTTCCGCAACAACCTGAAGGAAGGGGAACTCTTCATGGTCAATGACACCGCCACAACCAACCAGACAATCATTTCGAAGAAGATCGCCAACCTACTCGAACTGAAGGTGAACGACAAATACCTCGCCTATTTCATCATCGACGGGAAGGTGCGGGCTAGGCAACTGACCGTGAGCGGCATCTACGAAACCGGCTTCCTGGACTACGACAAGCTATTCATCATAGGCGACATCAAGCATGTGCGGAAACTGAACGGATGGGAAGACGACCAATGCAGCGGAGTGGAAGTCCTCATCAACGACTTCAACCGATTGGACATCGCACAGGAACAGGTGTTCGACGTCGTCGGCAACCAATACGACAACAACGGCAACTACTACCTGATGAAGACCATCAAGCAGATCAACCCGCAGATTTTCAGCTGGCTAGATTTACTGAACACGAATGTGGTCATCATACTGGTACTCATGACCCTCGTCGCCGGCTTCACCATCATCTCAGGCCTGCTGATCCTCATCCTCGAGCGCACCAACATGATCGGCATGATGAAAGCCATGGGGGCGACCAACAAAAGCATCTGGAAGATTTTCTTCTATCACACATTCTTCCTGATAGGGAAAGGCGTTCTGATCGGCAACGTGATCGGCATCACGGTCTGCTATCTGCTCCAAAAGCACCAGATCCTTCCCCTCAATGCGGACGACTACTATGTGAGTTTCGTACCAGCCCGCCTGGAACTGACCCACATCATCATCGTGAACATCTGCACGATACTCGTCTCCGCGGCCATCCTCCACATCCCGACCAATATCATAGCGAAAATATCACCCATCAAATCGATTAAATTCGACTAAAAGGACACAAGACATGAAGTTTGAATTACAACATACGGACGCCAAATGCCACGCCAGAGCAGGTCTCATCACAACTGACCATGGCGAGATCGAGACCCCCATATTCATGCCGGTCGGCACCCTAGGCTCTGTCAAAGGTGTCCATACCAGGGAAATCAAGGAAGACATAAAAGCCCAAATCATCCTGGGCAACACCTACCACCTATACCTCCGTCCGGGCCTGAAGATACTCGAGCAGGCGGGCGGACTGCACAAGTTCAACGGGTG
>JAGCGM010000209.1 GCA_017649635.1 Paludibacteraceae bacterium | reverse complement strand
GCTCTACCAACTGAGCTATTTTCGCATTTCTATTTCAACATTCCAGAAAGGTCTCTCCCTTTCCTTTTTTGCGTTGCAAAGATAATAATAATTTTATTTCCCTCCAACAATTTTTTTAATTTCATTCAATTTATTTAATGCTTCTATCGGTGTGAGGTTATTTATGTCCAAATGATTGATCTCGTCACGGACCGCCTCCAGGATAGGATCGTCCAATTGGAACAAGCTAAGTTGCACTGCCTCAGGCTTTTTCTTCGCCGGTTTAGAACCGTCTGAGATAGGGCTCTTGGAATTGCCCACCTCCAACTGCTCCAGAATTTCATTGGCGCGGTTGACCACCTTATTCGGCAATCCGGCCAATTTCGCCACATGAATACCGAAACTATGCTCACTACTACCCCTCACCAGCTTACGCAGGAAGATCACTTTACCATCCACCTCCTTCACGGAGACGTTGTAGTTCTTGATCCTAGGGAAAAGTTTCTCCATCTCGTTCAACTCATGGTAGTGCGTGGCGAAAAGGGTCTTCGCCTTCGCCTTCGGATGCTCGTGGATATACTCCACGATGGACCAGGCGATGGAGATACCGTCGTAGGTGCTGGTTCCCCTACCCAACTCGTCGAAGAGCACCAGACTCTTCTGCGAGAGGTTGTTGATGATGCTCGCCGCCTCGTTCATCTCGACCATGAAGGTGGACTCACCCATGGAGATGTTGTCGGACGCCCCCACCCTCGTGAAGATCTTGTCCACCACGCCAATCGACGCAGCGTCCGCAGGCACGAAACAGCCTATCTGCGCCATCAGCACGATCAAGGCGGTCTGCCTCAACAATGCGGACTTACCCGCCATGTTAGGACCCGTGATCATGATGATCTGCTGGGACTGCGAATCGAGCGTCAAATCATTCGCCACATACTGCTCCCCAATCGGAAGCTGCCGTTCGATGACAGGGTGACGACCCTGCTTGATATCTATCACATCGCTATCGTTAACCGCCGGACGCACATAATGGTTCTCCTCCGACGTCTTCGCGAAGGACATCAGCACATCCAGCTTCGCCACAAGGTTCGAATTGACCTGAATAGCCGGTATGTACTCCGTCAGTTCAAGCACCAACTCGTTGAATATCTGCGTCTCCAGAGACAATATCTTCTCCTCCGCACCTAAGATCTTCTCCTCGTACTCCTTCAGCTCCTGCGTGATGTAACGCTCAGCGGCCGTCAGCGTCTGCTTGCGAATCCAATCCTCCGGCACCTTGTCCTTGTGCGTGTTGCGCACCTCGATATAGTAACCAAAGACATTATTGTAGCTCACCTTCAGGCTCGGGATGCCCGTGCGTTCAGACTCACGCTGCTGCAACTGCAAGAGGTAATCCTTCCCCGAGTGGGAGATGTTACGTAGATCATCCAATTCGGCGGATACGCCGTTCGCGATCACACCGCCACGGTTCAGCATATTCGGCGGATCCATCGTGATGGTACGCTCAATCTTCTCACGGATGTTCGGGCACGGGTTCAACTGCTCGCCGATGCGCCGCAAACCATCGTTATCGCTCGCCAGGCAAGCCTCCTTAATCGGCAGGATGGCACCCAAGGCCACCTTCAGCTGCACCACCTCACGAGGAGTGACACGCCCCACCGCCACCTTAGAGATCACACGCTCCAAGTCACCGATGACCGACATGTTCACGTCGAGCGTCTCCTTCATGTCCGGGCTTCTGAAAAACTCGTCCACGATATTGAGGCGCTCCTCGATCGGCTTCACATCCTTCAACGGGAAGGCCACCCAACGCTTCAGTAGGCGGGCGCCCATCGGGGTGATGGTACGGTCGATGATATTGACGAGCGTCTTGCCGCCCTCATGCATCGTACCGTAAAGTTCCAGGTTGCGGATGGTGAACTGGTCCAGCCACACGTACTTGTCCTCCTCGATACGTGACAAATGGGTGATGTGGCTGATCTGCGTATGCTGGGTCATGTCCAGGTAATGGAGGATGGCTCCGGAAGCCACGATACCCAACTTCAGGTTTTCCACACCGAAGCCCTTCAGGTTCTTCGTCTCGAAATGTTTCAGGAGTCTATCGTGGGCAGCCTCGGAGGTGAAAATCCAATCCTCCAGTTCATAGGTGAAGAAACGGGAACCGAAGTTCTCCTCGAACTCCGCCCTTTTGGTCCGCTCGAAGAGGACCTCCTTCGGCATGATACCGTTCAGCAGTTTATCCACATATTCGCAGGTGCCCTGAGCCGTCAGGAACTCGCCCGTGGAGATATCCAGGAAGGCGACACCCGCCATTTTCTTCTCGAAATGGACCGCCGCTAGGAAGTTGTTCTCCTTATGGTCCAATATGTTATCATTGACAGCGACACCCGGCGTCACCAGCTCCGTGATGCCACGCTTCACCAACTTCTTGGTCAGCTTAGGATCCTCCAGCTGGTCGCAGATGGCCACACGTTTACCCGCGCGCACCAATTTCGGCAAATAAGTATCCAACGCATGATGGGGGAAACCGGCCAGTTCGACCGACTGGGCCGCACCGTTCGCACGCTTGGTCAGCGTGATTCCCAAGATCTCGGAAGCCATCACCGCATCCTGCAAGAACGTCTCATAAAAATCGCCTACACGGAACAGCAGGATCGCATCAGGATGCATCGCCTTGAATTCCAGGTACTGCTTCATCAAAGGCGTTTCCACTACATTTGCCATGTCACTAACAATTTATCGAATCAAAGGTAAGACGGGGAAGCGTACTGCTTCACATCGTCCGCCGTAATTTCATTTCCACACAAAATAACCATACGTTCCACCGCATTTCTCAGCTCACGGATATTACCACCCCAGCGGAACTTCTTCATCTCCTCCTTCGCCTCGCCCGAGAAGGTCTTCGTCGGAATACCCTGCTCGTCGCATATGATCCCCAAGAAATAATCGATCAGTTCAGGGATATCCTCCAAGCGCTCACGAAGAGGCGGCACATGGATGAGGATGACACCCAGACGGTGGTACAAATCCTCCCTGAAGTTGCCCTTCTGGATCTCCTCCATCAGGTTTTTATTCGTCGCGGCGAAGACACGCACATCCACCTTCAGGCTCTTATCGCTTCCCACACGGGT
>JAGCGM010000208.1 GCA_017649635.1 Paludibacteraceae bacterium | reverse complement strand
TTTGATATGGAATAGAAACCTTCACTTTTCTGTACCACATACTCGTAATACTGCTTGCCGTTAATCACCTTCTTGGGATAATTCAAGTCAACAGACCATGCTGAAATGACCATGGAAGAGCAAGCTATCACACTACATAAAAATTTCCTCATAATATCTAAAAACTTGAGTTGCAAATTTACATAAATATTTCAAAATTCCCTTGAATATTTGTAATATTGCACTCAATTTGTAAATGATAAATGATGAAACGTAGGATTCTATTTTTGTTGATTTCTTTTTTCGCCACGGCGAACAGTTTTTCCGGCACTTTCTCCATCACTGGAGGAAGAGGTTTTTCCAATGGGAAGAAAGCGGATTACATAATCTTCGAAAAAGTCAGCGAAGGTTCTTTCTCTTTTTCGACAGATAGTTTGGCTCTAAGAGGGCTGAAATGCTATAAAATCACTTTGGGGGAAGAAAAAATCGACTCTTTGCTCCTCAAAACGGACGAATATACATTATCAACTGATTCTCAGACAGTAACATTCAATAATCTATCTGCGAATACAGGTTATTTAATTCAATACAAAGACTATTCGTATGGTGAAGAGCTCGATTCGTACGCCTACACATGCGTGGTGGAGTTCAAGCCGTTGCAATCCGTATCTTTCCCTAAGGATACGGTCATCTGCAGCGATTTGGAGCTCGCAATTGAGCCAGTCATGGAGTACTTCAACGAATATGGGAACACGAAAAAGATCAGCAGAACGCTTTCCGTGAAATACAAAAGTTTCCTCCTAAAGAACGAATTTCCTTCCGTGGAAGAGGTCACCGAGGAGAAAGACGGAACAAACTCCATCCAATTGACCGCGATGCCTTATGTGGATACGCCTTTCGAAGTGACTGATCTCATGGCCAATAATGATCTGAAAATGAACGCACAGCCTATCGTGACGGACACGTTCTACACACAGGCGGTGGTGGCCTACCCGTACATGGAGACCCACTCAAAATACGAGCATGAGGGAGATGAGGGAACGGATAGCACCCTTCATTTCTACGCCACCATAGAAGAGGCCAGGGATAATGCGGCCAAGTACCGCCAGTCAGCGACACTGTTCCTGAATCTCTACAGCTATCCGAGTGATATGGTCAACCACTATGAATGGGCTTTTGCAGTGGGAGAACAGGCGAAAAACGGTGATTTCCAAGGTGCATACACCTACTTCGGCAAGGACATCAACGCCTTTGAGATAAGCGAGCCGACCCTTCACTGCATCGAGCTGACAGTGAGCAACATCCGTAACGACAGCGTCTGCGAACACAAGTCCTACGCTTGCCTGCAGATAGCCAAGTCCCAACTCTACGTGCCGAACGCCTTCACCCCTAACGGTGACAACATAAATGATGAATTCAGGGTTGGCTACCGCTCCATCGAATCGTTCGAGATCTCCATCTACGACCAGTGGGGAAGACGGGTCTACAAGTCCGATGATATCACGAAGGGCTGGGATGGCACATTCCGTGGCGACAGAGCCTCCATCGGTGCTTATTACTACGTCATCAAGGCAAAAGGAACAGATGGTGAGAAATACCTGAGAAAGGGTACCGTTAGCTTGATTAGGACAAAGGAATAGGTTCTAGGTTTTAGACTTTAGAAGACGTCAGACGTTTGACACTAAATGTTAGACGCTAGCGTCCTCATAATTCATAATTGACTACGTCGAACTGACGTTTCATAATTCTTAATTCAAAATTCTTAATTCATAATTTTCTACATTCCCCTTCCGGAAATGACAGTCTTGACAGTGTAAATCAATATCTTCAAATCGACTAAAAGGGAGATATTCTCCAAGTAGATGATGTCATATTGTAGACGCTCGACCATCTTGTCCACGTCCGTCGCATACCCATATTTCACCATACCCCAAGAGGTGATGCCGGGTTTCACCTTGTGCACGATGCCGTAGTAAGGCACCTTTTGCGCTATCTGCGCCTCATAATACGGACGTTCCGGCCTTGGTCCCACAATGGACATATCTCCTTTCAACACATTGATGAACTGGGGAAGTTCGTCAATACGGAACCGTCTGAGGACACGGCCGATCTTCGTGATTCGCTGGTCATCGCTTGAAGCCAACTGAGGCCCTGACGCCTCCGCATCGCACACCATGGTCCTGAACTTCAGGATGCGGAATAACTTACCGTGCAACCCCACCCGCTCCTGCTTATAGAATACAGGGCCCTCGGACGTGAGTTTGATAAGGGGCGATAATATCAGGCAGAAAGGGAAAACCAGCACAATGACAACGCATGAGAAAATGATGTCGAAAAGGCGTTTGAGGTTTTTCTCAAACTCATTCATCCGCACGTCCATCGCGCTGACGAGCGGTGCGCCGAAAATAGAGGTCATGCGCACTCCACCTATCAGATAATCATATAGTTGCGGAGCCACCCTCACCGTCACATCATGGTGGTATAGGATATTGAAGATAGGCAGCAAGGCATTCCTGTCGTTATTGTCCAGCGCAATTATCACCTCTTCGATCTGATTCACTTCTATGATATCGTTTAATTGGGACAAATCCCCTAATATATGAGAGCCGTCGACCGCCTCATTCTCTTCGCAGGATACGAATCCGTTGATGAAATTGCCCGAAGAGAGCTTCATGGATTGTAATTGCTCATAAATCTGCCTTGCCTTCTCTCCCGTGCCGATGATGATGGTATTGAAACCGAGGACGCGGTTGTGAATCCTTTCGGTGGTCTTCCTCGTGATCATATACCGGAAGAGGTATACCACAGAGAAATAGATGAGGAACAGTACGATAAACGACAGATAATAGTCTTTGTAGTTGACCACAGGGTCGTTCAGCAACAAGAGGAAAAAGAGTATCGTACAGCCAATCAGTGTGCTGAGGAATGTCTGGGCGAACTCCTGAAGACGTGATTTCAGGAAAGGGTTGTTATAGTATCCCGAAACCCAGAAAATGAAAAGCCAGAAGAAGGGTATTCCAATGATCAGTTTCTCGAAGTTGTAGATGGGCGAAAACAGTTGTATCTCCCGCACCACATTCGATTCGATCTCTACTCTTCGGAAAAGGAAGAAGAGTGCCCAGGCCAATAAGACAGCCACCACATCAAATAGGATGTACTTGATGCGTTGCATTTTCTTGCTACCGTGGTTCCTCTTGTTCTGTTCCATTCTTACTCTCTGATGATGGTGACTACTCCACCCTTGCCCAGCTTGATGATGGAGGAAGGCGTGGACGATGTCTTCTCATCCTGCCTGTATGACACGATGTAGTCGACACCCGCTTTGATGACTTCGCTGACCTCCGAGAAGTTGTGCGGAGAGGGTTCCCCGCTTATGTTAGCGGACGTGGAGACGATCGGAATGCGGAACTCCTCGCACAGTTTCTTGGAGAAGGCCTCGTTCGTGATACGGATACCCACGCTTCCGTCCTCCGCTATCAGGTTCGGCGCAAGGTTCTTGGCGCCGTCGTAGATGATGGTCAGCGGTTTGTCGGCACACTCCACCAGGCTATAGGCCACTTCCGGCACCTCGTCCACCACCCGCTCCACTCTGAATATGCTATCGGTGAGCACCAACATGGACTTGGCGTCCGAACGGTGCTTCAGTTCGAATATGCGCTTCACGGCAGCCTCATTCGTGGCGTCGCAACCCAATCCCCAGATCGTGTCGGTCGGGTACAATATGATGCCACCGGCTTTCAACGTCTTGAGGGCGTTCTTTATGTCTTCCTTGAAATCTTCCATGTCAATTCAATTTATTCTTCAAAAATTCCGCCGTATATGAATCCTTGCATTTCACGAGTTCCTCCGGAGTCCCCTCGAAGACGAGCTTTCCTCCCGCGTCTCCGCCCTCCGGACCGATGTCGATGATATGGTCCGCACATTTGATCACGTCCAGATCGTGCTCGATGATGATGACGGTATGACCGTTCGCCACCAATGCGTTGAAGGCTTTCATCAGCGTCTTTATATCGTGGAAATGTAGTCCTGTCGTAGGCTCGTCGAAGATGAATATCATCGGCTCAGGCTTTTCCATGCCCAATATCTCCGCCAATTTCACGCGCTGGCTCTCACCGCCGGAGAGCGTGTTGGAGGATTGTCCTAGCTTCACGTAGCCCAAGCCGACGTCCTGCAATGTCTTCAGCTTACGGATAATCTTCTTCTCGATGTTTCCAGGTTGCTCCGAGAAGAATTCAACCGCCTGATTGACAGTCATGTTCAACACATCGAAGATATTCTTGCCTCGATAGAGCACCTCCAGCACATCTGGCTTGAACCGCTTGCCGTGGCAGGATTCACATTCCAGGATCAGGTCCGCCATGAACTGCATCTCCACCGTGACGGTTCCTTCGCCCTGACATTCGTCGCAACGTCCACCCTCCACGTTGAAGGAGAATGTGGCCGCCGTGTAGCCCATCTGTTTCGCCAAAGGTTGGTCGGCGAAGAGCTTGCGGATCTCGTCGTACGCCTTGATGTAGGTGACAGGGTTAGAACGGGACGATTTGCCTATCGGGTTCTGGTCGACGAATTCGACGTCGTGCACCAGATTCAGGCTTCCCCTCAGCGAGGAGTGCAGTCCCGGTTTGTCCGCCACACCGTCCAACGCACGTTTCAGCGCATTGTAGAAGACGTCCTGCACAAGGGATGATTTGCCCGAACCGCTGACGCCCGTCACCACGGTGATCACATTCAGCGGGAACTTGACGTCTATGCCTTTCAGGTTGTTCTGGCGGGCACCGACCACCTCGATGTAGTTGCTCCATTTCCTGCGCAGGCTCGGCACTTCGATCTTGTCCGCACCCAGCAAGTATTTGATGGTATAACTCTCCTCCTGTAGTTTCTTATCGTTCAATAAATCATCAGTCAATTGGCCTTGGAACACCACATTACCACCCAATCGTCCCGCATTAGGGCCAATGTCGATGAGGTAATCCGCAGCCCGCATGAACTCTTCGTCATGCTCCACGACGACAACCGTATTGCCTAGCTGCTGCAGCTTCCGTAGCACGGAGATCAGTTTGTGGGTATCCCTTGGGTGGAGACCGATGCTAGGCTCATCCAAGATGTAAAGGGAACCTACCAAACTACTGCTCAGTGAGGTGACCAGGTTGATGCGCTGGCTCTCTCCGCCTGACAGGGAATTGGAGAGACGGTCCATCGTCAAATAGCCCAACCCCACATCCATCAGGCATTGCAGCCTCAAATTTATCTCCGTCAGCAACCGCTTGGCGATCTTCATCTCGTCGTCGGTCAGGGTTAGCCCATCAAAGAATTTTTTCAGTTCGATGACGGACATGGAGACCAGCTCAGTGATGTTCTTCCCGCCCACCTTCACGTAATTGGCGGTCTCCTTCAATCGGCTACCGTTGCAGGTCGGGCAGGTGGTTTTTCCCCTGAATCGGGCCAGCATGACCCTATATTGTATCTTATATTGATTCTCCTTTACGAATTCGAAGAAATCATCTATGCCATGGAAATAGGGCGTTCCCTTCCATAGCATCCGTTTCTCCTCCGGTGTGAGGTCCGCATAGGCGGTATGGATCGGGAAATTGACCTTCGATGCGTTGTAGACCAGTTCGTTCAGCCACTCCGACATCTTATCACCCCGCCAGCAAATGACGGCGCCATCGTAGACGGAGCGTGATTGGTCCGGGATCACCAAGTCCTCATCGATACCCATCACCTTACCGAAGCCTTCGCAGGTAGGACAAGCGCCATAAGGACTGTTGAAGCTGAACATCAGGTCGGACGGTTCCTCGAATTGGATACCATCCTCCTCGAACTGTTTCGAGAAGCGTTCCACACTCTCCTCCCCGTTCTCGTAGAATCGGACGAAACAGATGTCGCCGCCCTCTAGGAAAGCGGTCTGGATTGAGTCCGCCAGTCGGGTGCAGGTATCCGCGTCATCACGCACGGAGAAACGGTCCACCACCAGGTTCACACGGTCGGCCTTTTCGCTCAGCTCATTGATGCGCTGGACCGCCTCGTCCATCTTGATCATCTCTCCGTCCACCTCCACACGGCTGTAGCCTTGCATGCGGAAGACCTCAATCTGTTGGGCTAAGGTGCGCTCCTTCCGCAGCATGATCGGGGCGAATATGACGCCTCTGGTGCCCTCTTGTTTCGTGTAGATATAATCCACCACATCGCTCACCGTGTGTTTCTTCACCTCACGGCCTGAGACGGGGGAATAGGTTTTCCCTATCCTGGCGAACAGGAGTTTCAGGTATTCGTATATTTCAGTGGAGGTGCCGACGGTGGAGCGCGGGTTACGTGTGTTCACCTTCTGCTCGATCGCTATGGCGGGAGGCAGTCCCTTGATATAGTCCACCTCCGGTTTCGACATCCTGCCGAGGAATTGTCTGGCATAGGCGGAGAGGCTCTCCACATACCGCCGTTGTCCCTCCGCATACAAAGTGTCGAAGGCCAAGGATGATTTGCCAGAACCGGACAGTCCCGTCACGACCACGAACTTGTTTCTGGGGATCGTGATGTCAATCCCCTTCAAATTGTGGATATGGGCGTTTTTAACGCTGATTTCACCAATATCGGACATACGATCTATTATACATTCGTCTTTGGCCAATTCATTTGGACGAAGAGGAAGGCTTGGCGCTCTTTTTCAGGAGCCCCAATTTCTTCTTCTTGAGGAATTGGGCTTTCTTCTGCTCATACTCCTCGTATTTCTTTTCCAAATAGTTGTCAGCCATGGCTTACAATCCGTTTTCGACTAAATAACGTTCGCAATCGATGGCGGCCTTGCATCCGCTCGCCGCCGCGGTGATTGCTTGTCTGTAGCGAGGATCCGCCACATCTCCTGCGGCGAAGACTCCCGGCACATTTGTCTCTTGTGTGCCATGGAATGTCTTGATATATCCAAGCTTATCCAGTTCAAGGTATTGCTCGAACAACGTGGAGTTCGGATGGTGGCCTATCGCGATGAAGAGACCGTCGACGGCGATGCTGTATTCCTCTTGCTCCTTCTCTCCCCTGTTTTTCATCAGGATAGCGCCCTCGACACCGTCCTCGCCGAAGAGACCGATCACTTCGTGCTTGAAGAGGATTTCAATCTTCTCGTTGCGCAATACGCGTTCCTGCATCACCTTGGAGGCGCGCAAGGAATTCTTTCTTACGGCCAAATATACCTTCTTGCAAAGTCCTGAGAGGTACATGGCGTCCTCGCAGGCTGTGTCTCCTCCGCCTACCACGATCACGGTCTTATTGCGGTAGAAGAATCCGTCGCAGGTGGCGCAGGCGGAAACGCCCATGCCCGCATATTTCCTCTCGTCCGGCAATCCCAGATACTTGGCGGAAGCGCCCGTTGAGATAATCACGGTGCTCGCTTGGATCTCCTTCTCGCCATCGATGGTGATGATTTTCTCGTTAGGCTGGAGGACCGCCTTGGTGGCGATACCCACACGGATGTCCGCCCCGAAACGGATCGCCTGTTTGCGAAGATCTTCCATCATTTGTGCGCCTGATATGCCATCCGGATAGCCTGGGAAATTCTCTATCTCCGTCGTGGTTGTCAACTGGCCTCCGGGCATCGACCCTTCGTACAATACGGGGGACAGGTTCGCGCGGGCGGCGTAGATGGCGGCCGTGTATCCTGCAGGACCTGATCCAATGATTAAGCAACGTACTTTATCCATTTGTGTGTGTTTTATTGTAAATCGACCACTTCAACCCCTGGGTGTTGTTTCACATCGAACACGAAATCCGTGTCTTTGAACTCTTTAGGGGATACCTTCGTGACATTGAAGTAGGTGTGGATACCACCCTTGCCGCGAAGCGATATGCTTTCCAGTAATAATGTTTTCTTTTCGAAAATAAGATGGATGATCGAGTACGGACTATTCAGGTCGTCCGGATATAACTCCACCTCCTCGCAAGGCTTTCCATTGACCGTGGAGACGCCCATGTATCGCATCTTATAACCTGTTTTGTACGATTTCATCAGTAAAATCGGGTTCACTTCCTTCAGATCGTCCTTGTCCGGTCTGCTGAGGGTGACCTCCTTTTCCTTCACCATGTGTACCGCCTCGACTTTTCCGTCGAAATAGGTATCCACATCCTTGAGGGACAATTTGAACTTCTCGCCCTTCAGCATAGCGCTACCATTGTATGTTTCCGACTTCGAGTCACGTACGTTATCCACCTTGATGGTGAACTGGATCTCCATACCCTTCTTGTTCTCCATCACGGCCACGGCCTTGTCCAGCAGTGATTTAGCCTTTGGGTCAACGCTCTCCTCCTTCGCCGTGTTTTGCGAGAAGGCGATGTGGGCTGTCAAACATACCCATATGAGTAATAATATCTTTTTCATGTTCCCGTGTTGTTTATTGGTTCTTTAATTTGCTGATTATCATATCCAATTGATCCAAATCGGTGATCTTGACCTCGCGCGGTTTGCTTCCCTCCTGCGGGCCTACGATGCCTGCCACCTCCAGCTGATCCATCAAGCGTCCCGCGCGGTTGTAGCCCAAGGAGAGCTTCCTTTGTATCATGGACGTGGAACCTTGTTGCGTGGAGACGATCAGTGCGGCCGCCTCCTCGAATTTCGGATCCAACTTAGACAAATCCACATCCTTCGGTCCATCGCTCTCACCCTCCGACGGAGGATCCGGCAATGCGTAAGCCTCCTGATAGCCTTGCTGCTCGGAGATGAACTGCGTGATGCGTTCCACCTCCGGGGTGTCGACAAAGGCGCACTGCACGCGCTCGAAGTCATTGCCTTGGCTGATGAGCATATCACCTCGTCCGATCAATTGTTCGGCACCATTTTGGTCCAAGATAACGCGAGACTCCAATCCGGTCGAAACCTTAAAGGCGAATCGTGCCGGGAAGTTGGCGCGTATGACACCCGTGATGATATTGGCGGATGGTCTTTGTGTGGCAAGGATCATGTGGATACCTACGGCACGCGCTTTTTGGGCGATACGGGCGATCGGCTGCTCCACCTCCTTGCCGACCTGCATGATCAAATCGGCGAATTCATCGATGATTACGACGATATAAGGCATGAAACGATGCCCTTTCAGCGGGTTGAGTCTACGGTTGATGAACTTCTCGTTGTATTCCTTCAATTGACGCACGTTAGCGTCTTTCAGCAACATATAACGGTCATCCATCTCGACGCATAGGGATTTCAACGTCTCCACCACCTTGTTCACATCCGTGATGATCGCATCCTCAGCGTCCGGTATCTTAGCCAAGAAATGCTTCTCGATAGGTGCGTACATGCTGAATTCCACCATCTTAGGATCCACCATAACGAACTTCACCTCCGCCGGATGTTTCTTGTAGAGGATGGAGGTGATGATGGCGTTCAGACCCACGGACTTACCTTGTCCGGTCGCACCGGCCACCAGCACGTGCGGCATCTTGCAGAGATCCACCATGTAGACCTCGTTCGTGATGGTTTTACCGATCGCTATCGGCAGTTCGTATTTCGACTCCTGGAATTTCTTACTGTTGATGATATCCGCCATCGGAACCGTCTGAGGCTTGTTATTCGGCACCTCGATACCGATAGTTCCCTTGCCTGGGATTGGTGCGATGATACGGATTCCCTTTGCGGCGATACAGAGGGCGATATCATCCCCCAAACTTCTTATGCGGCTGATACGCACACCAGCGGCTGGTGTCACCTCGTAAAGGGTCACTGTCGGTCCGACCGTGGCTTTGATGGAAGATATCTCGACGCCGAAGCTCTTCAATACTTCGACGATTTTGTTCTTGTTCTGCGTCTGCTCCTCCATGTTGATGGTAGGACCACTTACCACGGATTCATCGAACAAATCGGTCGATGGTTTCTTATAGAAGCTAAGTTCTTTCGTCGGATCATATAGTTGCATATCACCCTGATCCACAAAGTCATCCTCCTTGATTTTATCCACCTGGAAATCTACATTGTCCGCCCCTGCGGGAGCGTCAGTGGCAACCGGTTCCTGCCCACCCTTCGGCGTATCGGTTCCTTCATTGGTAGACGATGTGAGGTTATCTCTTTCGTTGTTCGCCTGAGACGGATCGTTTTGCGGTTCGTAATTCTCCGTGTTGCCCTGGTTGACAATAAATTCGGGTTCGCCGCCTTTCGTGCTGGAACCAGCGTTGTTATCACCCTCCTTCACACCCTCTTGCTTGTCAGTGAAAGTGATCGTGTTATCGTCGGTCGGGTCATTCCCCTCCTTGCTCGGATCATCGTTTTCACCGTCATTTCCATCCATGTTTTTCACGGTGGATTCGCCATTCCCGCCCTCACCGGTCACGTCATCACCCTTCGGTCCTACAGTTTCAGGGTCACCCTCCACACCTACAACGGCAGGATCCGTCCCTTCATTCATTCTATTCAGTTTGGAAACAATGGTCACACCCATCATTTTCGCCCGTGAAATCGCTGTTTTATAGGCACAGATGACGAAAAGGATCAATGACAATATCAACAACAGCGCCGTTCCCGCAACGCCCACGTTGGAGCGTAGCCAGATGGACATGAAATAACCATGCTCGCCACCCCAGAAAAGATGGGTGGATTCATAGTTTTTTACGAAGAAGAAGCCGAAGAAGAGCGATAACCAGATCAGGAAGAAGGAGCAGATCAGGAATGTCCTGCACATGCGGAAAGGACGGATGTGCATCAGCCACAGCGCACAAAGGAAGTAGAAGAACAGATAGAGGAGACAAGAGATGCCGAATGTCCTGTTGATGAAGAAATCAGCCAGTTTCGCGCCTCTCAGGCCCGCCCAGTTCCTTACGTTTTCGTTGATGTAATCGATGGTGAATCCCTGTGTGTTCTGCACCAGGCTTTGGTCTTGCCAGCCTGTGAAGAAGAATGAGACGAAAGCCAACGCCAAGTAGAGTCCAAACGTCAGCAGCACCAGCCCGATAGCCGTCTGTATACGTTCGTCCTTCATTTTTTTGAGCAATGGATACAAACCACCTTTCCCTTCTCCTTCTGTGTTTTTCTCCACGTCTGCTCTCTTATCTTGCTCTTTTTTGCCCATTCTATCCAGTTTTCTATAACCGCAAAGTTAATAAAAAGAGTCAAAAATCACCATAGAGAGGAAAAACCTTCGGGTGTTTTTTAGGTGTTTTAACAGATTGCCCGTCATCACCTGCGCAACAACATCCCTACAACCATCTCTAATTTTCCAATTCTTAACTCTTAACTCCTAATTCTTAACTCATTAGCGTTATTTCTGCCTAATGAAGATGTTGATCGGCGTGCCGGAGAGCTCCCACTGCTCCCTCATCTTGTTTTCGAGGAATCGTTTGTACGGATCCTTCACGTACTGAGGAAGGTTCGCATAGAAAACGAACGATGGAATCTGCGTATTTGGCAATTGCATCACATATTTGATCTTGATGTATTTTCCCTTCGTGGCAGGTGGCGGATAGTTCTCGATAAGCGGCAAGAAGAACTCGTTCAGCTTGCTGGTCGCTATCTTCCGCTTCTTGTTGCCATAGACCTCCATGGCGGCCTCTATCACCTTGAAAATGCGCTGTTTGGTCAGCGCTGAGGTGAAGACGATAGGGAAATCATCGAACGGGGCGAGTCGCTCCCTGATGGCCTTCTCCATCGTGAGGGTCGACTTCGAATCTTTCTCCGTGATGAGGTCCCATTTGTTGACGCATACGACGATGCCCTTCTTGTTTTTTTGGATCAGTTGGACGATGTTCATGTCCTGCGCCTCGATGCCCCTTGTCGCGTCGATCATGAGGATGCAGACGTCAGAATCCTCGATGGAACGGATGGAACGGATGACGGAGAAGTATTCGAGATCTTCCGTCACCTTGCCCTTTTTGCGGATACCCGCCGTGTCGACGAGGTAGAAATCGTATCCGAATTTCGTGTAACGGGTGTGTATACTGTCGCGGGTCGTCCCGGCGATGTCCGTCACGATATACCTATCTTCTCCGATGAAAGCGTTGATTATGGATGATTTTCCCGCGTTCGGTCTACCCACGATGGCGATGTGTGGCAGGTCTTCGTCCATCTCCTCCTCCTTCTTCTTAGGCAATTCTTCCAGGATCAAGTCCAGCAGGTCTCCCGTGCCCGATCCCGAGATGGAGGATATGCACTGCGGATCGCCCAATCCCAGTTTGTAGAACTCCGCTGCGTCGTACCGTAACTCATTGTTGTCCACCTTGTTGCATATCAAGATGACCGGTTTCTTGTTTTTGCGGAGGATCTGTCCCACCTGTTGGTCGAGGTCCGTCAGACCGTTGGTCACATCGACGACGAAGAGGATGACGTCAGCCTCTTCGATGGCTATCTTCACCTGTTTGCGGATCTCCTCCTCGAAAATATCGTCCGAATTGACCACCCATCCGCCTGTGTCGACGATGGAGAACTCCACACCGTTCCACTCCACCTTTCCGTACTGGCGGTCGCGCGTGGTGCCGGCCTCGTCGTTCACGATGGCGCGGTGTGTTTGGGTCAGTCTGTTGAATAGTGTAGACTTACCGACGTTCGGACGGCCTACTATAGCTACTAAATTACTCATTTCCTTTTCGTTATTCTGTTAGGGTTATCAATGGTTATTCAGGTTGATAGCCAAAATCCTTCAAGTCCTTGTCCTTGTTTCTCCAATCCTTTTCCACCTTGACGAAGAGCTCAAGAAAGACCTTTTTATCGAAGAAAGCTTCGATATCCTTCCTGGCCTCCGTTCCGACCTTTTTCAGCATCTTGCCGCCCTGACCGATGATGATGCCCTTTTGGGAGTCTCGTTCGACGTAGATGACGGCGTTGATATGGATGAGTTTATTATCCTCCTTGAAGCTCTCCACCACGACCTCCACGGCATAAGGCACCTCCTTGTCGTAGTTGGTGAGAATCTTCTCTCGGATGATCTCCGTGACGAAGAACCTAGCCGGTTTGTCGGTCAATGCGTCCTTTTCGAAGAACGGCGGTGAATCCGGCAATAAGCTCTTGATCCTTTTCAGCACGTAATCGAGGTTGAAGTTGTTTTGCGCGGAGATAGGGATGATTTCGGCATCCGGCAGGATACCCTTCCACTTCTCCACCAACTCGATCAACTTAGGCTGGTCGGTCAGGTCAATCTTATTGATGATGAGCAGAACAGGAGCTTTCTGCTTCTTCACTTTCTCGATGAAATCGGCGTTTTTTTCCGCGCTTTCCACCACGTCCGTCACG
>JAGCGM010000207.1 GCA_017649635.1 Paludibacteraceae bacterium | reverse complement strand
TTTCGCCTAAAAAAATCGTCCGTTGGCTGATGATAAATGCTTCTTCGTTGTATTTGTCGCTGATTCATTGTGTTTTATGTATTCAATCACTATTTTTGAAGTGCGATTGTTAGATTAATGACTGATTGTTTTGACGGTATGATATAGGCCGTCGTTTTGAGATAAGACCATAAACCGATGCACTTTAGAGTGTGTCATTGATATATATAGGGGTGATCTTGTGCTGTTGATTGTGAATGTGTTATTTTAGTGTTGTTTATATAATAGGTTGCGATTAGCGTCGCTTTTTAGTGTATGAAAAGAAGTAAATTTCTAGGCATGATGTGCCTATGTGCTTTCCCGTTCTTGTATATGAACGCGGAGGATGTCAATCCGAATGATCAAGAGGAACAGTTCACTGCTCAAGCTGAGGATGTGGTCGACCCTGAGGACGATCAGAACCCGGATGTTGCCGAGGATCCGAATGAACAGCAAGACGATCCCGCGCAAGGTGGGGATGCTGGTGCCGCCGAACAAGGCGCCGATGGTGCTGAACAGGGTGCAGGTGCCGAGCAAGACGCTGGCGGCAAAGAAGACGGTCCTGGTGCTGGTGCGGGCGGTGCCGAACAAGGTGCAGGCGGCAAAGAAGATGGTCCTGGCGCTGGTGCTGGTGGTGCAGAGCAAGGCGCTGGTGGCGCTGGTGCAGAGCAAGGCGCAGGTGGCAAGGAAGATGGTCCGGGCGCTGGCGCTGGTGGTGCCGAAGAGGGTGCTGGCGGTGCAGGTGCTGAGCAAGGCGCAGGTGGCAAAGAAGATGGTCCGGGCGCAGGTGCGGGCGGCAAGGAAGATGGTCCGGGCGCAGGCGGAAAAGAGGACGGTCCTGGCGCTGGCGGAGAGGCCGGCAAGGAGGATGAACACAAGCCTCATAAAACGAAGGAACAGCAGAAGCATGATTGGGGAGAAATAGACTGGGAACAGGAGAACCTCATCGTGAATGACGGCTTGAAGGTCGGCGGAACGTTGGACGGCTGGGGCTTGTATACGGGTTTGTATTTCCCTGTTGTGGAGGGTGAAGGCGAAGACGCGGTCTATAGCTACGTTTATTCATGGGATAAGACAACAGAGGCGCAGGCTAAGAAGGAACAGCGTATGATGCTCTCCAGCGATTTGGGCCAGACTGACCCTATCATCGCTTGTAGCGATTTCTATGTGAACCCTGACAATGAGGCGGTTATACAAATCGGTAGAAATAATGGATATGCGGAGGGCCGAAACAAGAAGGCCGGCGCCTATGCGGAGAGAATGCACTATACTTTCGTCGTGAATGAGCAGAGCACGCTGTTCACCTATAAATACGCGTGTGTGCTTCACGTGCCTACCAATGACAAGCATGAATCCTACCAAATGCCTGCTTTCTATGTGGATGTGAGCCTCTACTCCCCTGAGGGGAAGGAGGTGACGCTGAACTGTATGTCCTTCTCGGGTAACGCCAGCTTCAACAACTCGTTGATACAGAACCCGGCGACCTGTACGGAGGCGAAGGTGGAGCATGGTCGGAACACGAGCGACGAGCAACGCCCGGAGGATTATGTCTATCAGCCATGGTCTACCGTGAGCTACGATTTGACGGATTACATCGGCTATACGATCGTCATCGATATCATCACCCACGACTGCTTGGTGGATGCGGGTAATAATTCGGAAATGGCTGGTAGCCACAAGGCGTATGGCTATTTCTGGGGCAAGACGGAGCCGTTGCGACTCATCCCCCGCAACTGTGGTAACGATGATGCTGTGATTACTGCGCCGGAGGGCTTCGTCTCCTATAATTGGTACCGTTGCGACGATTATATGCCTTTGTCCTCCACGGATAACGTGGCGGTCATCCCGAAGGACGAGATCGTGGACGGGGCGCATTACTGCTGCGAGATGATCGGTTCCAACTCCGCCTGCACGAAGATCTTGGCGGATACGGTGCTGACTACCATCGTATTGGAGCCTAACTTCGACTACAAGGATACTTGTAACATGACGGTCGACTTCATCGACAAGAGCGTGGTGAAGCGTGATGAGATTAAGACCTACCGCTGGGACTTCGGCGATGGCTACTACTCCGCGGAGGCATCGCCTCGCCACGAATACAAGGAGGGCGGCGAGTATGAGGTTTCCCTTACGGTCATCTCGAGCCGTGGTTGCTCGTCCACTTTCACTAGGATGGTGAAGGTGAATCCTAAGCCTATCCTCACCATCGATGGGGATCAGAAGGTTTGCTATGGGGATATGATCGTGCTCTCCTGCCTCTCTTCCCAGATCGGTAATAAGTTCTTCTGGGTGAACCAGACGGGCGACACCATCTCGAACGACATCTCCATGTCGGAGCGTGCCGAGACGAGCCAGACCTATCGGGTGAGCATCATCGACCAGTTCAATTGCCAATACGACAAGGAGGTTTATGTGGGTGTATCCTCTTCTCCGACTATCTACATCAAGGGAGATTCCTCCGTCTGCTACAACACGCCTGCCAAACTTTGGGTGTGGGGCGATGCGGACAAGTTCATCTGGAGCTCCGCGACGGAGGGGGACACGCTGCATTTCACCCCTCAGCAGAATACTACTTATTGTGTGACGGGTACTTACACGAGCACGGGTTGTAAGACGACCAAGTGCGTGAATGTCTTGGTGAATCCTTTGCCGGAGATTTCCGTGTCTGGTCCGGACGATATTTGTGAGGGCGAGCAAGCCATCCTTACCGCTTCAGGTGCAGCGGAATATTTCTGGATGAACGTCTATCCGGGCGACACCTTGACCGTTTCTCCACTGGAGACATCCACCTATACGGTGGTTGGAACCGACACGAACGGTTGTTCGGGTGCGGCGCAGTACAAGGTGCCTGTCATCCCGTCCCCTAAGATAGTGGTCTATGGTAACCGTGACATCTGCGAGGGCGAGCAGCTGAACCTCTGGGTGGAGGGTGCGCAGTCGTATGTGTGGGACGATGGCACGGAAGGTGCGGTCGTCAACCGTATGCCGGCGCTGAACACCTCCATGTATTGGGTGGAAGGCGCCAACGGCAGGTGCAAGGTGAAGGAAGAGATCCCTATCGTGGTCAATCCGGTGCCTATGGTGGCCATCTATGGTAAGAACGAGATATGTGCGGGCGAAACCGTTTCGTTGTACGCCCAGGGAGCCGACTCGTATGAGTGGAGCACGGGCGAATTGGAGCGTTTCGTGGATAAGACGCTGATGTCCAGCCAAATCTTTTATGTCAAAGGAACCTCCGAGCAGGGGTGTGTGGCCTCTGCCTCTTATAAGGTGAATGTCCATCCGGTTCCTTCTTTCACGGTAGACGGACCGGTGAGCGTCTGCGCAGGCACGGTGGTGACACTGGAAGCCTCCGACGAGGATGCCTCCTGCGTCTTCCAATGGAGCAATGGTATGATTGGCACAACCTGCCAAACCTATTTGGATGAGACGACCACGTTTGAGGTGGTCGGAACAGATACCACGTCCGGATGTATGTCGAAGCGGGAGTTCTTGGTGGATGTGATACCGTTGCCGGACATTGCGGTGACGGGTGTGACGACGCTCTGTCGGGGTCTCGCGCTGAATCTTTCCGTCACGGGAGCCTCCTCCTACTTGTGGAGCGATGGCTCGACCTCCAATTCGTTTGTCTCCGTGCCGAACACCAATATGACGGTTTGGGTGGAAGGAACGACGGCGGGTTGTTCGACTAGGGTGGATGTGCCGGTCACGGTTCTTCCTTCCCCGGTAATCTGGGTGGATGGTAAGACGGACCTTTGCCAGGGAGACTCGCTGAACCTAATCGCCCGTGGTGCGGACTCTTTCGTGTGGAACGCCTTGATTGACGGGGATAGATTCTCGTCCAAGCCTACGCTCTCCGCCTCTGTTTCGCTGGTCGGCACGAACGACAATGGATGCGCGACCAAGGTGGAGGTGCCATTTACGGTCAGCCCGAATCCGTTCATCTTGATAGAAGGTGCTGATAAAGTGTGTGAGAATAGTCCTGTCACGTTGAAGGCCACGGGTGAGGACCTTGTTCAATTCGTCTGGAGCACGGGCGAGTCTGAGGCGGAGATCACGGAGCCTCTTATGGGCGAGAAACTCTTCGAGGTGCGCGCATGGAACTCCCATGGATGTTCCGGCACGGCCCAGAAGAAGGTGCATACCGTATTGCCGCCGGTCATCTCCTATGCGGGTGAGACGAATGTCTGTCAAGGAGAAAATGTCGTGTTGTTGGCCGCAGGCGCTTCCAACTACACTTGGGCGCAGAACGACGCCATTGTGCAGGAGGGTGAGCGGTTGGTCTATTTGCCGGAAAATAATTCGTTGATAACCCTGATCGGTTCGGAGGGCGACTGTTCCTCGACGCTCGACATCTATGTGACCGTTAGTCCGATGCCTACATTGAACGTGATGGGGGAGACCACAGTATGTAAAAATCAGTCGTTTACGCTGACCGCATCGGGCGCCGACGAATATGTTTGGTCCACCGGAGACAGTACCGCCACGATCTCCTATTCGTTGTCAAATTCAACGACTTACATGGTCAAGGGAAGATTAATTGACGGATGTTATGCAAAAAAAACGATTAAAGTCGAGGTTTATCCAGATTTAAATGTATCTTTGAAGGAAGTTCGTAAGAAGGGTTGTCCCGGAGACCCGACCGAAGTCTTTATGGAGGCGGAGGGGGCGTCCTATTATGTGTGGAGTAGTGAGCCATATAATCTAACTATTTCGGGCACATCCTCTTACGATTTAGATGCGTTGATTATGGAACCTACGATGGTGTATGTGGTGGGTACTGATGAGAATGGATGTCAAGGAACCGATTCGATGTGGATTAAACCGAAAGAGCACAATGAAATGACGTTCCAGATCCTTCCTCCAGTGATCGAGAGGGATGACCCTACTGTTCATTTTAGAGGATTTTTCCCGAAAAACACCCAATGGACGTGGGATCCAGGCGACGGGTCGGGTGTCCTCGAGGGCGAGGATATCGTGTATGAGTACCGTGATGTGGATGTTGTCACAGAGGATTCATTCAGAGTGTATATGAGAGCTCGCAGTGAAGATGGATGTGTATTTCAGCATTCAAGTTATGTGTATGTCTGGAAGGACTTTTGGGCGCCGAATGTCTTTACACCGAACGGTGACGGGTTGAATGATGTGTTCCGTTTCCGTGGTGGAGAATATATCGATGATTTCCAATTCACCATCTATAACCGGTGTGGTGAGACGGTGTTTGTCGGTGAGTCGATCGACGACAAATGGGATGGAAATGATTTGAACGGCAACCCTTGTCCGAACGGAGTCTATGGCTGGTACGCCGATTATTACAGCAACTACAAAGGCATAGGCAAGAGCGGGGAAAGGAAAGGTTATGTAACAATTCTAAAATAGAATGTAAATGAGGAAATTTTGTTTAGGAATACTATTGGCTGTTTGTTCGTCCATGGGCGCGTTTGCCCAGGACTACTCTTTTTCGAACCATAACAATGTGCCGTTTAGTTTGAACCCGTCGTTGGTGGGTGGAGCGAATGCTATCCGCTTCGGATTGAATTACCGTCAGCAGTGGCCTGCGCTGGGGAACAAGTACCATACGGTCCGTTTCTCATACGACCAGAACTTCTACAAGCAGATGTGTTCTGTGGGTTTCGCCTATTCGTATGATAACATGGCGGCGGGTACGTACCAGATCAATGATTTCGACTTCATCTATTCCCATACGATCCGTACCACGGAGGGCCAGTTCGTCCGCTTGGGTGTGCAGGCCTCCATCTATGCGAATTTCTTGGGCGGCGATTTGGTGTTCGAGGACCAGTACAGCGATTATTACAGGGAGGTCACCAACCAGACATTGGAGAATATCCAGAATGATTCCCGTGTCTTCCCCGACTTCTCCGCCGGCGCTTCGTATGTGATCGAGAACAGACTCACGACGGGTATCGCCATCTACCATATCGGCGAGCCTAAGAACGGTTTCATGGATAAGCCGGATAACCAGTTGCAACGCAAATTGGTGCTTCATGCCACTTATTTCCACGACCTCCAGTACCGGAACGGTTTGTTCAGCCGTGATGACCTCTCCAGCAACTACCTCTTCGGTACAATCAACTATCAGAAACAGTATGTCTACCAGGATTTGTATGTGGGGATTTGCGCTTTGATCAGCCCTATCATCATCGGTGGTTCTTATCGTACCAACCTCAGCGAGGTCCATACGCCTTCCGTCACGGCGGGTGTGCAGTTCGGTAGTTTCCAAGCCAATTATGTCTACGACATATTCACCTCACGCAAGAAGAAAAACGGTTCATGGTCGCATGAAATCAACCTCATCTACGTGATCCGCGTGAAGGATAAATACCCTTGTCCGGTCGTTTACTGGTAATCGGGTGTCCGCCAATTCATATAACCGCCGGCGCAGGAATACGTCGGCGGTTTTTGTACTATTCCCCCTGAAAAATAGATTGGTTTTGACGAAGAAAATAGCTCAGAAGTATGAGAAAAATAGCATTGAAAATTTTGAGTGTATACCTCAAAGCAAAAGGATTTAAGAAAAAGGGACAAGTATGGTATCTCTTAAACTTAAAGGGGACTGTCGCTTTAATGATTGAATATCAAGGTTCATATCATTTTAGCGGGTTCTATTTGAATATTGGGTTGTACTTCCCTAAGTTGAATAACGAGGAAAAATTTGTTGTGCATAAAGGTTATGACTGGCAAATTGAA
>JAGCGM010000206.1 GCA_017649635.1 Paludibacteraceae bacterium | reverse complement strand
CGAATTAAGAATTAAAGATTAAGAATTAAAAATTAAGAAACGTTAGTCCGATGGAGTCGGTGAGGGAGTGTGAGATCCCTGCAAATCATCAATCAAAATATTTTTTCCAGCAAAGACTTGACCGTCCAGGCGAGGCTGATGACCACAAGGAATCCGAAGGAAGCGATCAGGTTCACTCTGCGCTTTATCTTCGCATCCCCCTCCACGAACCCTTTGATCATTGTTCGGTTGATGTAGCTACCGCAGAAGACCGCATCCACAACGGAACCCGCCAAGGGGATAAGCCCGATCAGCAGGTCCACCAATGTGACGCTCAGTACCGCTATCGTCAGGCGGATGGACCTGACGACGAAGAGGCTGAGAAATAGGTAGAGCAGTCCGAACAGCCCTGAGGCGAGGTCTCCTATCTCTTCGAAGAATCCTAAGACGGCGTCGATGATGTCTAATCCTATCGCTCGCTTGATCAGTACTTTATAGAGATTGCTCTGCTCGATGCGTTGGCGCTGTTCCGTCTTTTTGCGTAGTGCCACCTCCGCTGCCGCTTTGGTGCGCTCCATGCGCTCGACCTTCTTGTCGGAGTCGAACCCGAACTTCTCCTTTGTCTTGGCTCTTCTATAGTTGGACATGTTAGATTTCCAGCTTCTTTTTGCCTGATAATATATCTTCGAGGTCGGCCTCCGTCAGTTTGTCCGCCGGGGTGTCCGTCAGTTCGCCCAAAGCCTTGCGCAGCTCCTCTTTGTCGGTCGCCGTGTTGGCTCTTTTCAGCACCTCCACGAGGACTTCGTTCTTCTTGTCGATGTCCGATAGGGTAGTGCGGAACTCCTCTTTCAGGCGGCTCATCTCTTCCCTGTAGACTGCGTCGGTCAGTTGTTCCTTCATCTGTTGCGTCTGCAGGTAACTCCAGTTTTTCAGCAGCTCGGAAGCTTTGTCCACGGCTGAGGAGATGCCTTGCCCTGCGGCCGCTGCGTTCTCGGCGCCTGTGAGCCCGAATTCCTTGAGGACGGACGCTGCCACCTCGCCCCCGTTCGCCTTGATTTCTTCGCATACCTCTCCGACGAACTTGTGCAGGTTCTGCTCGATGTCGCTTGGCAGGGAGACCGCCTCCTCCATGGTAGGTGGAACATAGACGTTCAGCAGGCTGTCGTCCAGTTTGCTCTCCACGACGGACTTTCCGGTGTGGAGCAGTGACAATAGCCCCTTCAGGTGTTTCAGCGCCTCCGCCTTCTGTTGCGGGGAACGTTGCAGATTCTCCGAGATGAGGCGGTTCAGTTCCGCTATCCGTTTCTTGCATGACTCGTACTCCTGCTTGTCCTCCTCCATTTGTGCGTTGTGAGAGTTGCGGTCTTCCGTCCCTTCCTCCACGTCCATCAGGGTGTCTTGGTAAGCGTTGACCAGTTGTCCGTCCTGCTCGTCCCACTCCAGCAATCGCCTGCCGTACTTGCGTTGCGCGACGCCGAAGGTGAGCAGTTTGGAGAGCAGTCCCGGCGCTTCCGGTTTGCGGCTCAGCGCCTCTTCATATTTAGATTTTTGGGCATCCAACATGCCCTTCATCTCCACGAGTTGGGCATCGAACAAGGATATGTTTTCGCTATGGTCGTTGATGCTTCTCTCCAGTTCCCTCACGCGGGTCAGCAGGCGGTCTCGCTCCTCCTTCAATGGCAGGACATCGCCTGTATATATGCTTTCGAAGAGATGCTTCAGACTGTCGGAGAGCACCTCGTCGCCACGTCTGACGAAAAGAGCCGCCCGAGGGATATAGAGGTCGTTCAGCACCTTGTGGATGGTGGCGAGCCTCATCATGTCGCCGCTGATCTGCTGGCGGTCCTTCTTCACACCGTTCTCGAATTGCACGTATTCCTCACGTACCCGTACCGTCTTTTCCTGTGCGTCGAGCCAATGGTTCAGGTAGGTGACGACGCCCACGGCAAGCGAGCCGTAGACCCCCATCTTCGAACCCACCTTGGTGCCTACGGTCAGCCATTTAGGCATTTGGCTCACCGTCTCGTTGTAGTGGGAGGCTATTTCGCCTAAGAGCAATGTGCAGTTCTCGTCCAGTTTGTCGAACTCCAGCCGTTTACGTTCCTGCATGGAGGCGACGTCCAAATAGCGCACCTGCTCGAAGTCGAAGAGTTGGGGCGCCACCACTTTGATGGAGTCTCCGAAGATGTCCACCAAAGCGTTCGCGTATTGCAGGAAGGTGGAGTTGACGGAGGAACGCAGCTCGGCGAAGTCGTGTATGTCGTTGCGGACGCTCTTCTCCGCATTGGTGTAGGAGGCGACCATCTTGCCGTAGTTCTGCATGAGGGAGAGGCTTTTGGCCTTCACTTCGCTGACCCCGTTCGTGCCCTCCAGCCATTTGTGGAGCGTCACAAGATCCTTGCTCAGTTCGATTGTCAGCACATCCTGTATCTCCTTTTTTGCGTCAGACAGCAGGCCCTCTGTCTCTCCGAGATGTTTCTCCACGATGGAGAGGGCGGAGTCTTTCTCTTCCTCCTCCAAACGGGCATCCAACTCGTATTGATCCACGATGCCCACGCTGCCATCGTTACTTGTGATGGCCCAACGAATTGACTCCGGTTGGCCCAGCTGCATGTAAGCTTGGTAGACCAATCGGGAGAGCTCGGAGCCATCCGCACATTCCACACCATATTTGTCTTTCAGGATGAACGCTACATCCGACCGGTTGATTTTCTCCTTCTGATCGAATTGTTTATCGGCTATTTCCTTGATGCAATCATATACTTTACCTTCTTTCTTCATATTGAACCGTATTAGGGGTGATTACACATTGATAAACAAAGATAAAAAAACGTGTGGAGAAAAGCAAAAAAAGGCGGAACATCACGAATGGATGCTCCGCCTTCCATCATTCTTATATATTTTATTTACCCTTTTGACTTTCGTAGAGGTAGCGTTTGATGTTCTTCTTCGGCGTCTTCTCGAACTCGTTCGGGTATAGACGTATCTCGGAGATCTGCTCGTAGTTGGCAACCATCTTGTTGTATTTCTTTCGGTTGTCTTCCATGATATTTTCCAGTTCTTTGTGGTCAATACCGATCTCATCCATCGCATTGAAGTCCGGATAAACCAGGGCCACAAGTTTTTCTTCGCCCTTGATCACCAAACATTCCGACACGAAAGGCATATTGTTCAGCTTGGCCTCCAACGCCTCCGGATAGATGTTCTGCCCGGAAGGACCTAAGATCATCGTCTTGCAACGTCCCTTGATGAAGAGGTTGTTTTCCTTGTCCAAGGTGCCGATGTCGCCCGTGTGCATCCATCCGTCCGACTCGATGACCTTAGCGGTGTTCTCCTCGTCCTTGTAGTAACCCATCATGACGTTCTGACCCTTGACGAGGATTTCGCCCGCGATCTTTTCAGGGTCTGAGGAGGCGATCTTCACCTCCATGTTAGGCACAACGACGCCCACCGACTTGGCGATGAACTTTTCCATGCTGATGAAGCTGATGAGAGGAGCGCACTCCGTCATGCCATAGCCCACGGCGAACGGGAACTTCAGTTTCTTGAGTCCCTGCTCTATGTCTGCGTTGAGCGGTGCGCCTCCGATGATGACTTGGCTGAATTCTCCTCCGAAGAGTTGGATCAGTTTGTTGCGCACGTTCGGATAGATGTTTTGCTCCATCTGCTCTTCCGACATCTCGGCCGCATGCTTCGTCAGGATTGGTTCAGCCACGGAACGGTAGATCTTCTCCACCACCAAAGGGACGGTGAAGATCACGCTCGGACGTATGGCGTCGAACGCCTTGATCAGCACGTTAGGGGCGGGAAGCTTGATAAGGAAGGTGATGTGACCTCCATTCACGATTTGTGAAAGGAAGTCCAATGTGCATCCATACGCATGGGCGAGCGGCAGGAAGGTGAGGATCTTGTTGCCTGGCTTGGCCAGCCCCATCTCCTTGACGAAGCCTATGTTGCCGACGATATTGTCCACGGTCTGTACCACACCCTTGCTGAAACCGGTTGTGCCGGAGGTGTAGTTGATGGCGAATATGTCTTCGTTCTTTCTCTCCGCATATTTGATGTCCTCTTTCTGTACACCGTTCGGATATTTCACCTTCAGCATCTCCCTCAACTCTTGTATCTTTTGAGGAACGGATTTTTTATAGCTCGTGTAGAGACAATACTTCTCATTGTAGCAGTAGATGCATTTCACCCGTTTGATGTTCTCTTCCTGCACTTGGTCTTTCAGGTTGTCGCTGATGAAGAGGAGTTTCGACTCGGAGTGGTTCACGATATGGTGGATATCGTCCACAGGGAAATTCTGCAAGATCGGGACGATGATTGCTCCGTAGGATAATGTGGCAAGGAAGACCACCGCCCACTCTGGCGTGTTCTTTCCCACAACCGCGATTTTGTCGTTCGGACGGATGCCCACCTCCTCGAAGAGGATGTGAATCTCCGCGATGGCAGATGCCAGATCTTTGTAACAGTAGGTTTCCCCAGTGACGTAATTTGTCAGTGCTGGCATATCCCAGTTATCCCGGATAGATTTTTCCAACATCTGATTGTAATTTCCTTTGTAATAACGCATTGTCTTTTTCGTTTGTCTATATGATTGAACAATAAAGTTAGAAGCGTCCACAAAATAGTGGATGCCCGTCACACGTAGTATGTCTATTTCGAAATAAAGGTGGGCCTAGTGAAGCCCACCTTTATGCATTAATTCTCGTAAAGATATCTCTTAATGGATTTCTTAGGAGTCTTCTCGAACTCTGTCGGATGGATGATGATGGCGGAGAGGCGCTCGTAGGCGGCGAGTTGCTCGTTCACCTTCTTGCGGTGCTCGTCCATGATAGCGTCCAAATCGGCACGCTGGATGCCCATCTCGTCCATGGCCGCAAAGTCTGGGTAAACCAGTGCGACAATCTTTTCCGAACGTTGAACAACGATGCATTCGGAAACGAATGGCAGATTGTTCAGCTTCGCCTCGATCTGCTCGGGGTAGATGTTCTGTCCGCTCGCACCCAGGATCATCGTCTTGGAGCGTCCCTTGATGAACACGTATCCGTTCTTGTCCATTATACCGACGTCGCCTGTGCGCATCCATCCATCTTCCGTGAATGAGTTAGCGGTGGCTTCTTCGTTTTTGTAATAGCCCTTCATCACGTTCCTGCCTTTTACTTGGATCTCTCCAGGGACGTTCTCAGGATCGGATGAGTCGATGCGGATTTCCATGTCGTCCACAACGGTTCCCACCGAGTTTGGCACATATTTGCCGCGTCTGTTCAAACTGATGAGAGGTCCGCACTCCGTCATACCATAGCCCACGGAGAATGGGAAACCGATTTTCAGGAGAAACTCCTCCACCTCCTTGTTGAGGGCCGCACCTCCGATAACCAACTCTATGAATTCGCCGCCGAATGTCTTCACAAGGGCATTCTTAATCTCGGAGTGAATCTTGCCCGAAAGGATAGGAATGCTCAGCGCCAACTTCATGGAAGTCTTGTTCAGCTTCGGCAATACGTTGTTCTTGTATATCTTTTCGAGGATAAGCGGTACACTAAAGATAACCGTTGGCTTCACCTCCTCCATGGCCTTCAGTAAGATCTTAGGACTAGGAATCCTGTTGAGGAAGGTGATGTGCGCTCCCTTCACGAATTGTGAGAGGAAGTCGAACGCGCAACCGTAAGCGTGCGCCAACGGCAGGAAGGTGAGGATCTCGTAGCCCTTGCCGACCAGGTTGGTCGTCGCCGCATACTCCATGTTGCTGCTCAAGTTGTCGCCCGTGAGCATTACGCCCTTGCTGTAGCCTGTCGTACCTGAGGTGTAGTTGATTACCGCCACTTCGTGGTCATCCTTGTCGCAGTAGTGCACATCCTCTTTCTGTAAACCGTTCGGATAGCGCTCTTTGAACTTGTTGGCCAATTGCTTCATCGTCATCTGTATGGTCTCGCCCGGACCTTGGTACAGACAGCGGAAGTCTGAGATGGAGAATACCCCGCGAACTGAATGGAACTTGCTCTCATCCAAATCCTCCCATTGGTTGTCGCTCAGGAATATCAGCTTGGATTCTGAGTGGTTGATGATGTGTTGCACATCGTTCGGATGGAAATCCTGAAGGATAGGTACCACAATGGCTCCGTATGTGACTGCGGAGAGGAACGTGATCGCCCATTGGGGAGTGTTTCTTCCCACCAAGGCTATCTTATCGTTCTTTTGGACATGCAACTCGTCGAATAGGATGTGAAGTTTCGCAACCTCTTCCCCGACTTGACTGTAAGTGAACGTTGTTTTTGCGACGTAATCAGTCATCGCTTTTAGATCCCAGAACTCTGTGATCGAACGCTCAAATTGGCGCACAAAGTTATTTGCCATAAATACTCACTTTGGTTAAAACTGTGCAAAAGTACTACAAATTTGCACACCCCACAATTTTTTGTGCACAAAATGCAAAAAAAGATACTAATGAATTGTAAATCTATAAGATAGAAAACGAAATGGGAGCAAAAAAGTTTTCTTATTCTGAGTCAATAAAAGTCTACACACCCTTAGCGGACGGATGCATAAACTTAGCCCACCATCTCTACCCGACGAATCGGCGAAAAGGGATAGTGGGCTTTAAGAGAGTCCTTATCCATGTCGTAATTAGGCATGAATAGAGGTCCTTATATACCGTAATTTTTCCTGTTTATATTTATGACAAGACTCAAATCATCATCATCGATCTTGTCAATCAGGTCGGACATCGAATGTTCCATTTTAAAATCGAGCTCCTCTTGGTACAGCGGATACAACTGATAAAAATTCACTCGTCCGAACAATCCTAACCGCATAGGTTCAACGATCTGGTTCTCCTTGCCGATGGATCGAAGGAGTAAAAAACTATTGAACTTTGTGTTCTCCGCGAAAGGCTTACCCTCTTCGTCCGCCTGCATTGTATGTCCGACGCCAAGCCACGTGTCGCATACGATTGGCAAACGGGCCATTACCTTCAGGTATCTTATCGGCCAATAATCTTCCTCCTTGTCAGATTGCACATTCCACTCTTTCGGAAGGAAAATCACATACTCCGCCCGCTCAAGCTTGCGTTTCCCGAACTCGCGGGGAACATCCATCTTATATGCGCCCGCACCGAATGTCACCAATTTGTAGTACGGTTGGTCGTCTGTTGGCGGAACGACCGCGATGTCGACGTGTATGTCAGGCGAAACGATTTCGTGTATGACGGTTTGATACGCACCGAATTCCTTTTCGATGTAAGCTTCAATTTTTTTGACCTCCCGTTCAGAATAGAAATAACCCTTCATGCTTTTAAGTTTTTCAGCGCACCGAACCGTGCTATTAGACATTGCTTTTCAACTCACTCCCCCTAACGTGGTCGGACAAGTACTCCTCCATGCAAGCACAGCGGGAAATGTGCGAAACCTTAAGCTTATATGCAAATATATCAACTAATTGATGGATTCTCCTTTGTTTATCACTTTTTTTGCCGAGTATTTTTGAATTCTTCTTTAATGTTAATTTTGTGTAATATTATCACATTATTATTTCATAATCTTTGGAACTTACAGAAAAACAATTACCTTTGTGGTGATAAAACGTTACAAAAGATGAGAGACACAGACTACATACGTTTCGACTGGGCGATCAAGCGGTTGCTACGTGACAAAGCCAACTTCGGCATCCTCGAGGGTCTCT
>JAGCGM010000205.1 GCA_017649635.1 Paludibacteraceae bacterium | reverse complement strand
CATGGGTATGTTATATCCGACAATGTCGCAGATATACATATCAGCGTGGGCTTCTGCGTTGCTCGTTTCGACAAACAGGCGATGCCAGAGCCTCTATCCGTGGGACGAGTAACAAGTGCTGATTCCCACGCTTTTTTTATGTGTGTATGTCAAAAACGCAATAGGAATTTTCCAGATGTGGGAGTCTGCTGGGGAAGTGATAATTTATGAATCAATTAATGGGATTCGATTTTTATAAACGACCACGCCAAAACGAATACTTCCGTCAAAAAGTATTTGAGTTAATTAGTTCTCTTCGACAAGTAGAAAGTTTAATAAAAAAGCAGAATTTATACCAAGGATTAATCGTAGAGAATATCCTTCGCAGTTTTATGCAGTCTGTCGTCCCTAAAAGAATCGGAGTTTCTCAAGGATTTGTGGAGAATCAAGGTGATTTGTCGCCTCAATGTGATATCATATTATACGATCAAATGAACTACGCACCTATTTATTCGTTTGGGGAAATAGCAATTATACCTTCGGTATCTGTTGTCGCAATAATTGAGGTGAAGAAAACAATTGATAAGAATGGATTTGCTAAGGTTTTGACGGATTTTGAAAAATTAGACTCGATGGGAATTAGACACAAATATTTGTTTGTGTTTAATGGGAAAACAATAAAAACAATTGAAAAATATTTTAAATATGATTGTGTTCCTCCATCTAGACGAGAAAGAGACTATCCTTACGATCATGACAATTTTTACTCGTTGCCTCAATCGATAGTGTCGATTTCTCCAGATTATTATTTGAGACAAGGCTACGTCATAACAGATGAACGGGATATGATGGGTTATGTTGCATATGGTGTAATTGATAATACGGGAGGATGTGTCACATCATTACAAACTTTTATGTCTGAATTAATGAATTTAACTTCCATAGAACATAATTGGGACGATTTGAACTCGGTGTTAAGTGCTCCTTCGAGGGACGATGAAACTGCCGATTCATTAAAAGATTTGAAGATAATTGGTGAATTCGGACTATATGATATGTGATGTTTTATTTGGCATGATTGTAAAGCAAAAAAAATTATGAATATATTTTATATTCTTTGTGTCCTCTAATAGAAGGTAATCTGCATATTAATATTTAGTGCTTGGATTTGTTAACTATAGTAAATATTTAATTGGGAATTTTTATGAGAATAGTTGGATGGCTTTGCGTGTTAATTGGAACATTGAATCTTATGAACGTTTTTTTAGGTGAGAATGGATTCCTTCCGATGTCTGTATTTGCGCCGGTTTTTTGGGTGACTTTGATTGTTGGTTATTTTTGCTTTGCCAAACTGAAAGAGAAAGAGATAGAAAAAGAAAAGGAAAAGGAAAAGGAAGTGAATAAAGCTGCTTTGGCATATTTGCTGCAACAGACAGCAAAAGTTAGGCCTAAAACGGTTCAGGTAGCAGAATTACATCAGCAAAAGACTTATTGGGAGAACTATAAGAGTTGTAACCCTACGATAGCTTCTGATATAGAAAATTTGCTAAATGTTAATTTCTCAGAGCTCTCAGAAATAGATGTAAAAGAGAAAATTGCCTCTGTCGAACGTTTGGCTAAAAATCTAAAGTGTGAAATTTCACAAATCAAATCGACTTATCTTGCGGAGATTGAGAAATACCCTGTAGAACTTATTCCTCAAATTATAGAAATGACAAGTAGAGATTTGGTAAAAGAGGTTTCTACCTTTCATGTCTCACAGGACAATACCATGTCCGCTATGATGATAACTTGGCTAAAAGAACGTCATGAACAATTTGGTAAACCTAGTGCTAAGATTAATGACGCATTTACAGAAGATGAAATGGAATTTGTTAAGCGATTGAATCCATATACAACAGATGTTGCAGATTTGCGAGAACGTTTGAAATCGCTCCGAGAAATGTCTGTTTTGTTCAGGTGTTCCATGAGTGAACTGCATGATTTTTACATAAACGATTTAAGAAAAAACTATGATGGAAAATATGAAAATTTTCATTGGCTTTTAGATGCATTCAAAGACATGGTAGATAAAGCTTATGAGGTTGCTCCAAGGGTGGGGTTGAAACCATCAAATACATCTTATGGAATATTATGCGATTGGCTTTTCGATTTTATAACGGAGGAACGAAAGAGATTTGTTGATATAGGGCAAGTTAGATGTGATATGTGTGGTAGCCATGATATCAAACTGGACTTGTTTACTGGTTATTTTGTCTGTAATTCATGTAAAAGAGAATTTGGAGGAATATAATTACAAAATTAAATAATATGGGATTATTTAGCAGAACGAGAAAACCAATTCCACCGTATGATACGTTGGCGGCAGAACAAAGGTATGCATTGTATTTTTTACTGGAATACTTGACGATGAGAGGTGTTCCATTGCACAAAATGTCATGGGCCTTATCATATTTAGAGAAGGCAGCTGTCTATTTGGGTATGAATAAACGGCAAATTGAAGAATTTAAGCCCTTCTATAATACCTATGAGAAGATTGTACCATATATTAAGGAAATAAAAAATCGACAAATTTACGAGTATATGATAAGTAATTGTTCAAACATATTCATTTTGATGGATGGAAGTGATGAACATAAACGTATGGGAGAACAGGCTTACAATCTATATGAGGAACTTGGATTTCCTTATGAGGAAGTAAGATGTATCGTTCACAAGTATATGTATAGAACGGATATTTGAACAATTGCAAAGTTCTTCCATTGGTTTTGAAATTTTAAGCTATTGTTGAATCAATCTAAAGATTAAAAGATTAGAGCATATCTGACGGAGTTAGGTGAAGTTTTATTGACACATTCCCCCATTGCCCACGCAATGGGGATTTTTTTCCTTCTGTATCAAGATTATTTTCGTCCCTTTGAATTTATAGCTTCGTTAGACCTCTGTTTGTTTGCACCGAAAAATAAAATGCGTATATTTGCGCAAAATAACCCGTCAAATTGTTTGCAATCATGGCACAAAGGAATGTGATAGTATTCAACTGTCAAGGAATACTCGACAGTTCAACAAGAAGACCGCTAGGCCATTTCAACTGTCGCAAAATTTGCGACAGTTCAATCAGAGGGTGGTGGACAGGTGAGACGTGTTGTGGAGTATTCAAGGATTGCTGGAGTTTGAAAATCAATTATAAAATTTGTTTGCAATTATGGCACAGAAGAATGAGATAGTATTGTACCAGCCCGATGAGGCGGTAAGGATAGAAGTACGTATGGATGGGGAGACGGTTTGGTTGAATCGTAACCAAATGGCAACCCTGTTCGGACGTGATGTGAAAACCATCGGTAAGCATATCGCCAATGCGCTTTCGGAAGAATTGTCGGAAATTTCAGTTGTCGCAAATTTTGCGACAACTGCTAGCAATGGCAAAACGTATAATATGGAGTATTACAATCTTGATATGATTTTGTCAATCGGGTATCGTGTGAAATCACGCCAAGGTATTCTGTTCCGCCAGTGGGCGAACAAGGTGCTAAAGGAGTACCTACTTAATGGGCATGCCGTGAATCAGCGCATCGAACGCCTTGAGCACCGCGTGACCGAGACGGAGAACAAAATAGACTTCTTCGTCCGCACCTCCCTGCCTCCCGTGGAGGGCATCTTCTACGACGGACAGATCTTCGACGCCTATAAGTTCGTCAATGACTTGATACGCAGTGCGAAGCATCGTATCGTACTGATAGACAATTATGTGGATGATACCGTCCTGCAAATGCTCGACAAGCGCCGAGAGCCTGTGGAAGCCACCATCTTCACCAAGAGCTTGAATGCCACGTTCCGCCTCGACGTGCAACGGCACAATGCGCAGTACCGTCCCGTCACCGTCCGGGAGTTCGCCCACTCGCATGACCGTTTCCTTGTGATCGATGATGAGGTCTACCACATCGGAGCCTCCATCAAGGACTTGGGGAAGAAATGGTTCGCCTTCTGCAAGATGGAGCTGCGGGCGGAGGAGTTGCTGCGTAGGGTGGAAACGGTATGAAACGACAACCCTTCCATAGCCATGCCCGAAAAATAGAATTTGCATAAATGTTTTAATTTTATATCTTTGTCATTTGATTATTCATTACGTGTGTTGATTTAATTGATTATTAAAACCATGAAAAGAGGATTAATTGTACTGTTCTCCTTCCTCGCTATCTTTACTTGCAGGGGGCAGGAGGCTCTCGGGCTGAATCCCGAGTTGAACATCACGACAAGCAACTTCCCTGTGCTGGATGGCTCTGAATCGACCAGTCCGCTACGGCTCATTTTGATGTGCAAGTTGTTAGGGTATGACTATGAGTGGCAATACAGCCCGTTTATCCAGCGTCAGGAGGATGCGCCAAGGTATGTTGAGCCTAACTATACATGTGACGAGGAGACGAGGCGTGACTTGCTGCTCAATCGCTTGCTGAACAACAACACGCACGGGGCGTTCGTCAATCTCATCGATGACAAGGTGGATATTATCATTACCGCCAGAAGCATCTCCCGCGACGAGAAAGCATACGCGGAGGAGCAGGGGGTGACCTTGCTGGAAAAGCCGATCGCACGGGACGCCCTCACCTTCATGGTGAACGCGAAAAACCCTGTCAGCAACCTCTCCATCGATCAGATCCATGACATCTATATGGGGAAGATCGCGAATTGGTCGGAGGTGGGCGGCCTGGATTGCGTGATGAAACCGTATGTGCGGAACAGGAACTCGGGTAGCCAGGAGAAGTTCGAGACGATGGTGATGGATGGACTGACGATCGCGGATTTCCCTGAAATGCAGATCGGTACGACGATGATGTCTCCGTATTACCAACTGGAGGATGACACGGCGGGCATCGCCTTCTCGCCTTTCTACTACTATAAGGTCATGGTGGATAGCAAGAAGGTCAGGGCGGTCGGCGTGGACGGTGTGGAGATGACCAAGGAGAATATCCTGAACAGCTCCTATCCTTACACGTCCAAGGTCTACACGGCGGTGCGCTCCGACATCGACAAGTCTTCCCCCGCTTACAAACTCTTTGAGTTCCTCTCAAGCGATGCGGGCCAGGCTATCGTCGACGAAAGCGGTTACGTGCCGTTGAACGCATCCACGGGTGTGCGTTTGGCGGAGAGCGAAGCGTTCGAACTGAGTTACAGCAACCATACCCTCACCATCCTCTCCCCGAATCTTCCTAAACGATTGGAAATCTATGACTTGGAGGGGAGAAAGGTGTTCGAAAGCGCGGTCCTCTCCTGCAACGTGCAAATACCGGAAGGTTTGCGTGGAATGCATGTGGTTTACTTGCTGCAGGGCGATGGAAGCCTCTGTGCGAAGAAGATTGTTTTCTGATCGTAAAATATTATACCGATGCCCTGTCCGTGCGTTTGGCCATGGATAGGGCATCGTTGCTAAGGACGCATCATGTTCCCGTGCGATTACCTATCCCCAGGGCGTTGCCCCGGGCTATATAATGTGATGGGCTTTCAGCCCGTTGGGGGAGGCCCGACCAGGGAAGCGATTCGCATGATGGAATTCTTAACTCTTAATTCTTAATTTTTAATTTTATAAAATGCCGCCACCCCGTGTGATTACCTATCCCCAGGGCGTTGCCCCGGGCTATATAATGTGATGGGCTTTCAGCCCGTTGGGGAGGCCCGACCAGGGAAGCGATTCGCATGATGGAATTCTTAACTCTTAATTCTTAATTTTTAATTTTATAAAATACCACCTCCCCCAAATTCATAATTCATAATTCTTAATTCTTAATTATAATTTCGTACCTTTGTACTTGGAAATTTAGTTTTACAAAAATACAAGATGGCAAAAGAATTGACTCCACGCAGTGAGGATTACTCACAGTGGTATAACGACTTGGTGATCAAGGCTGATTTGGCGGAGAGCTCCGCAGTGAGAGGTTGTATGGTGATTAAACCGTACGGGTATGCTATTTGGGAGAAGATGCAGCATGAGTTGGACCGTATGTTCAAGGAGACGGGCCATGTGAACGCATATTTCCCTCTTTTCATCCCTAAATCTTTTTTGAGCAAGGAGGCTGACCATGTGGAAGGCTTCGCGAAAGAGTGCGCGGTCGTCACCCACTATAGATTGAAGACCAATCCCGACGGGAGCGGTGTGGTGGTGGACCCTGAGGCCAAGTTGGAGGAGGAGTTGATCGTCCGTCCTACGTCCGAGACCATCATCTGGAACACATACAAGAACTGGATCCATTCCTACCGTGACCTTCCGATCCTCTGCAACCAGTGGGCGAATGTGGTTCGTTGGGAGATGCGTACCCGCTTGTTCCTCCGTACCGCCGAGTTCCTGTGGCAAGAGGGCCATACGGCTCACGAGACCTACGAGGAGGCTGAGGCTGAGGCTCAGAAGATGCTGAACGTCTATGGGGATTTCGTGGAGAACTTCATGGCCGTGCCGGTCATCAAGGGTGTGAAGTCCGAGACGGAGCGTTTCGCCGGTGCGGTGGACACCTATACTATCGAGGCTTTGATGCAGGATGGCAAGGCATTGCAGTCGGGTACTTCCCACTTCCTGGGTCAGAACTTCGCGAAGGCGTTCGACGTGCAGTACCAGACCCGCGAGGGCAAGCTCGACTATGTGTGGGCTACCTCATGGGGCGTTTCCACCCGTCTGATGGGTGCGCTCATCATGACGCACTCCGACGACAACGGTTTGGTTTTGCCGCCTAACCTGGCGCCGATCCAAGTGGTGATCGTGCCTATCTTCAAGACGGAGGAGCAGTTGGCTGAGATCTCCGCTAAGGTGAACGAGATCACCGCTAAGCTGAAGGCTTTGGGCATCACGGTTAAGTATGATGATTCGGACGCTAAGAAGCCGGGCTGGAAGTTCGCCGAGTACGAGCTGAAGGGTGTGCCGGTACGTTTGGCTATGGGCGCGAGAGACCTTGAGAACGGTACGGTCGAGGTGGCTCGCCGTGATACCCTCACGAAGGAGACCGTCAGTCTGGAGGGCATCGACGCATACGTTAAGAACCTGTTGGATGAGATCCAAAAGAATATCTTCAAGAAGGCTTTGGACTATCGTAACTCCATGATCAAGAAGGTGGATAGCTACGACGAGTTCAAGGTGGAGATCGAGAAGGGCGGATTCATCTTGGCTCACTGGGATGGCACTCCGGAGACGGAGGCGCAGATCAAGGAGGAGACCAAGGCGACCATCCGTTGCGTTCCGTTCGACACCTACTTGGGCGACGACAAGGAGCCAGGCAAGTGCATGGTGACGGGCAAACCGTCCAAGTGCAGGGTGCTCTTCGCAAGATCATATTAATGAATTCATTCATAGGCGTTGGGACCTTTATCCGTCCTGACGCCTTTTTCTTTTCTTAGGGGTAGAATATATGAGGAAATCCGTGTTAATGGTACTTTTGGTATTGCTTCACATCCTGAATGTGGAAGCGGACGGCCAGGACTCTATGGCGGCTTGTTCTGTTCGTATGCGAGGATGGGCTTATGTCGACGATATACATTATCCCCGAATCATCCAGCCGGTAGATACATTTGTCGTCAATGACGAAACATTTGTTCGATACATTCACGGGGGAGATAGAGCGGGTTGTAAAAGATTGACGCTCCTGTTTAATCCGAATGTGACGACCTTCGTCCGTGACGCGGAGTATTTCCTTCCTTACACGAAAGGGTATAGCGCATTGGGTTTCTTCCTGAAACCGACGTTCACCTACATCCATGACGAAAGGCTGAGCGCCTCCGTTGGTCTCCATCTCTTGGGGATTGCGGGCGACCATAAGAGGTTGCGGGAGGTTTCCCCCATCGTGCGGATAGAATATAGGCCGGTAAAAGGCATAAGGATCGTGGGTGGTACATTGTCCGATGAACGTATCGGACATGGACTCCTCTATCAGCCGATGTATGACTACGACAGACTCTTCTACGCCAACAAGGAAGATGGATTGCAGGTATTCGCCTACACCAAACATTGGCAGTCTGAGATGTGGTGCAATTGGGAGGATTTCATCGTCGTAGACTCTCCTTGGCAGGAGAAATTCACTTTTGGATGGGTGAACACGATAGCGACGAGTTTTAAACCTGATAACCATAAGGATGTCCGCCATTGGATAGGAATCCCTATCCATTTGATGATGAACCATCGGGGAGGACAAATCGATGCGGTGCAGGACACGTGCATCGAGACCCTTGCTAATGTGGCGACTGGCCTGATTTATTCCATAAATACCCCCAAAAGTGGTAGCTTTAGAGTGGATTTGCCGGTCTTCGGTTTCTCCAACCGTTCCGATGAGCATCATATCCATACCCATTTCAAAAAAGGGTGGGGCTTCTACCCTCAACTGAAATACCACAAATGTTGGTCCTCTGCACGTGTGCTCGCAAAGGGGGAGATTGACTATACTGTGAGTGAAAAACGTCGTCTTTTAGATGCCAATATAGGTTATTGGTATGGTGACGGGTTCATCTCCGGTAGGGGTAGTTACCTCTTCCAGTCGAGGAGCTACTTCGATGACTCTTTCGAGCGCCGTTACCGCCACATGCTTACGGCTGAGGTTGCTTATGATTTGAATGACGTCATGTTTTTCCGTCTTCAAGCCTACTACGACTTGGACGAGTCCAGCGTGGACTATGCGGCGACCTTCGCTTTGCGTTTCGATCGTAGTTTTAAAGTACATTCTTGGGTTAAAGAAAAAAAGGAATGAAAAAGATACTCTCCATATTATTGCTCTTGCTTATCCTCCCTTCGGTGAACGGGAAGAAGAAGGAACGCATCACGGAGCGGGGGTCCTCCCTTTTCTACCGTAGTTGGCGTTACCCGGTCGTGGAGGAGGAGAAGAGGGATACGATGGAGAAGGATACGGTCCCTGTGTTGCCGGTGGACACTGTGCCTGCGGATACGCTCGTGCAGGATTCCGTCGTCGTGGACACGCTGCCGAATGTGCTCACGGATGTTCCGAAGGAGCCTGAGAAGCCTGCGGACACGTTGCCGACACCGCCACGCGTCTCCCGCCCGGACATCAACACCTGTATCGTCTATTTTATCTTTGACCAAAATAATTTCATCACGGACTATTCCGCGGAGTTCGATACCATTATGGCCTTCATCGACTATCATCAGGGAAAGGATTTCGAGGTGATCGGCCATACGGACGAGCGTGGTACGGTGGCCTATAACCAGGGATTGTCCGAACGTCGCGCCAAAAGGGTCTATGAGGTCTTGGTGCGCCGAGGAGTCGACCCGAAACGGCTGACGATGATTGGTCGCAGCGAGCTGGAACTGGTCTACCCACATGCGAAGAACGAATATGAACATTTGATGAACCGTAGGGTGGTGGTAAGAGTGAAGGAACGATGAAGAGACTTTTCTACATATTGCTGCTATGGTTGGGCTTGGGACAGGTCTCCTTCGCCCAGCAAGACTTGTTGCTTACCCAGCAGCTCTTTTCCCGTGGCAACATCAACCCTGCGGGCGTGGGCAACACGGGCGACGTGGACATCTTCCTGATGGGTCGTCTGCAATGGTTGGGTGTGGACAATGCGCCGCATACCCTGCTCCTGAACGCTACGAACTACTTCAAGCGCATCCAGTCGGGCGTGGGCCTGACGGTCTACCGTGATGTGATGGGTGTGGGGCATAGCATGACGGAGGTGAAGGCAGAGTATTCCTACCAGATAGACCTGAATCCGCGCTGGATCCTCTCCATGGGTATCTCCGCAGGCGCTTTCTGGGGCTCTTATGACCCTTCCGCCAACACATTGAGCAAGGAGTACGAGCGTGCGTTGCTGGACTTGTCGAAAGACCGTGTCACGGAGGCCTCCCCTGACTTCAATGTGGGCTTCGAGCTCACTTCTATGGATTGGACGTTCGGAATCTCTTCCACCCATGTTCAGAACAACCAGTCGCTTTCCTATTCGTCCGACCGCCATTTCTACGGCTATGCGGTGCGTTCCTTCGTCTTGGGGGATGATTGGGACCTGTGGGTGGATTTAGGCTATATGAACCGTAATAAGGTGCACGTGGCGGATTTGGGCACCTTGCTCTTCTACCGTCGTTTATTATGGGGCGGACTATCGTGGCGCCCTGACCTGGTGAACGGTTGCAACCCTTCCTACCTCTCCTTGGTATTAGGTTTCGAACATCGCATCTTCCGCTTCGGCTATGTCTATGAGTGTGGTTTGGGAAGTAATTGCACCCTGCCGAGCAATACGCACGAGATCCTTTTGTCCTTTAAGATTGATAAGAAAAAGTAAAGGGGATTTACTATTTAGCTATTTACGATTTACTATTTGCGGTTTGCGGTGTGGGACGGGTGCGGGTGGCTGACCCTTTCTTATTTACGATTTGGCTATTTACTATTTAGCTATTTACGATTTACTATTTTTCTGGTTTGGAGGATATCTTCACGCACATCCAACCAGAACACCCTAAAACTCTTAACTCTTACTTCTTAACTCTTAACTATTTTTACTCGTCCGACAACGTCACCAGCAACTCCCTATAGGCGGAGAATATCTTCGATTTGGAGACGTAGCCCAAATACCTGCCTTCCGCATCCAGCACGGGCAGATTCCACGCCTTGGTCTTCTCAAACTTGTACATCACCTTTTCCATTGGTTCGTCGGCGGAGACGAAGTCCGGCGGGGAGACCATCAGTTTGGATACCTTGAAGCGGTTGTACAGTTCCGGGCGGAACATGATGTTACGTATTTCGTTCAGGCTGATGAGCCCCACCATCCTGTGCTTGGAGTCGAGTACTGGGAAGATGTTACGGTTGGAGTTCGCCACGATCTTGATGACGTCGCCCAGGTACATCTCCGGGTGGAGCGTCTGGAAGTCCGTCTCGATGACGTTCTCCGTCTTCAGCAAGGTGAGGATGTTCTTGTCCGTGTTGTGGGTCAACAGCTCACCCTTTTTGGCGAGACGCATGGCGTACAAGCTATGAGGCTCGAAGGCCAGGATGGTGACATAGGCGACGGTGGCCGTGATCATCAGACAGATGAACAAACTGTAGCCACCCGTTAGTTCCGCGATGAGGAAGGCGCCCGTCAGCGGTGCGTGCATGACACCCGCCATGACGCCCGACATGCCCGCCAAGGCGAAGTTCTTCTCGGGCAATGTTCCAAGGCTCGTATAGTTGGTGATGAAGGCCATCGCATAGCCCGTGATACAACCCATGAATAGGCTAGGGGCGAAGATTCCGCCCGTTCCGCCGCTTCCGTTTGTGGCCGCCGAGGCGAATATCTTGAAGAAGATGATGAGGAAGAGGAAGAGCAGCACCATCCAGAAATTATCCCTGAAATCGTAGAATACGCTATTCTCCGTGATGGCTTTCACGTTGCCGTCGAGCAGGTAGCCGATGGTGTCATAACCCTCTCCGTAGAGCGGTGGGATGAAGAAGATCAGGACGCTCAGCATGATACCTCCGGCGAACAGCTTTTTTATGGGTGTATCGAGACTGGCGAAGAAGGACTCCAATTTGGTCATTCCCCTCGTGAAGTAGAGCGAAACGAATCCGCAGAGGATTCCGAGCGCCACGTAGTAAGGCACGTTGTGGAGGGAAAAAGGGACGGGTTCGAAGGTGAACATCGCCTCCGAGCTGGTGAGGAAGTAGGTGAAGATGGAGGCGGTCGCCGCGGAGATGAGCAATGGCACGATGGATGCCATCGTCAAGTCGAGCATCAGCACCTCCAGGGTGAAGCAGACACCCGCGATCGGGGCCTTAAAGATACCAGCCACAGCACCTGCCGCACCGCAGCCGACGAGCAACATCAGCGTCTTCTGCTCCATGCGGAAGAGTTGTCCGAGGTTCGAACCGATGGCCGAACCCGTCAGCACGATCGGGGCCTCGGCTCCTACCGATCCTCCGAAACCGATGGTGAGCGAACTGGCTATGGTGGATGACCACATGTTGTGCCGCTTGATGCGCGCCTTCTTTTGGGAGATGGCGAACATGATCTTCGTCACTCCATGGCTGATGTCATCCTTCACGATGTAACGGACGTAGGCGCTGGCGAGGCATACGCCGATGATCGGTGTCGCCAAGTAGAGGTAGTTCAAACTGCCGTCCGTGAAGTTGCTCTTCACTAACTCATGCAGAAATGCGACGATGCTTTTTAGTATGTGTGCGGCGATGGCGCAGAACAATCCTGTCAGAAAACTAAGAAACAATGTG
>JAGCGM010000204.1 GCA_017649635.1 Paludibacteraceae bacterium | reverse complement strand
GGGTATTCCTTTGAAAACCAGACATAACGAGGTGGCTCCTAACCAATTCGAGTTCGCCCCGATCTACGAGGAGGCGAACTTGGCGAACGACCACAACCAGTTGATCATGGACGTGATGAAGCGTATTGCCCGCAAGCACCATTTCCAGGTCTTGCTGCATGAGAAGCCTTTCGCCAGCGTGAACGGTTCCGGTAAGCACAACAACTGGTCTTTGACGACGGACACGGGCATCAACCTGCTCTCTCCGGCTAAGAACCCTAAGGGGAATATGTTGTTCATCACCTTCCTCGTGAATGTGATGACGGCCGTCTACAAGCATCAGGACCTATTGCGCGCCTCTATTATGAGCGCTGGCAACACCTATCGATTGGGTGCCAACGAGGCACCTCCTGCCATCCTCTCCGTCTTCTTGGGACGTACGCTCTCCAAGATGCTGGACGACTTGGCCACTCAGGTGGGGGACAACAAGATGACCCCTGAGGAGAAGACTGCCCTGAAGTTGGGTATCGCACGTATCCCGGACATCATGCTGGATACCACCGACCGTAACCGAACCTCTCCGTTCGCCTTCACGGGTAACCGTTTCGAGTTCCGTGCTGTCGGTTCGTCCGCTAACTGTGCGGCCTCCATCATCGCCTTGGATGCGGCCGTTGCCCACCAGCTGAACGAGTTCCGCGCGGAGGTGGATGACCTGATCAATGCGGGGAAAGGAAAGGATGAGGCGATCTTCCAAGTTCTGAAGAAACTGATCATAGAGTCCAAACCGGTGCGTTTCGAGGGAGACGGCTATTCCGAGGAGTGGAAGGCAGAGGCCAAGAAACGTGGACTCACCAACATCACCAGCGCCCCTGAGGCCATCAGTAAGTACTTGGACAAATCTTCCATGGATGTGCTGATCGGTGAGAATGTCTTCAATGAGGTGGAACTGAAGGGACGTGTCGAGGTGGAGTACGAGAAGTTCTCGAAGAAGGTGCAGATCGAATCTCGCATCTTGGGCGACATCGCCATCAACCATATCGTGCCTACCGCGGTGGCTTACCAGAACCGTCTGATCGAAAACCTCTGCGGCTTGAAGCAGTTGTTCGATGCAAAGGAGTACGATGTGCTTTCGGAGGATAGGAAAGACCTGATCCGTGAGATCTCCAGCCATGTCACCGCCATCAAGAAGTTGGTGAAGCGCATGACGGAGGAGCGTCACACCGCCAACACGGCGAAGAGCGAGCATGAGACAGCCGTGGTGTACGACAGTGTGGTACGCCCTACGATGGAGGAGATCCGCTCCCACATCGATGACCTCGAATTGGTGATCGACGATGACTTCTGGCCGATGCCGAAGTACCGTGAGCTGTTGTTCTCTTGATAACTCCTTAGGGGTAAAATAGAAGACGGGGAAGCAGTCGTGTTTGATCGCTTCCCCGTCTTTCTTTTCTCGGGAGGAGGCACTAGGCGCCGTCACCCGAAATGTTATCTTAAGGAGTCTATCGGACCTTCGTTTTGTTTGCTAGTCCATGATGTGCGTGATGGTTTTAGTCCCACCAAAAATACCAGAATCTGGAGTCCTTTAATGAGTTGGCAAGGTTCTGTACCGTCTCGCAGCCTTGGGTGACGATGTCTGAGCAAAAACCGAACTGCTGGAGTGCGAGGGCTTTCACCTCTTCTTCCTCCTTCACGGGTTGTTTCACGTAGAATTGCAGGACGTCGCCGGACATGAAGCATGGAACCGCTCCGTATTTTTCAAACCAATATTTCGCGATGCTTCGGTGTTCCAGCGGTTCAGGGCTTTCCGCACCGCCGAATGGCAGGTAGCAGAATACGTCGTAGACAGATTGTACTGGCACATCGACGAAGCATAGGATGTTGTCGCTTTGGCTTAGTATGATAGAGCTTAACGCATCACATTCAGTCGATTCCTTCCCCCAGGCGATCATATCGTTGTCCCAATCCATGTCACCGTCCGATGTGTAGATTTCCTTTGTCTCATCGAAACGGTTGTTGAGGATGGACTCCGCATCTTCGAGAGGCGTGTTCAGCTTGCTTTGAATAAAAGCATCCATGTCAGACAGGTGCTCTTCGTATTCTATCAGCAGGTTATCGATCATTATGCTATCCAACTCCACCATGACACGGACGAACCCTGGATTAGGTTGTTCAGTCATGCGTAGGTATACATTGGTCAACTGTTCTTCCGTGATGTTGTTGCAGCTGACTATGTGGGCGATTTTGCATCCAGTCTTTTCGATGATGTTGATGGCTTTCCCAGCCTCGTCGCTCACCTTGATCTCCGCATCCGCTTTGGGAGCGTCCATAGGCTTTTCGGATTCCTGTGCCTTCTCAGGTTCCTGTGGCTTCCCGGCTTCCTGTGGTTTTTCTGTGTTTTCAGAGGTTGTCTCTTGACTCTCCTCCTTGCCCTCCTCCGTATCCTTTTTCAGCTTGGCCTTGAGGTATGCGGCGGCGATGGGCGCTAAGACTGCGACAGATAATTTGATTACGTTTTTTATCGTTTTGCGGTTCAGTATGCTCATGTTGTTTTTGAATGTTTTATGGTTTGATTTTGTTATTCCTCCTCACTGTTCTCGTCGACGGTGACGAAGCACTTCGCGGATATGTTTCCTGCGGAGGCGACGATGGCAGTCTCGCCCTCAGCCATGGCGGTGATGGTGCCGTCCGGTGAGACCGTAGCCACAGCGTTGTTTTCGGAGCTCCATGAAATGCTGAATCTCTCGCTCGACTCCTCAGGGTAAATGGCTGCGTTGAGTTTCTTCTTGTCGCCCACCTTCATGTTCAATTCGTCCTTGT
>JAGCGM010000203.1 GCA_017649635.1 Paludibacteraceae bacterium | reverse complement strand
CGTCGCCACAGCGAAACGGGGCATCTCGCCCGATAGGTTAGCCGCCTCCACCTTCGCGTTGCAGAAAAGGTTAGGGTCGCGGACCTCCACGAAGGAGGAGAGCGAGTCCGTCTTGAAATAATGGGCGTTGAGCCTCAACGTGTCGGAGTCATAGCCCTTATAGGAGAAATCAGGAAGGCGGGCGACGAGGCGGGCGTCAGGCATAGCCTCCATCTTCCAGTCTAATTGGAGGTCCGCCGTCATCGATAAGCGTTTGAAATCATTCGAATGGAGGATGGAGTCCAGCGCCACGTCCGTGAAGGAGGTGGAGAGGTCGCACCCTAAGTAGTTCTCCCGATTCACATACCGCAGCGTTCCATCCAAGGCGAGGGAGGCCAGCGTGGAGGCGAGGTCTCCCTTCAGTTTCGCATTCGACAGCGGGCCATCGAATTGGAGGGCCAGCCTCATAGGTAGGTATTCGGAGAACGTAGGGTTAGGTTCCTTGCCGACCATCGTCATGATCCTATCCATACCCTCTTTCGTCAGGGAGAGTTCGTCTATGCGTAGCACATAGGCGGTGGAGTCCCACGCCAGGCAATCCTCCATCTTCACTACAGGGGCGGAGAGTTGGAGAAGGGTAGGGTAATTGATTTTCAGGTTCTCCACATTCACGGCGGGGAACTTCCCGGAGGCGTGGAGTGAGAGGGCTGTGGAATCCTTCATGCAGGCGAACATCGGCACGAAGCACCGCAGGTCCACCAAGGAGAAAGAGTCGGAGGAGAGGGTGACATCGTAGGTGAGGTCGTCCAACGAACCCTCCCCCTTCAAGGCAAGTTGGCTCTTCGGCAAGGAGAGCGCCAACGAAGGCAGGGTGAGCTTGTTATCCTCCAGCGTAGCCTCCAGTTCCATGTTCTCCACCCGCAGTCCGGACTTTTCGGAGAGGGAAAGCGCCTCCACCTCCACCTCGATGGCCCCCTTGGGAGACAAGGCGAAGGAAGCGTCCAAGCATAGGTTGGAGCAATCGATATGCGAGGCGTTGAAGAGATCGGGCGTCTCCTCGGCGGAGCGCACGTCATAGGTTACACGGCCGTTCTTCAGGACAACCGATTTGATTGTCATGGCGAATGGATCAGCCTGAGGTTTCTCCTCCTTAGGCTCATCACTCGCGAAAGCGTCGATCAGGAACTGGAAATTGAAGGCGGAGGAATCCGTCTCCTTGTGGATATGGGCGACGAAGTCATCCATCTCCACTTTGTTGATTTTTAAGTTGTTGATATTCAGTAGGGCACGCAAGTTAACATCCGCCTTGATTCTATCCGCGAAGAGCAGCGTATCCCCCTGCTGGTCCTCCACATAGAGCCCCTCCACGAAGAATCCGTTGAGGAGGTCGAACCCAATATAACCGAGGGAGAGTTCCGTGTTGGTCCTCTCCCTCAGCCAGTTTTCTCCGTATGAAATCAGCGATTTCTGCACACTCTTGTTGCTCAGCAAAGCCACCACGACGATATTCAAGGCAAGAATAACAGCGATGACCAGCAAGAATATGCGGAACGCCTTTTTCACGGAATGGATTAGTTTTTCTTATCGAAGTTACTACGACCGATTCGCACGTCGAATTTGCCGCCCATGGATTTCCTGTTGTAAAAATCCTTTTTAGCGGCAATGTTTGTCGAATCCTTCGCGTTGTCGTCATAATAGCTGAATGACAGCGTACCCGCGAGGACCACAAAATCCCGATGTCCATCGATACCCAGCAGATCTGCGCAATTGAACCGCAACAATCCGGAAGTCACATCCAAGGTGTCCTTTACATCGTTCACCTCCAACGTCACGAGGACACTGTCCTTCCCGAAGTCAATAGAGGTATGGCTCAACGATACCACGTCCGTGAAATCATCCATCTTCCTTTGTTTCAATGGGAAGGAAATGGAGAGCGCCCGATAATCATTCTCATGGGAATGGTAATCGTTGTAGTGAGGTTTATCTTTCCAATCGTCGTGGTTCCATCTCCTCTCCACACGACCATACAAAGAGAATGTCACAAAACTGTCGGAGACAGCTATGCCCGCAGGTTTGAACTCATAATCATCCCTGAAATTCATGCCATCCATATCGATGTCGAAAGTATCTTTTCCACATTCGGTGTCAATCGGTTCCTCCTCCTCATAGCATGAGAAAGGCAAAAAGAGGAGAGCTGACCATAATATCTTTTTTAATATATCCATAATCTTCTATGATAATTAAATTAAAAATCCTCGACAGGCATACTATTTTCCTGCTGTATATTAGAGCTATAAGATGTCTTCACCTCAGCGGCGCCATCCTTCGCGTTATTTCCCACAGGGAACAAGAAAGAGAGTTTCACACCGACGGAGCCGATATATTCGCTCTTGTCAAAGAAAGTGAATGGGCTGCCACCAATCTCGATGCGAGGCAATACAATCTCCGGGCAAACATAAAAATGGTTGCAATTGATTCTGATGCCAACAGCCGCCGAAGAGGAGACGTGGAAACGGTCCGGTTCACCCATTTCCTCCTCCAACTGATCCTCGTAAAGCGTTCTCATGTGCAAGTCCGTTATATCCATCGAGTTCCGATAACCGAGCAGGAAGTCCATGCTGGCGTCGAACTTGACGTACGGACGCACCCTATTCTCTTGAGAACTGAAGAAGACGCGGAAATAGAGCGGAACGCCCAAATAGAAATTTCGTTGAGACATAGAGCCTATCGTCACATAATCACGCAGGTTAGGACCCTCTTTGACCAACCAATACATATCCTCCCAATATCTGGACGAAGCGGTCTGTCCCGTGATACGAAGGCCTGTGCCAAAGGAGATACGCTCACTTTGAGGAAGGAAGTCCGAGATGAACTCGAAATGCCAATTCGTGCAACCGATAAAAAACTCTCTATCCCACGGATTCATGAGTTTCTTATTTTCATGGCTATACATGCTGACGGAACCACCGGTTATGCTTGCGCCAACGCCGAGGTTCACCTTCAATCCGCCGCCAGTTTCAGCATCGGCCTGAGCCCAAGACGGGGAACAAACCACGAGCCACAAAAGCGACCATAACAAAAATTTTTTCATAAAAATTGTATTTATTAAATTGGTTATACTCTAACTTTCAGGGAGAGCGGATCGATCTCCACCTTGATTTCCTTGCCCATCATCAGCGGATCTCCGTCGATGTGGAACTCACCCTCCTCATCGCGGATGAGTGTCACCTCCTTCGCCTTCAGGGCGGTCACATGGCGGCTTTTGTCGAACGTGCCCATGAAGAGCCTCATCGCCAGACCCAGTGCGGAATACACGGGAAATTTACCCAAGACGCAGATGTCCATTACGCCATCACGGACACTTGCGTGCGGAGCGATATATGCCATGTTCCCCCATTGCGCCGCGTTGGCGAAGGTGACAAGGAACGCTTTTTTCTTCACGCCAGGGAACGAGGGGCTCTCCAATTGGTAAACCCTCGGCTCGTACGTCTTATACTCCCGGAGGATAACCTTCAGGTAGGTGAGGAAGCCCCGCTTGCCCTCCTTGGAGAAGGTGTGGCTCACATGGGCGTCGAAACCCGTGCCGCATGTGCAGAAGAATCGCTTGCCATTCGCCAAACCGCTGTCGACACTGCGCTCCTCGCCGTTCAGAATCTGTTCCAAAGCCTGCTTAGGATGCATGGAGTAGCCCAAGTGGCGGGCGAAGCCGTTGCCGGAACCGTAAGGGACGATCGCGAAGGCCGTGTCGGTATGTACAAGCGCGGAGGCCACCTCGTTCATCGTGCCGTCTCCACCACAAGCCACCACAACGTCATAGCCATCCGCCGCAAATTGGCTTGCCATCTCTTTCCCATGACCTGCGTATTGGGTTTCCGCAATCGTGACATCCCATCCCTCCGTGAAGGTCTGTTTGACCAAGTCGGGCAAGTCCTTCTTGTCGCTCGTGCCGGAGATGGGATTGATGATAAAAGCAATTCTTTTTGGCATAAAAATACGTTTAAACATTGCAAAGTAACAAAAATATTTACGATATTTGCCACGCCTGTTGAATTTTAACGTTAACAATTATGAAAGAAGACTTGTTGCAGTATGCATGGCAGTACCGCCTCTACGACGGAAGTCGCCTTCTCACCGTGGATGGTGAACCAATCTCTGTGATCAATGTGGGGGAATTGAACCGGGACGCCGGGCCTGATTTCTTCAACGTGAAGGTGAAGATCGACGGGACGATCTGGGCCGGAAACGTGGAGGTCCATGTCACCGCCTCCGACTGGTACAAACACCACCACAATGAGGACCCTTGCTACGACTCGGTGGTCCTGCATGTCGTGGAACGCTCCGACATGCGCATCCGGCGCACCAACGGAGACCTCATCCCCCAGCTGGAGCTGCGGCTCGACGAGGCCACGCTCGCCAAATACGAGGACTTCAGAAGACCCCACCAATGGATCCACTGCGAAAAGCATTGGGAGCGGATCACCCATGAGTTCCTCCAACTACAACTCTGCAGGATGTCGCATCTACGGCTGAGCCGCAAGACGGAGGAGATCTTCGCCCTCCTGGAACAGAGCCGCAACAATTGGTCGGAGGTCCTCTACCGCCTGCTCGCCAAGAGTTTCGGCATGCACACCAATGCGCAACCCTTCGACCAACTGGTGCAATCCTTGCCCATCCCCTGCCTGGCGAAGCACAAGGACCATGCGGAGCAGGTCGAGGCGCTCTTCTTCGGGCAAGCGGGACTGCTGGAAGAGGCTCCGTCGGACGATTACGAGGCTCTCCTGCAGCGGGAATACAACTTTCTCCGCCATAAATTCGGACTGACCCCCATCGACCCCTCGCTGTGGAAGTTCGCGCGGATGCGCCCCAACAACTCGCCCTACGTGCGCATCGCACAGTTCGCCGCATTGGTGCACCGCTCCAACAATCTGTTTTCCATGGTATTAGAGCATATGCGACTGGCGGAGATCCGGCAAGCGCTACGGGCTGACCTCTCCGCGTATTGGCACACCCACACGAGGTTCGGCGCCAGCTCCCCCTATTCCACCAAAAGGATGTCGGACGCCACGCTGGACCTGCTCATCATCAACGCGGTCTGCCCCATCCTCTATGCCTATGCCATCCGGAAGGAGGACGAGTCGATACAGGAGCGCATCATGTCGCTGCTGGAGCAGATGCCCACGGAGAAGAACCACACCATCGAAGGGTGGAAAAGGTTCGGGGTATGCGCGGAGAACGCCTTCCAGAGCCAAGCCCTCATCGAATTGAAGACCCAGTACTGCGACATGCGTAAATGCCTGCAATGCAGCATCGGTCATAAGCTGCTCGCGAGGAGGTGCGGGGGAGAATGATCGGCGGAAGGCATACGGAAGGGCCCCGCCACGTCATTTCACATAAGGCGGGTTCTGAAAAATCCATTCCGTGGGGTTTTGAATTTATTTTGTGGAGACGCAAGGCATTTTTTGTAGAGATGCAATGTGTTTTTGTTGTGGAGACGCAAGGCATTGCGTCTCTACCTGGATAGCCTAAAGATGACAGGTAAACGGTAAAATGAACTCACAGCTCTACCATCTACTTGAGCGGGAACCCAATTAGGCATACTTTCCACCACTTTGACAGCCTCATCATCCAAGGAAGGATCAACACTTCTCTCCACCTCCACATTGTCGAGGGTTCCATCCTTTCTTACAATGAAACTTACAATAACCGTTCCTTGAATGCCAGCATCTAAGGCCTCCTCGGGATATGTTAAATTTTCACGGAGGTATTTCCTCAACGCATCACTTCCACCAGAGAACTGCGCCTTTTTTTGAACATTAACAATAGGCTTATCGTCATCATCCTGTGCGACGGATGCGGCAGTGTCAGCCTGATTAACCTTCTTATTCGATAATGAATCAAAGTCCAGAGATGCGACGATGTCAGCCTGTTTAACCGGTTTGATAGGCTTAGCCTTCTTCGGCCGAACATTTACAGATTCCTTCATGGAAGAGCGACTTCGTCCCTTGATATTCGAGGCGGAACCTGCGACGAAGGGGACAACCAGAAGCAATAAGAGCAATAAATTCTTCTTCATGACATATCGGTTTTTGGGGTGGAACCTATAAATTCATTTCGCAGGGTATTGCGTCTCTATTTTTTCACCTCATTCGTCGCCGTCGAATCGGGCAGGAAGAACGTCACAGGCAGCGTAATGCTTGAGTTTACGTCTTTCCCTCGGGTTTGTCCCGGAATCCATTTAGGCATGTTCTTCACCACCCTGATGGCCTCCTCGTCCAATAGGGAATCAGTACTTCTTATTATCTTAACGTCGTCGATGGAACCATCCTTCTTTACCGTGAACTTCACGTATACCTTGCCTTCGATTGATTTAGCCAAGGCTTGCTCCGGATATTTTATGTTTCCCCTGAGATATTCCATTAGCTTTTTATGCCCACCGGGGAACTCAGCCTTCTTCTCGACTATCATAAAAACTTGTTCCTTCTTTTCTCTTTCCTCATCCTCATCTTCAGCCATAATTCGTGGGAGTCCCGCTATATCCTCCGTGGCGGCAGTGACCTCCTTTTGGGCAGGTGAGGCCTGTTTCTGGTCGGCCGAGTACACCGTGAGCGACCCAACCATAAGTGATAAAAACAATAGTTTCTTTTTCATGATGCATTCGAATTATTAATTTCCCAACAAATTAGTGCCTATTTTTGATTGTCGGGAAGGTGGAATTTATTAGTGGGTTGTCATTTTACATTCAGTTTGAAATTTATGGGTAGCATAAAGTATGAGGCTACGTCCCTCCCAGCGTTCTGTGCCGGAATCCATTTAGGCATATTCTTCACCACCCTGATGGCCTCTTCGTCCAATAGTGGATCAACACTTCTTATCACCCTAATGTCATCGACGGAACCATCCTTCTTTACTACGAACTTCACAAGAACCATTCCACTTATTGAGTCAGCCATGGCTTTCTCCGGGTATTTAATGTTTCCCTTGAGATATTCCATTAGCTTTTTATGTCCACCGGGGAACTCAGCCTTCTTCTCGACTTTCACAAAAGGTACACTTCCCTCTTCCGTATTCTCAACTGGGGCTATTTCCTCTGTTGCGGCAATGGCCTTCTCCTGTATAGGTAAGACTTGTTCCTGGTCGGCCGAGTACGCTACGAGCGCCCCTGCCAAAAATGATAAAAGCAATAGTTCCTTTTTCATGACACATTCGATTTATAATTATACACAAATATAGTTTTTATTTTTGATTGTCGGGAAGGTGGAATTTGTTCGCAGGTTGTCATTCTGCGTCTAATCTGAATAGTATGGGTATCGTAAAGAATGAGTTCACGATTCTTCCTTGGTTTTGTGCCGGGATCCAATTAGGCATATTCTCCACCAGCCTGATGGCCTCCTTGTCCAATAGGGGATCAAGACTTCTTGTTACATTAATATTGTCGATGGAACCGTCCTTTCTTACGATGAACTTTATGAGAACCCTGCCTTGGACACCATCTTCCTTGGCCTCCTCAGGGTATTCCATGTTCTCTCGGATGTACAACATTAGATTGTGCACCCCACCAGGGAATTGGGCTTTCCTGTCCACTCTTAGGAAGATCTCGTCATCGTCACTGTCATAGGATTGGTAATATCTGTCACTCCGTCTGAAAGTCTCGTCGTCATCACTGTCCATGTCCAAATCCATGAATTTTAGGTCCGCAAAGTCCGGGTCCGAAAAGCCTGCATCCATGAAGTCCGGATCGTTAAATTCAGGGTCCGTCACAAGGTAGGCATCCCTTGTCGGATCCTCCCAGTTAGGAAGCCTCTCCTGGTTCTTTCTTCGCGAGTCCGAGCAAGCGACGAGAGAACCAACCATGAGCAAAATGAGCAATGTTTTCCTTTTCATGAGATTGCTATTTATTCGACGGATCTGGTGTGTATTTGCCAAAAAACATCTGCCTCGCGGGAGCCGTTCGCGCCCTGCGGTTTCTGTCCCCTACGGGAGATGGCTTTACAAATATAAAAATATGAATCAATTCAAAAAAATATTACCTTTGAGAATTTCTATGGTGCCGATAAAAAACACTTCTCTCTTGCTCTTATCGGACAGATTGTGGCGCGGATATTCTAAAAATATGATAAATAATACAATAAAGGGCTTATGATCAGGAAACTAACATTGCTGGTTGCGCTATTGTGCGTCCATGCTTTTGCATTCGCAGTCAATTACCTCACTTTCACGGCCGGGGAGGATAACGCAGGGTTTGGAATCGGTGTCTGGGGAACGGTCGACAGCAATATAGAGTATTCATTGGACGGTGGAAATACCTGGAACGAACTGGTGCCTAAAGACACGGTCTTTATCCCGAAGAGGGGCGACAAGGCCATCTTGAGGGGAGACAATCCGCAGGGATTATCCGTGGACGGGGATAACTATATCCGTTTCATCATGACCGATTCCATCGCCGCCAGCGGAAGCGTGATGAGCCTGTTGGACGGTGTGGGGGAGAGCAAGACGATACCGAACTCCGAATGTTTCACCTCTCTCTTTTCAGGGTGCTACAGCCTGACGCAGGCGCCTGAACTGCCCGCCACGACGTTGGGTAGGGGTTGTTACGCTTATATGTTCGCCAACTGTATCCATCTGACGCAGGCGCCTGAGCTACCCGCCACGGAGTTGGTCGAGGGATGTTACAGCGGCATGTTCCTCGGTTGTACCCGCCTGACGCAAGCCCCGGTTCTTTCTGCCTCGAAGGCCCCTTCCGGCAGTTATGTGAATATGTTCAGCAGGTGCTCCGACCTGAAGGAAGCCCCAGCGCTTCCCGCCATGGAGTTGAGCCCTTTATGCTATGAAGGGATGTTCAGCGACTGTAGTAGTCTGACGCAGGCACCCGAACTGCCCGCCACCACGTTGGCTGACAACTGTTACGATAAGATGTTCCAATATTGCACCAGCCTGACGCAAGCCCCGGCGCTCCCCGCCACCCAGATGGTCACAGGATGCTACGATAGGATGTTCATGGGTTGCACCAGTCTGACGCAGGCCCCAGCGTTCCTTGCCACGTCGTTGGTGGAGGATTGCACCACGATGATGTTCCTTGGGTGTACCCAGCTCTCTAAAATCGAGGTGCATTTCACGAAGTGGATAGGCACCGCGAACTGGGTTGCGGATGTGGCCCCTACCGGCAGGTTCATCTGTCCGAAGGATCTTGCGGAGGAGTATGGTGCGAGCCGTATCCCTGAGGGTTGGAACATGGTCCATCCCGCCGCCGTCAATTACCTCACCTTCACCGCGGAGGAGGAGAACTCCTCGTTCGGGATTGAGACCGTGGGAGATGTGACGCCGGACATCCAATACTCGTTAGATGACGGGCAGACGTGGGTGCAGCTTAGCGTGGGCGATGCCGTCACCTTGAAGCAGGTGGGCGACAAAGCGTTGCTGAGGGGAAACCATCCGGATGGTTTCTCCCATAGCCCAAATCGCTACACCAACTTCACCATGACGGGTTCCATCGCCGCGAGTGGAAGCGTGATGAGTCTGATTACGGACGAAGGGGAGTGCGAAAAGATTCCGAGCGGGTATTGTTTCTACCAACTCTTCTACGATTGCGCCAGCCTGACGCAGGCTCCTGAACTCCCCGCCACAGAGTTGTCGGGGAAATGTTACATGTCCATGTTCCTGAACTGCACCCGTCTGACGAAGGCGCCGGCGCTTCCTGCCACCAAGATGGTTACGTCATGTTACGATGGCATATTTATGGGTTGCACCGCTCTGACGCAAGCGCCTGAGCTGCCTGCCATGGAACTCTCTGACGGTTGCTATGGAGGAATGTTCGATGGTTGCACCGCTCTGACGAAGGCGCCCGAACTGCCCGCTACGGAACTGCCCATCTATTGCTACGTGCTGATGTTCACCGGCTGCACCAGCCTGACGCAAGCGCCAGAACTGCCCGCCACGGAGTTGTCGGCGGGTTGCTACTACGGGATGTTCAATGGATGCGCCAGCCTGACGCAGGCGCCTGAACTGCACAATACGGACGTGCGGGCCGACTCCTGTTGCAACAGGATGTTTGATGGTTGCAGTAACCTTTCGCTGATCAAGGTGAACTTCACGGAATGGACACGGTGGACGAGAGCTTGGGTTTCGGGTGTCGCTCCGACGGGCACATTCGTCTGTCCAAAATCATTGGCTGAGGAGTATGGTGAGAACAGGATCCCGGAGGGCTGGAAGATGGTGGATCTTGATGAGTGGACCTCCACGCAGAGTGTCGATGCGGCGCATTGCGATATCTGGACGGAAGGCCTCTCCCTCTTCGTGCGGGGTGCCGAGGGCCGCATCGAGGTCTATGACCTCAACGGCAGACTGTTGCGTAGCGCTCAGGGTAAAGAGAATGAGACCGTCCGCTTCGTCTTGCCTGGCAAGGGAACGTATGTTGTTAAGACGGAAACGAAGAGCGTGAAGGTAATACTTTGAGAATTAAGAATTAAGAATTAAGAATTTTGAAACGTCAGTTCGACGAAGTCAATTGGTGGGAAGTGCGTCTCTACACGATGCGCATAACTAAGCCCCAACGGGGCGACATCCCCCAGGCAGGGGTGTAAACCCCTGTATGATGAACGGGTTTGGGTCATAGAGCCCTGAAAGGGCGAAACATTATATAGCCTAGGGCAACACCCTAGGGAAATTAAGAATACATATTTTGTAGACTGGACACAATAAGGGACGATAAGGCTAAAATAGGCGAAGAAAGCTGGAATCGCCCCTTTGTTTTTTGCTGATTATTTTTTATCCATTTAACAATCAACCAATTAACACTTATATCTCTAAAATCTACTATTATTACACATTTTTAGTATTTTTTTCGGTAAAACACTTTTTAAATCAATAATTTTTATAATTTTGCGTGATTTTTGTGTAACGTCAAATCTTATATAAGTTAAATCTTATGTGGTCTGAGCCGAAAAGTGTTTCCCTTTCGGCGAGGATATATGGTTCTGTCGTATAAGTTATTACACTACGGAGAGAAGTTATTTTGATATAAATTAAACATAAAACATAAACAGGTATATGATGAAAAGAGTCGTATCGCTTCTTATGCTGCTGGGCATTTATTGTTCCGCCTATGCG
>JAGCGM010000202.1 GCA_017649635.1 Paludibacteraceae bacterium | reverse complement strand
CTTCTCTTGGTCGATCAATCCAGCCAAATCCTCGTTGTCCAACTTCTCGATCTTCTGGATCTCGTGGGAAGTACGGAATCCGTCGAAGAAGTTCAAGAAAGGAACTTGAGACTTAATGGTTGACAAGTGAGCTACACCAGCCAAATCCATAACCTCCTGTACTGAACCCTCAGCCAACATCGCAAAACCTGTCTGACGGCATGCGTAAACGTCCTGATGGTCACCGAAGATACAGAGAGAGTGAGATGCGATGGTACGAGCTGATACATGGAACACAGCCGGCATCTTCTCCGCAGCGATCTTGTACATGTTAGGGATCATCAACAACAGACCCTGGGAAGCGGTGTAAGTGGATGTCAACGCACCCGCTTGGATTGCACCGTGAACTGCACCAGCGGCACCTGCCTCTGACTGCATTTCTGTTACAGACACTGTCTCGCCGAAGATGTTCTTGCGACCTTGAGCGGCCCACTCATCCACGTGCTCTGCCATCGTTGAAGATGGTGTGATTGGGTAGATACAGGCGCACTCGCTGAACATATAGGAAATATGTGCAGCAGCCTCATTACCATCACAAGTGATGAATTTCTTTTCTTTAGCCATAATTTTATAAATTGAACAATAAAAATTTCGATCTCAACTGTGAAAAACAACCATTTTCACACGAAACGCAAAATTAGTAAAAATTTTTTTCATAATCCGCAAACATCAGACATGTTTACTTTTTTTTATTACGAAAACAATATCGTCCTAACCATTCGTTTGAAAATCATTCATTTAAGGCTAAACCGGCCTCAATGCACCAGAAAAAAGCTCTTCATTCTCCTTCGTTTCTCCTCATTTTAGAGGAGACTGTAAACGACCCGAAAGTGGCTCGCAACGCCCTAAACCTCACTGAGACACGGCGAAAATTCTTTTTTCATCACCTATGTAAAATGTATGATGAAAAGTTGTAACTTTGCATATATATTGCGTTGGACAAAAAAGATAAAAAAATAAAAATTTAATATATCGCATAATATGAAACGCATCCTAAAAATTGGAGGAATCGCCCTATTAGCAATCATCGTACTGCTCGCGGTACTTCCCTTCTTGTTCAAAGACAAGGTTAAAGAAGTGGTTATCAACGAAGTGAACGACATGTTAGATGCGGAATTGTACATGGGAGACTTTTCCATGAACTTCTTCAAGCATTTCCCGAACGCATCTGTATCCATCGAAAACGTCGGAGTTGTCGGTGAAAACGAATTCGCGGGGGATACCTTGGCGGACATCGGCAAGCTCACCGCCGTGATCGATCTCTCCAGCCTATTCGCAGATGCGTACGTGATCAACTCGATCGAAATCATCAATCCTACCTTCCACGCCAAGGTGTTGGAGGACGGAAAGGCGAACTGGGACATCATGAAGAGTGATTCCACGGAGAGCGCCGAGGAGGATACCACAAGCTCCGCCGCCATTCTATTGGCCCTCGACAAATTCCTCATCGAGAACCTCTGCGCTTCTTATGACAACAAACAGGATAGCATGTCGGCTTCCGTCGACCACCTCAACCTGAACTTGGCGGGCGACCTCGCCTTGGACAAGGAGGCGCTCGCTAACATCAAGACATTCCAACTGATGTTCGACAAGGTTGCCTATGCGGACGACAAATCGGCCACCACAGCATTGCTGGAAAAGACGAAACTGGACTTCTCGGGCAATGTGAGCGAAAGCATCTCCGACATACACCTCTTACTGGATGTGGACTCCATCTCCGTCGCCCTCTCTAACATTCCGTACCTGAACAAAGCGAAAACGAACGCGGACATCAAGATCCAGGCGGACTTGGCGAACGACAAGTATACTTTCGGAGAGAACCAACTCTCCTTGAACGAAATCAAGGCGAACTTCTCGGGTTTTGTGCAATTAATCGACACAACCGCTATCGACATGGATCTGGCGCTGAACACGCCTGACATCGATTTCAAACAGATCCTCTCGCTGATTCCTGCCATCTATGCGGATGATTTCGCCTCTATCCAAACGTCTGGTGAGGTTGCCCTCTCCGCCACCGCTAAGGGACGCATGGAGGGAGACACGCTTCCTGCCATCAACGCGGATTTGAAGATTTCGAACGCTATGTTCAAATACCCGGACTTGCCTAGCTCCGTCAACGACATCAACATCAGCGCCAATATCACCAACCCAGGAAACATCACCGATTCCACCGTCATCAACGTGGAGAAACTGGGCTTCAAAATGGCTGGCAACCCATTTGACGTGACCCTGCTGATGAAAACACCAATCTCTGACCCGGACTTCCACTTCGGTGCTAACGGAACCATCGATTTCAGCAAGCTGACGGAGGTGGTTCACCTGAGCGACATGAAGATCAACGGTATCATGACCGCAGCGCTGAAGGCGAACGGCAAGATGTCGTATGTGGACAAGGAACAATACGATCTCTTCTCCATCCTCGGATCTCTCAACCTGAAGAACTTCATCCTTCAAATGAACTCGTTGGACTTCGACGTGAACATGAACAACGCCGACATGGAATTCACTTCCCAAAACGTGAAGATGAATGCGGACTTGGGCTTGGGCAAATCAGACCTGAAGCTGGACGGAACGTTGCAGAACTTCCTGCAATACGCGGTTAGGGGCGAGACCATCAAGGGTACCCTGAACGTCAGTTCCAACTACATTGACGCAAACGAGTTGTTAGGCGGAGAAGAGGAAGAGAGCGCCAACACGAATCCTGAAAGCGCCACGGAGAACACCATCATCGACATCCCTGGCAACGTCGATTTCGCACTGTCCACCAACATCAACAAACTGCTCTTCGAGGATATAGAAGTGACCCAACTGAAAGGAAACCTCGCCTTGAAGGAGAAGGTGGCGAAGATCAGCACCCTGAGCGGTAACACTATGGGTGGATCCTTCAACGTCAACGGAGAATACGACGTGAAGGACACGCTCTCCCCGAAAGTGGATCTGGCATTAGCGATAGCGAACATGAAGATATCCGAAGTATTCACCAAGGTCTCCACCGCCAACAAGCTGGCGCCAATATTGTCAGACGCTTCGGGTAACTTCTCGATGGACCTGAAATTCGACTCCAAACTGGACCATGGCATGACGCCTAACCTCTCCACCGTCAACGGAAAGGGTAAGTTCTCTTCCAAAGAGGTGGGTCTGAACGACGTGAAGGCTTTCAGCATGATCGAGGACAAAACCAAGGCGATCAGCGCCCTTGCCAATAAGATCAAGATGCCTTCACTGAAGAACCCGCAGATGAAGGACATTAACATCAAGTTCGTCATCAAGAACGGAAGATTGGAGATCGATCCATTCGAGACCGCTATCCAAACCGCACTGTTCAAATTCTCCGGTTCGTCGGGTCTCGACCAGACATTGGACTACATCTCCACCATTTCGCTCAAAACCATCACGGATAAGATACCAGTGGCATTGGATGTGAAGATCGGTGGTACATTCACCTCTCCGAAGGTGACTGTCGGTGCGGGCTCGACCCTCGAATCCATCAAGGAGAAAGCGTTGGAGGTTGTAGACAAGGCGAAAGAGAAGGCCATTGCGGAGGCGAAGGCACAACGCGACAAAATGGTGGCGGAGGCCAAAGCACAGCGTGAGAAGATGATCGCGGAAGCTCAGAAAGGGGCGGACAAACTAGTGGAAGAGGCGAAGGCCAACTCCCAAAAGTTGCAGGACAAGGCAACCAATCCTCTCGCCAAAGCGGCCGCTAAGAAGACAGGTGACGCTGGCGTCAAAAAAGCGCAGGAGCAAGCCAACAAAATGGTGAACGACGCCGCGACGGCTGGCGACAAACTGATTCAGAACGCCGAGAAGAACGGAAACGCTCTGATCGAGAAGGCTTCCGCCGCAGGCAACAACAACAAGAAAACAGAATGATTGAAATAGGAAAAATAAATAAGATGACCGTGCGGAACGTCGGTCAGCAGGAGGTGGTCGTCGTCTCCGAAGATGAGGAGGTATTCAACATACCAACAGAGGAATTCACAGAAACGCCCCAAGAGGGCGACGTCGTGAAGATTTTCCTCTACAAGGATGCGGACAAGAAGACAATTGGATCGGCAAAGATTCCTCTCGCCATCGCAGGCGAGTTCGAGTTCCTCCCCGTCGTGCATGTATCCTCGGCGGGTGCCCTACTCGATTGGGGACTGAAACGCAAGCTTTTCCTCCCTTCCAAGGAGCAGACCAGCAAGCTGGCCCTCGGCGGCACCTACCTCGTGCACGTCTTCTATGACCACCACACGGAGCAGGTCATCGCCAGCATGCACGTGGATGACTTCCTCGACCTGGACAAGCCTACCTACAAAAGGAACGACGAAGTGGATATTCTCTTCGCCAAAGAGACCGACCTCGGCTACAAGGTGATCGTGGACGATGCCTACTGGGGCCTGGTTTACCACAGCGAAATCTTCGAACACATAGACTTCGCCATGCGCACCAAAGGCTACGTGAAAAGCGTGCGGGAGGACGGTAAACTCGACGTGGCCCTACAACCACAAGGGTACAAGGTGGTGGATGCCATCAGCGAGCAAATACTCGATGAACTGAGACGTAGGAACGGCTATCTGCCTATGAACGACAAGACAGATGCGGACATCATCTACAACACCTTCGGATGCAGCAAGAAAGCCTTCAAGAAGACATTGGGTTCACTGTACAAACAACGAATCATCACCATCGGAGACGATGGCATCAGACTGACAGAGGAGGATTAAAAAATTCTTAATTCATAATTCAAAATTCAAAATTCACTTGATTTCTCCTTCCTGCGTCACGATCTCCTTCTCGTCGAAGCCGTCCGACTCGTCGTCAAAGAGACGCTTGCCGCAGTACCTGCAAAAAACAGCGTCCTCGTCATGCCCCGTCTTGTGGCAATGCGGACAAGGGCGAATGGATATCTTCTTCTTCTCCGTTATCATCTGAGCGGAGACGATACCCGTAGGAACCGCCAGCACCGTGTAACCCAAAAGCATCACAAAAGCGGAAAGGAACCGACCCAGACTCGTCATAGGGGTAATATCACCATATCCTACCGTCGTGGTGGTCACAATCGCCCAATAGATACTGCTCGGTATATCGTGGAAACTGCTTCCTTCAATACCGCCCTCCACCATGTACATCACAGTTCCGATGCATACGACAAGGAGCAACACGAACACGAAGAAAACAATGATTTTACGCGAACTGGCCCTCAAGGAATTCAACAGAATCTCCCCCTCCCTCCAATAAGAGAAGAGCTTAAAGATACGGAAGACACGTATCAGACGCAAGATACGGATGGTCAGCAAACCATGCGCGTTCGGAAAGAAAAAGCCGAGATAGGTAGGTACCGTAGCCAACAAATCGACAACGCCAAAGAAACTGGTGGCATACTTGAAGGGATGAGGCGAGCTATAAAGCCTCAACAGATATTCTATCGTGAAGAACACCGTGAAGACCCACTCCAACACGCTCAGGAAAAACTTAAACGTCGGAGGGAAAATCGCAAGGCTCTCCAAAATCACGACCATGACACTCACAAGGATAAATAAAATAAGCAAGACGTCAAACATCTTCCCCATTGGTGAATCCGTGTCATAGATCACCATATAGATCTTATGCTTCAACTCCTCGTTGTGCATAAAATCGTGCCATTTCTTCTTTAGACCAAGCATATCTTTATAAAAACTAAAAACCGAACCAAACCGTCAAGAGCGCTGTATGCTCAAGGAAAATCTTCACACCGATGCCTATCAGGACAAGTCCGCCCACCAACTCCATGTTCACGGGAAGGTGCCTCCCCAAGTACAATCCGACGAGATTCCCCGCCACGGAGAGCGCGAAGCTGAAGAGCCCTATCATCATCAATGCGAACACAAAGGTAGGAATTGTTTCTGTAATAAACACAAGACCTGTCGCCAAAGCGTCGATACTTGTGGCAATCGCCAATAGAATCAGGGTTTTCCAATGCAATGCGGGCTGAGATTCACCCTCCTCTCCTTCCGTCAGACTCTCCCGGATCATCTTCACGCCCAGAAAAACAAGCACGGCCAACGCTATCCAATGGTCATAAGCCTCGATACGCTCCTTGAAACCCACGCCGGCAAGCCATCCGACGAGAGGCATGAGTGCCTGGAAGAAGCCGAACAGAAGAGACATCTTCATAATAGGAACAAAATGGAATCGCCCGAGAGCGACCCCATTTGTAATAGAAACTGCGAAACAATCCATCGCCAGAGCGATGGCTAGCAGCAATATGGTTCCAACATCCATGTGGAACAGATTAGATTAACACTTTGCCAATGCTTGTTCCAAATCCGCGATGATATCCTCTGGTTCCTCGATACCAACAGAGAAACGGATCAAGTCAGGACGTACACCTGCGGCGATCAACTGCTCGTCAGACAACTGACGGTGAGTATGGGAAGCTGGGTGAAGCACACAAGTACGTGCGTCCGCCACGTGCGTCACGATGCAGGCCAACTGCAAGGAATCCATGAACTTGATGGAAGTCTCACGACCACCCTTAACACCGAAGGTAACCACACCGCAAGATTGTCCGTTGGTGAATTGTTTCTGCGCCAAAGCATGGTAAGGACTGGACTTCAAGCCAGGGTAGTTCACCCAAGCCACCTTAGGGTGTTTCTCCAAATATTCAGCCACCAACTGAGCGTTCTCGCAGTGCTTAGGCATACGCAAGTGAAGCGTCTCCAAACCGAGGTTCAACAAGAATGCGTTTTGTGGAGATTGGATGGAACCGAGGTCACGCATCAACTGAGCCGTAGCCTTCGTGATGTAGGCACCCTTACCGAACGCCTTGCTGTAGGCCAATCCATGGTATGACTCGTCTGGTTGGGTCAAGCCTGGGAATTTATCCTTGTGAGCCTCCCAATCGAAGTTACCGCTGTCCACGATACATCCACCCACGTTCGTCGCATGTCCGTCCATGTACTTCGTCGTAGCATGTGTAATGATATCGCAACCGAACTCGAACGGACGGCAGTTGATTGGTGTAGGGAATGTGTTATCCATGACCAAAGGCACACCGTGAGAGTGGGCGATGCGGGCGAATTTCTCGATATCCAACACCGTCAACACAGGGTTAGCGATCGTCTCACCGAACAAAGCCTTCGTGTTCGGACGGAACGCCTTGGAAATCTCCTCCTCAGAGGCATCCGGATCCACGAACGTGCACTCGATGCCCAACTTCTTCATCGTCACAGCGAACAGGTTGTACGTTCCGCCATAGATGCATGAAGAGGATACGAAGTGGTCACCCGCCTCGCAAAGATTGAAGATGGAATAGAAGCTGGCTGCCTGACCGGATGAGGTCAACATGGCTGCCACACCACCCTCCAACGCACAGATCTTAGCGGCTACCGCATCATTGGTAGGATTCTGCAAGCGAGTGTAGAAATAACCAGAGGCTTTCAAGTCGAAGAGATCACCCATCTCCTCACTTGTATCGTATTTAAACGTTGTAGACTGATAAATCGGGAGCACCCTAGGCTCACCCTTCTTAGGTTTCCAACCCTCTTGGACACACAAAGTTCCTAATCCTTTTTTACTCATACAATTTTTTAATTACAATCAATTACCCAATATGGACATCCACAATGCAGAGAAACGACAAAGGATCGTTCCTTATAGCCTTGCAATGTGCTCGATGCGGACATCCATCCTATCTTCCTCCAATTTCATCGAACGTTGCAAAAGTACTGCCAACAGACAAAATGCGAAAGGAAAAGAGATAAAAACGTATAAACATTCTAAAATAGACATGTCCAATGGACAAATATTCCAAAAACAGAAACAAACAATTCAGATTTATAGTATATTATTCTTTTTTTTGCGCTTAATTCAGAACGAGTCAGGGGTGGAACGGAAGGTTCATGGAGGAACAAGGATTGGAGGAGACTTCCTCAAGCATAGGTTTAGATGATGATTGGCCAAGCCACACAAAAAAGGTCGTCCTCCGAAGAAAACGACCCCTATACCAACAAAGAGAGATTACTTGCAGATGAAATAACCTGTGGTGTCGGACGTGTTCAGCTCCGAGCAGTCATTCACCCTCATCTCTTCCTTGAGTCCGCTATAGCTTGGCACTTCCTCACCTGCGGCATTGTAGAATGTGCAATCACAATCCTTCTTCGTGCAAGAACACAATACCGAAAAGATTCCGGTCAAGCCCAATATCAGCAATAAACTTCTCATTTCAAAATCCATTAAGTTTCAGCCTACTCTATCGTTTTCGGCAACCCGACGGCAAATGTAATATTTATTTCGGGAAATAATTGCTATAAATTATAAAATTCTCAAACCAAGGAATCATTTCCAGCCCTCAATGCTTCATTATAGCGCGTCCAACGCCTCATAAATGGCCGCCTTATCCATGTCTTTGCCGATAAAGACGAGCTTCACCAGACGATCACCGTAAAATTCGTCCCAATCCTTACGCAACTCCTCGCTCTCCGCCAACAAGCGTTCCTGCTCAGCCTTCGGTGCCGTGCAGATCCATTGGCCGGTCTCCTGCACGCTCTTCTGTCGACCCGCCTGCTCGAAAAGATAAGACATGTCCGGGTTCTCCACGAAGTAAAGGATACCCTTGCAACGGATCACGCTCTTCGGCCAACGTTGGTCGATGAAACGGTCGAACTTGCTCAACGAGAAGCCCTTACGTCTGTAGTAGACGAACGTGGAGATACCGTATTCCTCCGCCTCTCCCTCGTCATGGTGGTGATGATGGTGGTGGTGATGTCCATGTTCCTCCTCGTGCTCATGGTGATGGTGCTCGTGCTCGTCGTCGTCATCATCGTCGTCGTCATGGTCATGGTGGTGGTGATGCTCGTGCTCATGCTCATCGTCATGGTGGTGATGCTCATGTTCATGCTCACCCTGTTCCTTGCGCTTCTTCTCCTCCACCTGCTGTTCGTCGCTCTCCAATGCTTGGATCCAACCTGCGGACATGCTAACGGACTGGAAGTCAAAACGATTAGAGTTAATGATACGATCCAAATCTATTTTAGCATAATTGGTCTCGATGATCTCCGCACGAGGTTGCAATGTACGCACCACGGCCCGCACCTCCTGCAAAGCCTCCTGGCTCACCTCGTCCACCTTGTTGAGGAGGATCACGTCGCAGAACTCGATTTGTTGGATGAGAAGGTTCTCTATATCCTCCTCGTCCAGATTATTACGCATCAGGTCCTTGCCGCTGGAGAACTCATCGTAAAGGCGGAGGGCATCCACCACAGTGACCACACAATCCAAGCGGCACACCTCCGGCATACCATACCGTTTAGCCATGGAAGACATCGTCACGATGGTCTGGGCGATCGGCAACGGCTCACATATACCGCTTGCCTCGATGACGATATAGTCAAACCGGTTCGTATCCGTGATGTCCGTGATTTGTTTCATCAAGTCGGCCTTCAGCGTGCAACAGATACAACCATTGCTCAAGGCCACCAGGCTTTCGTCCCTTTCGGTAACCACACCACCCTGCTGAATCAGGGAGGCATCCACATTCACCTCTCCGATATCATTCACGATAACCGCGATTTTCAATCCTTTCTCATTCGTCAGGATATGGTTCACCGACGTCGTCTTTCCGCTTCCCAAATAACCCGT
>JAGCGM010000201.1 GCA_017649635.1 Paludibacteraceae bacterium | reverse complement strand
TTCGCGTTGAGCTACATACCCTTGTTTGAACCACAGTTACCCAAGGTAGGGTACTCAAATCCGTAATCCTCCAACAAGTGTTTGTCGAAGTTGTAGTGGTTCAGCATCAAGGAGAGACCGAACGACAACTGGCGGTCGATGGACTGTGTCTTCAACATGTAATGGCTGTTCTCCGACAGCGGGATATGGTAGGCGAAAGTCACCTCACCACCCTGGCGGTAGGAATTACCGTTCTTGTCGTTATAGGCGTAGACACCCAATCCGACATTCTTCAACACACGGGTACGAAAACTCAAAGTCTGGGTCATCGGGGGATCTTCCAACTCCGGGCCTGTCCATTGGAACTTGCCCGTCAGCATCAAGTGGCTGCAACGCTCCGCACCCGCCACCGCAGGGTTGACCAGATAATAGTTGAAGTGATACTGATCACATACGATATCATCTTGGGCGTATGCATAATTGCATGCGAGCGCCATCATCAAAACTATAACTATTCTGTCAAAAACTCTCTTCATAAGCACGCATTTATATTAACATGTCCGGAAGATAACACCGAAAATTGCCATAGGCATTATCTCCTAATCCCAACATATCATTATCAATTAAAGTCTCTGTCCTATATTGTAGAAGTCAAAGGTAATAAAAAATAAATAAACAAATGCAAAGCGAAGGGATAGTTTTTTCAAGTGGGTTAAATAAAAGCAATAAACCAAATCATTTTTGAATTAAGAGTTAAAGATTAACAATTAAAAATGGGGCCGGGGAACGAATTCACACACTTGTCCGCGCGATTCCAACCCACATAGAGACGCATTTTGGAGAGATGGACCAACATAACCGGTTTTTGGCGGCGAGGGAAATACCCCAAAGAACCCCTTAAAAAAAGAGTTATAGGGACCCCTTCAAGATCCCTATAACTCCAATCTTTTTCTTCTCACTCCCAACTATCTACGTATCAACGTGAAGTGACCCACATACTGTCTGTTGATCTCCTCAATGTCGATTTGGTACCAATAGTCGGTGGAAGGCATCTTTTCACCGTTGTACGTACCGTCCCAACCATCAGAATTAGCGCCGAAGAACTGCGCCACGAGTTTTCCGTAACGGTCATAGATGGATACGACAGAGGCTGGATAAAGCTCTGACAAGCCTGGGATGATCCATCGATCGTTCGTTCCGTCATTATTAGGCGAGAAGTACTCTGGGATGAAGATCTCCGGAGGATCCAAATGGAAGATCATAGAGGTCTCGCAATTGTAGAAGTCCTTCACGTGCATCGTATGCGTACCGAACGGAATATTATCGAAATGGGTAACGTTATCGGCCGTGGCAGGGATATTGTCGTACCAGATCGAGAACGGAGCGTTGCCCGTACCCGACTCGAGGGTCACCTCCCTGCTGTGGTAGCCGACCGAATCGATGGAGGCGATTACCGGCAGGCTCTTCACCTCGACCGTGAAGCTCTCCTTCGCCTTACACATGCCGCGCGTCATGTCCGCGTAATAGATCGTCGAATGGCTTGGACGCAACGACATGATACGTTCGGTGTCGTTCAGCGTGTCACCGTCGGAGGTGGTCCACTGATAGGTCGTGGCGGCGTAATTATGCGCATCCACGTAGGATTCCTCGCCGTCGCAGATGACGCCCACACCCTCCATTTCACCGGTGATCGGTTCATCCACATTCACAGGAACCTTATATTCCTTGAACGTCTGACACGTCCTGTTGTAGGCTATCACAACGTAGGTGTACACCGACTCGTGCCTTTCGCCCGTCTCCGCGCTGTAGGTCGGCTGAACCGTCACCGTCATGGAGTCTGACGTGGCGGAGAGGATGGTCTCATCGGCGTACCAGGAGACCGTCGTACCCACAGGGGCCACGTTCTGGACGGTCAAGTCGGTCTGCTCGCCCTCACAGATGGTCACAGGATCCGGCAAATCCAGGGAGATGGCCGGGATGACATGGACGTTCTCCACGCTAGACTTATGCTGGCTGCCGTAGGTGAAGTCGATCATGTAGGTCGCGTCGGAAGTCGGGCTGACGTCTATGATCAGTATGTCGCCGTCCCTCTTCAGCGCCTTGGAGATATCTTGGGTGTTACCGCCCATCTCGACGAGCACCTTCAACTCAACAGGGTTGTTGGCGCGGAACTTGCCCGTGCCGGTCGTGTCGATGCGGAGCTGCTCGCCCTCGCCCAGACAGATCGTGTCCTTCAATTCGGTCGTGAGCTGCAGCTCGGCGTCCACCCAGATCGTGCTGATGGCCGATGTGCCGCAATACTCAGGGTCGTTCAGCGTCACGTAGTAGTCGTGGTCGGCCACGACGTCCATCTCGGTGTATTCAGGGCTGGAACCGCTCTGTACCTCGACGCCGTCGCGCTTCCAGACGATGTCGGAGAGCTTGCCGTCCACCGGAACGGAGATGTTCAACGCCAGTGTCTTGCTGTCGTGGCGGGCCACCACATGTGGACCCTCCGCCAGCGTGGCGATCACGTTAGGATGAACCACGAGGCTGTCCGCGTTGGTCTTCGCCGTACATCCGCGGTTGGTCACGACGCAGTTGTATCGTCCGTCGTCCGTCTTCTCCACGCTGCCGATGCCGTAGTTGTTCACGGTCGTCGTGCTGGCGGTCTTCTTCTCGCCCACCGGCGTGGTGTTCCTGTACCATTGGATCATCGGCGTGGTCTCCTGGCACTTCACATTCACCTGGGTCTCGAACACCTCACCCTGGCAGAGAACCACCGTGGTGTCCGGTCCGACGTACTCCACGGAGAGCGGAACGGTCACGATCCTGAAGTTCGTCTGCGTCTCGCACTCGTTGATGTACTTGATGGTGTATGTCTTCTCGCTGTACTTGTCCGTCGCGTCGATCGTCAGCACGTCGCCGGTGTGTATCTTGGTGTTGCCGTCGTACCATTCGAAGTCGCCCTCCGTCTTGGAGAGGTTGGACTTCACGACCACCTCGCCGCCGCAGCTGTAGAGCGTGCGGGAATCCAGGTCGCCCGAGAAGGCGTCCAATGTCCTAGGCAGCTCGGAGTTGTCCGTCTCGCTTATCTCGATGTTTCCGACAACCGGGCCATCGCCCACCTTCACGTAGTAGTCGGACGAAGTGAATTCGCAGACGCCCACCGTAGCCGTCACCTTGAAGAGGTGGTTCGTGCCGGTCGTCATGTCGCCCACAGCGGTGGCGGTGCTTCCCGTCTGGGTGCTATGTCCGCTCCACTGGTATTTGATCTTGTCCGTGCCCGGGTCGGTGCTGGTCGCGCTGGCGGTCAGCTTGATGTCCTTGCCAGGGCAAACGCCCGTCTGGTCGCCGATCGTCGGAACAGTCAGGTAGTTCACCTCGACGTTGACAGGGAACTCGTCGCCCTCGCACACATCGTCCATCACCTCGACAATGTTGCCTCCCTTGTAGGCCTTCGAAGGTATGTTGTATTCACCCTTTATCTTGTAGACGCCGCTCTCCTCCACGGCCGTAGGCACATCGGCGGAGTAGGTAGGGGTCACCGTCTCGTTCGTGTTGGACGCCTTCCACGTACCCGTGATGTCCACGAACTTGTTGTCCGAACCGCAAGTGGCGGCAGGGTCCGTGATCGTCAGGATCGGCTTCGGATAGACCACAACGTGGATCTCCACCGCCGCACTGGTCGCGCCAGTCTCCACGTCGTGCTGCGCCACGTAGTAGGTGGTCGACTTGATCGAACCGTCAGACTCGACGGCGGCGGTGCCCGACAAGGAATAGGTGGTGCCCGTCTTTTCTGGGGTTACCGTCGTGTTAGAAGGCTTGCTCGTGTACCAATAGAGTTCGTAGCTGTTCTCCGTCTTACCGGAGATAGGACGTATCTCCGCGGAGATAGGTTGGAGTTCCGATCCCTCGCAGTAGTGGTAATCCTTCACCTTTGGCGGCATGGCGTCGCTGATGGAGACGGTAATTGTTTTCACCTCACTCGGGCAGTTCGTACCATCCTTGATGCGGTAAACATCATATTGAATCTCCGTAGTACCACCGTTCAGGTTGGAGACGTCATATACCGGTTTAGGCACACTCGTGGAGTAGTTGTTCTTGCCAGCCTCGGAGTAGTAGTACGTGTAGCCTGGCTCCTCGCTCCAGCCATCCTTCGTGGTGATGGCAGGGAAGGTCTTGTTATCGGAACCCACCTCAGCGGCGATGTACGCCACTGAAGAATCACCCGTCGGCGGAGTATATTGCACCTTCACCGTGTAGTAAGTCGTGTCACTGTAGCATGTCTCCAACTCCACGCCTGTGGAAGTGGTAACCGCATAGGACTGCACTGCGCCGAAGACGTAAGTAGTGTCTTTCTTGATGCCCAAGACAGGACGTTTGTCCTTGTCCCAAGGGTCGCCATAGAGATACCACTGGATATCGGTCGCCTGCTCGTAGTCGTTCGGTCCCTCCTCGGCGGCTTTCACCAAGGCATTAGGGTTTTGCTCCTCGTCGCAATAGGTATCCGGGGAAACCGGGCTCAGCTGGTGCGCCTTATAGACCTTCACGCTAAGCGGTTGCAGAGAACTCTCCGCACCATCATTGGACTTTTGGGAAACGAAGTAGATCGTCTCGCCCTCCTTGGAGACAGACGGCGTAGGAGCATCATCACCGATCAGTTTCTTATCAGGATCATACCAAACCAATTTGAAGTTGGCGGTGCCGACTCCGTTCGGGTCGTTGATCTCAGCCGTCAGAGGCACCACTCTGGAAGAGCCCACGCAATAGTAGACATCTTCAGGGATAGGCGCAGGCGCACCGAAGATGGTCACCTCGACCGGCAAGGTATCGCTCCAACATCCATATGTGTTATCGTAGCGAGCCACGTAATAAGTCTCGTGCACATCGTCCGTCAAAGGCAACGAAGGCACATCCGGCACAGGGACAGACTTACCATCACCCTTGTAGAGTTTTTGATTCTTGTCGAACCAGATATACGTATATCCGGACTCGGTTTGAACAGCCGAAGCATCCTGAGAGAGAAGGTCCTTGAAGACGCCGCTTGAAGTGGTGTCCTTCACAAGGTAAGAGACCTTCATCGTACCCAGAGGGTTCGAGGTGGAATGTACCTCAACCTCGAAGGACTTCGTATCACCCTCACAGAGAGTACTCTTATCCGTTACCGAATAATAGAAAGTTGAGGTTGCGGTCAAGGCGTCGAGGTCAGGCTCCGACACTTTAGAAGCAGTCTGAGTGTTCGCCCCGTCGTACCAATTCACCGTAAAATCGCTGAAGTCATTCTCCTTCAGACGGTCCTTCAACTCCTTGCGAGGTTTCACCTTTTCGCAGAGGTCAATGTCGTCGATGGTTGGAGCCTCAGGATCAGGATGAGCGATGACAGTGATTGTGACTGTGGTATCACAATAAGTAGAGGTCAAAGTAGGATCGTAAGCATCATGGATAAGCATAGAGTACTCAGCGCTACCCGCAGCCTGCACATCGTCCCACGTCACCTCAAGAGTCGGAGTGGAAGGATCGGTTTCGGACGTCGCCTTGAACTTGCCGGAGATAGGGTTGCCATCTTTAAGCCAAGTAGCCTCGTACTCGTAATAATCCTTTGAGGTGTTAACCTCGATGCCATGCAGCTGGTTCTTACCATTTTTGTTTTTCACCTCCAAAATCGTCGATTCTCCCTTACACAGCTCAACGGTCTTCTTCGATTTACCATCAGCCTCGATATGAACATGGTCTGGTTTGGTACATGCCTCGCAATTCAACATCGCAGGAATATCCAAGAACTGGACAGAGATATTTCGGCAAGGAGAGTTTTCCGAGATTGCCCTCTCTATCTCTATAGAGCTACCTAATGTCACCTCCTTACCCACCAAGATACGGAAGTACACAGAGTCCTTCAACCCTGGGTTTTGGACAAACTTCTCAAAAGCTTCGTGATGCTGCGGATCATCTATGACATATACCGAATCCTTTAGGATTTCCTTTCCATTCGCATCCTTCATGGTTCTCCAAATCACCTTAGAAGGATCCGTTTTATTAGGATTTTGGTCAGTATACTGGAACATATAACGCACATCATCCTTTCCATAATACCGCGCCAATGTACCGTTCCTATCATTGGTCTTCACCCTAAGCACATCCTGGCACAAATCCAGCACATCCCCGACCTGATGGGAACCATTCACATCATAATCGATTGTAATAGCCGGAGGTGCGCACACTTGGAAGAAGATATCATCCAATGCAAAATCGCCTTCATCTTTCTCTGCCTTATTCGAATTATACTCTATTCTCAATATTACACAGTCAATATCGTCCTCTTCCTTAAGATATAACTCATAATCCGCCTCGTCAGGGAAATTCTTCCAACCAGGCGTATTACTACGATGAGTCCACACACAATCTTTCATAGGTTGTCCCGTGTTTTTATCATACAATTTCAAAGGATTTCCCGTTTTTTTATCAACCAATGAAATCGTAATATCACATGCCGTTGCACCACCCATTGCATTATTTATTGCAGAAACCGCAGTGTTGAATCTGATCATTTTATCATGACACAATCCGCAAATCTCTTTTTCAAACACAGGATTTTTCCAACCGGAACCTCCTGCAGTTCCATCCAAATCGATCATTAAGAAGGCACCATTCTTTTTTCCCGTATGATCCCTTAATATTCCCGTATATGGGTCAATCGTTGAGATAGCATAATTGCCGCCACCCGAGCAAATATTACTTGCGTATCTCACTCCAGTAAAGTCTTTTCGGGGATCAGACGTAACAGGTTGGCCATCATAAGGCGCACAATAATTCACATCCGGTGCCGCAACCGATTGCTCCTTACCCATCGCATCGGTATAAATATAATTTTTGCCAGAGAAATATCCGAAATCATTGTAATAGACATTCGCCAATGCGGCCGGTGCCCCATCATCAGACAGACAACACGTTCCCACATGTATCGTAGTCTTTACCAGATCTGAAGCAGCACAACCTGGGAGAGTAACCTGCACCTGGGCCGTATAGTCCGTATTCTCCTTATGTGGGTAAAAAACGAACGATTCTTCAGTACCCGTGGTATCCGGAGAGGATACCTTCCATGAATACTTTGTCCCTGCAGGATACGACTCACGAGTAATCAGGGAAGCCGGCATCTCAGGACATGCAGTCCCCGTATAAGAAATAGAAGGCTGGACATCAGCATAAACCTTAATATTATCTATACCAATAGGGATAGTACTATACTGACTAACTCTCGTAAAGTAAATAGTAAGGCTACCATCAGGCAATACTTGGAATGTCTTTCTCTGCGACTGAGCCCCTGCTTTCGCTTCTACAGTTATACGCTGTTTATCTGTAAATGCATCTTGGCCCATACGGCTTGCCAAATCCAATTGAGTGGATTGCAATTTAAGTTTTGTCGGGGTACCATTACTATTATAATGAGCCCCTGTTCCAAATGGTTGGTAATCATCCAATTTATTATAATCCACATATAATTCAATAGACTTACTATCAAGCAAATAATAAACATCAAATTCCACCGCCACAAAGGATTCCGGCTCTAATCCAGAGAAAGAGTACGAAAGGAAATGATAAAGATTATCACCTGACGTTCCCGAGTTGACCAACATGTTCGTTCCATTACCTTCACTCAAAATTGGGTCAATCGTCTTCGGATTTTTCAGAATAGCTGTAAATCCGTTTCGATTAGCATCGATTGGATTGTTTGACCCCTTAAGTTTTGTCCAATTAGTCTTCGTGAAGAAAGCGGAAGAAGATGATATACTTGCGGGAACACCCGTTTGAATGGCATTCGACGCCTGCATCTGCATCTCACAGCCAGACAAATCAGCACCTTTTTTTGAGAACCATCCCGTCGAATCGTTTGGCAACTGAGGATCACACAGCTTTTCAGTAGTTTCAAAGCCTGTGCTGTTCAGCAAGCAGGTACTTGCCGTACCACCACCGCCGCCACCAGGTCCCCACAATCCTCCTTGAGCAGAGGCTCCGGAAACACTTAATAATATAAATGATACCAATCCCACCAGGAAACGGCATCCATACTTTAATCCCCCCATATACTTATCCTTTAAAAGAAATAAAATACTACAAGTTTTCATGGTCATAAAACTATATAAAACCTCAACACGCGGATTACACGCCCTATTATCAATACATTACGACAAGGCACAATCCGAAAAATTGCCGTGCAATTTAGAAATAATTTTTTACATAAAAAATTTTTTTCCGCTTTTTGATGAATTTTGCCACACAAAATGAATC
>JAGCGM010000200.1 GCA_017649635.1 Paludibacteraceae bacterium | reverse complement strand
TATTCTTTGGCCGAACCGTTCTCCATGTTGGCGGGCGTTCCGTTGATGCTGTAGGTGTTCTTGCCTAGCGGGGAGAGGTCGAACCCGATGTACTGCAGGTCTTCCAAGGCATCTCCCAGAATCATGTTCTCCGACTCTGTCAGTTCGATGATTTCAGGGAATAACATCTGCTGGGAGGCGTTCTGTTTGCGGGAGATCAGGCTCATGTACTGGTCGTACAGGATCCTCACATGCGCCCTGTGTTGGTCGATGCACATCAGTCCGGACTTGACGGGTGTGATGATGTATTTGTTTTTGAACTGCATGTACTCCACGTGCGACTCTTCCGTGTCGGCTTGCATGTCCGTCTCTCTTTGCGGGTCTTCTTCGACTGTCTCCATGTTGTCGTACAGACTGGTCTCCGTCTCGTCTGGAGTGTAGTTCTGCGAGTCGGATGGGGTCCATTTGCTGGATTCGAACCCTTCGTAGAGGTTCTCCCAACCTATTGTGCTCTTGCGGTTGTAGGAGCTATGGCTCTGTTCCCGCTCGAATGGGTTGTAGTTCGGGTCGATCGTCACCTCCGGCGCATTGACGGACGAGGTGCTCCTGTGCGAGAAGGCGGGTAGCTCCGATGCCCCCTCGGAGTCGAAGTCGATGCTTGGGGCGATGTTGAACTTGCCCAATCCCTCCCTGACGCCTGACATGACGAGCGGCCAGATGGCGCTTTCGTTCTCGAACTTGATCTCCGTCTTGGTAGGGTGGATGTTCACGTCGATGCTTTCGGGGTCTATCTCGAAGTAGATGAAATAGTCGGGCGACGTGCCTGGTTGCAGCATCGTTCCATAGGCTTGCACCACCGCGCTATGGAAATAGCTGTGTTTCATGAACCTGCCGTTCACGAAGAAGAATTGTCTGTCGTTCTTCTTCTTGGCGGTCTCCGGCTTCCCCACGTAGCCGTGGATGCGTGCCAGCGTGGAGTCCACATGAATGGTGAATAGTTGTGCGGTGATACCTTTGACGCTCTTGAAGACGTTGCCGATGCGCTCCTTGTGGTTGCCCTTTTTCAGGGAGGCGCACATCTGGTCGTTGTGGATGAGCTGGAACTCTATCTGAGGGTATACCAACGCTATGCGGTTGAATTCCCTCTCTATCTGGGAGAATTCGTATGCGTTCGATTTGAGGAATTTACGGCGGGCTGGCACGTTGTAGAAGATGTTCTTCACGGCGAAATTGGTGCCGACGGGACATGAGACGGAGGTCTGGTTCTCTACCTTGCACCCTGCCACCTCGATAAGGGTGCCCACTTCGTCCTCCGGCCTTCTGGTACGAAGCTCCACCTGCGCGATGGAGGCGATGGAGGCCAACGCTTCACCACGGAAACCCATGGTGTGCAGGGAGAAGAGGTCCTCTGCCGATTGTATCTTGGAGGTGGCGTGCCGCTCGAAGGCGATGCGCGCGTCTGTCTCGCTCATGCCCTTGCCGTTGTCGATTACTTGTATGAGGGTTCGTCCGGCGTCCTTGATCACGACCTGTATGCTGTCCGCTCCCGCGTCGATGGAGTTCTCCACCAATTCTTTGATGACGGAGGCGGGGCGTTGGATCACCTCCCCGGCCGCTATTTGGTTCGCTACGGAATCAGGTAGTACGTGTATGATGTCACTCATCGCTCTTTTATTTAAGCCAATATACTAAGGCGACAATAACGATCGCCGTGATGATGTAACGCACATTGTTGCTTTTCATCTTCCGGTTCCTTTCTTCCCGGTGTGAACTGTATGCGCTCTTGATGTTATCCGCATAGAGTCCGCCTTTTTCTTTCGCCTGTATTTTCTTTTGAACACGCTTGATGCGTTCCTCACGCGCCTCCTTTTGTGGATCGTAATAGATGTATTCGTGGTGATATTGCCTGATCTTAGGCGCTTTTAAGAAATCGAATATTGCCATGCCTTTCCCTCCTTCATTTTTGTTTCGTGGATGATTCCTTGTCTTGGAAAAATTTGTGGGCCTTCTTGATCTCCTTGTATAGGTTGGATGCGAAGATGAATTCCTCCAAAGGCTCGCAACCTGTGTCGAATATCTCGTCCTTCGTGCCTTGCCAAGCCTTCTCTCCCTTGCTGATGAAGACGATGTTCTCGCCGATCTCCATCACGGAGTTCATGTCGTGCGTGTTGACGATGGTGGTGATGTTGAACTCATGGGTGATGTCCTGGATCAGCTGGTCGATCAGCAAGGAGGTCTTCGGGTCTAGTCCGGAGTTCGGCTCGTCGCAGAATAGGTATTTGGGATTCAGTACGATAGCCCTGGCGATGGCGGCTCTCTTCTGCATACCTCCACTGATCTCCGCAGGGGATAAGTCCAGTGCATGGGATAGTTCCACACGCTCCAAACAGAATTTGGCCCGCTCTATTTTCTCCTCTTCGGTCATCTCCGTGAACATGTCCAACGGAAACTTCACGTTCTCCAGCACGCTCATGGAATCGAAGAGCGCGGAGCCTTGGAATAGCATGCCGATCTCACGCCTAAGAGCATTGAGATCTTTCAGCTTAATGGAGGTGATGTTTCGTCCTTCGTACAGTATCTCGCCAGAATCTATGCGGTGGATGCCCACTACGCTCTTCATCAGCACGGTCTTTCCCGATCAACTCTGTCCGATGATGAGGATGGTCTTCCCCGTCTCGAAAATGGTGGATACATCCTTGAGGACGG
>JAGCGM010000199.1 GCA_017649635.1 Paludibacteraceae bacterium | reverse complement strand
TAATCAGAAACAATATTCAATTTTATAAATCATTAAATTTTAGTACAATGAAAAAGATTTTTCTTTTGATGGGTTGCTTGGCTCTCATCATGGCTGGTTGTAAAAAGGAACAAAAGAAGGTAGAGAACGAAGCTCAAGAGGCTATCGAGACTACTGCTGACGCTGCTGAAAGCGCTGCAGCTACCGCAGTTGAGGCTGTAAACAACTTCTTGCAGGAGAACAGTATCGCAGCTAAGTCTTTCGGCTTGCACGAAGAGGCTGACGGCGGATGGACTCTTAACTTGAAGGACACTGACGCTAACGGCGAAACTACTGGCGACCTCAAGAAGATCTTCTTGACCAACGACGCTCAAGTAATCCTTATCAAGGACGGCGCATTCGACACGATTCCTTTCGCTAACATCGAGAAATCAATCTTGAACAACAAGAAGGTTAGCTACTGGTTGGACGATGCTAAGGAGAAAATCACTCACATCGTTGAAATCGCCGAATAATCTTTCTTGATTACAGAAAACGAGGTGCGGGCGCTTAGGTGTCCGCACTTTTTTTATCCCTATACGTGCTCCACAGAAAAATGACGGCCCGACAGATACCCCCCCATAAACTTTTTGGAGGAGTCCCGATGCCATCGAAACTCCTCCCTACAAATTAAACCTCATAACTAAAAAATTAAAAATACATACCCTTTATTCGTAAACTTCACGTTTTCATTTATTGCCTATATCATGTTACATTCATATATACATCCATATATCTTTCGTCTCGTTCTTTATTTTCACTCAACTATAACGAAGATAACTTAAAATTTATTAAAATGCAAATATATGCATGTGAAAAATTCACCGCATCAGATATCCATTAATGAATTTATTTTTGGTTGATAAAATCAATTCTGATTTGTGACAAAAATATATAGAGCTATTAAAATTTACTACCATATCAATCCGTGGTTAATTTTTAAACCACTTATTATCAACAATATACGATTCGCAAAAAGAAGGAGGCCCCGCCATATATTGTGGTTTCAACCCTTTTCCTTACATTTGCACCATTACGTTAAGGTGAGTTACCCATTGAAAAAGCAATTGTTATGGATTTCAGATATTTATTCATTCTTTCCGTATTTGCATGCTGCACATCGATAAACGCACAGTCCGAATTCCCCCACCCCGAAAAGGGGAACGACGTCGAGAGAGCCGGATTCGTCGGGAATGTGAAGTCGGTGACCCAGTACTCCGTGAAATGGGTGAAGGACCAGCCGCAGAAGGGTCAAGTGATGAACACGTGGAAGTTCAACAAGGAAAAACAACTCACGGAATACGCCTGCTCATGGAAGAAGAGAATCATGCGCTACGACAAGAACGGTGATTGCATCGAGGAGACGTACATCAATTCAGACTCTGTCGTCTACGAACAAACATTGCGCAAATTCAAGGGGAAGCATCTATTGGCAGAGGAACAGGTGTTCACGAAAGGCAAACTGAGCATGGAGAAGAAGAACTCCTATGACCAAAAGAATAGGCTGATCGGTTCAAACTGCTACAACCATGCGCAGGACATACCCTACAGTGAATTGAAGATAACCTACGACAAGCAGGGGAACATGCTCGACTCGGTTTATGCCAGCTACTCCTACTCGGAAAACAAATGCATCCCCTATTCGGTCACCCACAACACCTTCAACAAGGAAGGCAAAATCACAGAAAGGGTAGAACAAAAATGGAACGGAGAATCCCGGTACACATACGAGTACAACAATTCGGGGAAATTGCGCGGCAGGAAGTACTACCATCAGGGTGAAGGACTCGTCGAACTGCGCCTCTATGATGATTCGGAACGTGTCGTATGCACTTACGACATGCGGAAGGACCGCAAGGATTCCGTGGAATACGACCAGGCCGGCAGGATGGTGAGGTTGATGACATGCAACATTTCCAAGCCAAACGTGGTGAGCAAAGAACATATCTACACCTACGATGCGGAGGGCAACCAATTGGAATCGCTCGTGAAAAAAAGCGATGGTGATTGGGAAAAACGGGTCTGGGAATACAAGAATGGGAAAGAGACGTCGGTCACCACCTACTACGGCAGGGGCGACAAATACCGCAAGAAGGTGACTAGCACCGATTCGGACGAAGACGTGATCTTCGTCTCGCCATACGAATATGTGGACGAGCCATGGGCAGACTCCAAAGGCATCTTCGAGTACGACCAATGGGGGAACAAAACCGCCTTCACCTCCTGCGACGCATACGGCGACTGCCATCTCGCCATGGCCGCCCACTACGAAGGGTATAACCGTCCCACTAAAAGCGAGGTTTACCACGAAGGGAAAGTGTTCCGTACCACTTTGTCTAAAACCGATAGCCACACAAACACCACGGAAATCCTCACCTACGAGAAGGGCGAATTTAAGGATGGCTCCATATACGAATTCGAGTACTATGATAAGTGAGTAGGGATGCCCGAAATGGAAGGGAAATAGCAATCCAAAAAAACTACGCAACAATCTCAACAACAGTATATTACCAGACAAAATCACAAAAAAACACCAGCGGTTTCATCTAGAAGAGAAGAATAAAATCGTGTGCGCCGCCACTCAAAATAGTAAATCGTAAATAGTTAAATAGTAAATATCCAACAGGCTAAATGAAACCGTCGTGTGGAAAAACGTAAATTTTATTCCGCAAAGAGTTGTGAGCGGAGCTTTTTTCTCTTAAATTCGCGCAATGATTCCGGAAAAGGATATCATGGGTTTGGTTGAGTAGTTCAATGGATAGAATACGGGTTTCCTAAACCTTAGATCCGGGTTCGATTCCCGGCTCGACTACAAGAAGGCTCAGTGTGTTGCACACTGGGTCTTTTCTTGTTTATATAGCTGCGCTAAGTGATTGACTAGAATTTAATTACTCCGCGAATTTCTCCAGATCGGAGATGAACTTCCTGATGTTCGCCTTGCTGAGATAACCATCCCCCACAAAGCCTTTGGTCGAGAAACGCAGGTTTCGGCCATCCTCCTGCTGATAGGAGATGGAATAGACGCTCTTGACATCGTCCTTCACGGTGACCTGCGTCTTTTCCTCCAAAATCCTCTGGAAATATTCGAGGCATTCGCGCACCTGATCCTTGGATTTCCCCAAGTAGAAGAGCATCAGATTGTCCAATTGATGCGTTGTGATCATCTCCAAGAAATAACGGGTTGTGCCTCCCTCCCGCATGAAAATGACGGACGGAGCACCTTCCCGTGTCCGCAATAGTCCAAGACCACCACGGCTCACCTCCCTGATGTTGACATCACCGACCTGAGGGGATTGCTCCTCAGCGAACACCCCCATCGCCAGCAAAAAAGAGAATAATATCAACGTCAACTTACCCATAATCTATAGCGAGACTTGAAGATAAACATCCTTCAGTTCACTGAGGGTCAATGCCTCGAAATCTTCTTTGCGGGGCAAGACAAGAACGCCTGCCATGTCGATCGCGCCTGGGCTAATCATGCGGTACGCCTCGCCTTCCGCATAATACTGTGTGGGGCGATGCGTCTTGCGCGGAAAGATGAAGAGATGCCAACGCCCCTCCTCATACATGGCGAAGAGGTTTAGGCGAGGCTCCTCATTGCCTCCCTCCATCATCATGTATTGAGTGTACGTCTGGTTGAAGAGCGATGCCAACGCATCCTTCCGGTCAGACTCCGCATGCACGCAACTCCTCCCGAAGCCCATCAACTGCTCCATCCTATGGCCGTTCCACTCGGACAGCTCGCGCTTCTCCGCCTTCTTCCACTCCTGCTCCAAAGGCAACTGGCCCTTCGCCACCGCCTGGAAATGCAGATGGTCGGGCGCGGAGGCTCCGCAACGTGGACCGTTATAGAAAATGATATGGTCAGGCATCATCTGGGCAAAGTCCAGCATGTCGCCCAAATTGGGCTTGATCTCCTGAGGACAGTGCGTGTCGCAGGCAATCGTGAAATGCTCCTTGAGAATCGGGAAGGGATTCACCAACAACGTGAACCGATCGTTCAGCTTGAGTCCGCGCTGCACCTCCGGACGGTTTTCAGCGCACAGGAAACACTTGCGCTTAGCGATCGATTCCTTATCCAACTTGGCACCCGACGAGATGGCGCGGGCCGGGTTGAACTGCGCCTTGATGGTGAAACCGTTCAGCCTGAACTCGCGCAGCTCCACTTGCTCCAATTGTTCTACTCTCTGCCTAAATTCCGGCCATTCGGCCAGTTGTTCCTCGTAAAATTTCCTGACGTCCATTACCTCGACTCCTTAATCCTGCGCATCATCTCGATGGTACGCAACTTGTCTTTATATAGATTATTCTTATTCTGCTTAATGATATCCAGATTAGCGTCCGAATTGCCCTCCCAGCGGCGGCAAAGGTAGAGCACATCGTATATCCTGCCGATCGGGTAGTTATGTGAGATGGTCAGTCCCATCGCATAGTCCTCCCCATAGCTCGTGTTGGGCAATTGTAGCTTACGCAGCAAAGGCGTGTAGAAGGCGCGTGGAGCCCCTAATCCATTTATTCTCAAAGCGTTGTTCCGCCCATTCTCATAGGTCCACTCCTTGTGGTCAATCACACCCGGCGGGATGGTCTCCATCTTGAAATTGGTGATGGCGTAGGTCCCCACCACCATGGCGCATTGTTGCTCGTAAAAAGCGGCGACGATCTTGCGGACGGTATCCTCTCCGCTATAGACATCGTCACTGTCCAATTGGATGGCGAACTTGCCACATTTAGGATGGTTCACCCCCTCGTTCCAGCATCCTCCGATGCCTAGATCGTCGCGGGAAGGGATGACATGTATGATGCGGGCGTCCTGCTTCGCGAGGGCATCTATCGCCTCGGTTGTGCCATCCGTGGAATGGTTGTCCACCACAATCAGGTTGAAGGCGAAATCCGTCTTCTGGGAAAGCACCGAACGGATTGCGTCCGATATGGTTTTCACACGGTTACGTACGGGTATGATGACCGATGCCTCCACCTTAAATGAGTTGTCGTCGAAGGAGACGGGCGTGAATTCAGGCTTCAGATAGGCCCCCACACGTTTCAGATATTCGGTGAAGACCCTCTCCCGCTCGATCTGCACCTCCCGGTTACGGGCGTCCACGTAGGCGAACTGCTTCTCCTCGGAAGAGGTCTTGTCCTCCGACAGCACCGTGTACAATGTTTCGTTCAAATGGAAAGGGAGCACCTGTTCCGAAAGCCTCAACCGCAAGTCATAGAGGGAAGAGAAAGCGATGGACTCGTCCATCTCCGAGACGCAACGCTTAAAGCTACCCGCCTCGAAGAAGAGCAACGGACCGAAGTCGAAATCGTCCCGCACACTACCCAATTGGTAGTCGATCAAAGGATGCGGCTTCACCTCGTCACCAGACTGTGCGAGGTAGTCAGCGTAGGCCATGGTGGCGTCTGAATATTCCAACACCTGGGCAATCCGTCTCAAGGCATTCTGTCCCAAGCGGAACGGACGGGCGTCACACGCCAGGGCGATGTACGGAGCGCTGGCGGTGGCCGCTATCGAACGCAAGGCGTCGCAAGTGTCCAAACGGTCAATACGCAATGAACGCACACCCGGCACAGCAGGTTGCGCACCCGTATACAACAGGGTGACAGTACCCACCCCATCAGCGGTTGCGAGCGCGGACAAAGTAGTCTCACCGCCCGGCACGTAAGGCATAAAAAGATCCACCATAAGCTATTTTTTCTTTTTTAGCAGAAAATCCACAACCTCCTTCATCAAAGCGTCTCGAGCAGATTGCGTGGTAATAGATTCAAAAGGGACCGAGGAGATATACGTCCGGTACCTGCCCTTGTACGCCACAGCGCACGGCAGGTTGCATCCCTCGAAGGAATGGACCACCATGGAGCCATTCACACTGTCGATGGCATCCGGCGACTCCACCGCATATTGGAATTTCCCTAAAGCCTTGTTATAGTTATAAAACTTCTTCGCGAACTCCTTGTAGACGGAAAAATAGTTGGATATCCTTCCCTCCGTCTCCACCCTGCTCTGCCGCAGCGTGTACTTCAACACCTTCTCCGCGAAGTATATGTCCTTGTCGTCGCAAGAGTCCCGCTCCATCAGGTCGGAAGCGATATAGGCGCCGCTCGCATAGAGTTTGCCGCCATGGTACAAATAGTTGCGCAACTCCTCCTGCATACGTGGAGGGAAGGTCTTATAGCGCGTGCCCAGACCCACCACGGTCTCCTTCTCCTCCCCCAATATCAGGTCCACGAAAGCGAACCGCCTGATGTTGTAGCTACCCTCCGTGACAGCCGCCTTGGAGCAGGAGACGAACGAATAGCCCGCATTCTTGATGGACTTGCCATGCAACAAAGGGAAGTCGAACGTGTTGCCGGCGATGACCACCCCTTCGTAGTCCACCTGACAGGCCCCATGTCCGGGCTCCGCGTTGCTACGGAACTTCTGACGCTTGCGGAAACCATATTGCTTACCCACATAACTGAGGTCATAATGGTCCGGCACACCCTGGTCACAATCGTCCAAAAAGCCGGAGTAGTCCCCCGTATCGAAATACTCGGGAGCGGAAACACGGTCGAACCCGTTTATAATCAGGGCAGTTTGGGCAGATTTACCCTTGCATACGGAGAGGACCTCCGAAGGGAAACTCTCCCCGCCGTCATTCACCGCCGTCACCTTGAAGTTATAGATGACACCCGAGTCAATCGGCATCACATAATGCGGCGCGTCCACCAAGGTTCCATTGTCCCAACCTCCATCATTTCGGGAGACATAGACCACATATTTGGAAGGCGTGGCGGTCACCTCCAGGCTATCCTCCTGCGGTTCCCAACTCAAGAAGACACTTCTCTTTTTCTTGTCGTAGAACTCAGTGCTGAAATTCGTCACAGGCAACGGCTGCACCACATAGTCCGTCTTATACTGGTAAGCGATGAACTTCAGGAGCGCCTTGTAGATGGAGCGGCTGGCGAAGAATCGGAAGTTCGGGTCTAGCCCATACTTCATGTCCGTGTAGTTCTGGTGGGAAAGCAACTCCAACAACATGGTCGGCACCTCCGGCACACGGGCCTCGTAGTAGGAAGCGTCCGTCATCTTACGACGGGTCCAGTTAGGGCGAAAGGCACGGCGGATGTCCTCCACCACCTGTGTCTGGATCATATCCGTCAAGTCACGACCCGCCAGACGTCTTTGTCCATTCCAATAGTCACGGTTCCCGTAACTCTCGGACATGTATATCGCCAATGTTCCAAAAATCGAATCCCTCAGGAGCTGTCCCGCATCCGTATGTAGGCCAAACGCCAGATCGATAGGGATGCGTTTGCCGGGCCTATCCTTCGCTCTGGGAGAGCCCCCGATCAGGTTGTTCACCCACTCGCCACGGCACATGTAATCATCCTTGTAATCGTTCAGCGCATCATTCCTCGAGAAGACCGAGTCCGGGTATCCGGCCCACTGCAACCAATAGCGCGCGCCCTCCAGGAAACGGAGCCTGTCACTGACTTGCACCACCGTATCACCCTCCGCGGTGACCACCGGTCGACCGATATTTCCCATACCGCCACCGAACTTCACCGCATCGGCCGTGACCACCTTGCCGCCCCGCGACTGGTTCGTCAAGACCACCATACCCATGGAAGGATGGAGACCCTGCTTGAAATGGAAAGTACCCAAGTAGATCCACGTGCCGCCACCCATGCGTTGGTTGACGATGAACTCCGTGGTGCCACCCGCATGATTCACCTTATAGTGCGCCTCCGCCGTACTCTCCGGCAAGGTTTGGTAGGAGACATAGACCGCATAGTCGCCATCCTCCGGAATCTCCGGAATCCAATGCGCCTCAGCGCTCTTCTCCTTGGCCGTCTTCACCTGTCGGCAGGTACCCATTCTGAAAGGCTGGTCACCCTCCACGTACATCTTCTTCTTGTTGGCGAAACCTGCGGAGTCGCAGCCCATCCAGATGCAATCCTTGCCGTTCAGCTCCTCGTAGAGATAGTCTCCGTTGGTGTCATTGTCGACGATGATTTCGTTGAACTGCGTGTCACGCTCCCTAGGCAATAGCACGGTCGCACCGGCATTCTCCAGCATAGGAGCGATATAGGGCAAGACATATCCCAGGGTATAGGTATCCTCCACCACCTGGAAGATGCAAGGCCGCTGCCACTGCCATTGGCTTCCCTTCGAGTTCGACTCGAAATACCATCCGTGACTCGGCCACATGGCGATGTGACGGTTGCTCAAGCCTTTCGACACCTCGTAAGGTTTGCTCACATTGCGCACCAACTGATGCCCCTTGAAGTACTCCTTCTCAAAGCGACCCTTATCCAACTTCATCTCCCTGCGGGTCCAGTTGGGTATCAAATCATGTAATTCGTAGCGATTGACGTACAGGGTAAGATCATAGTTTTTGTAGGACCTGGGCAAATAGGCGGAAACGGTATCGTAGATCCGTTCGACGATCTCCTCCCGCAACGCGATGCCCTCCACATATTTCGACAGATGTATGTCAATGCGTTTCTTATTTACATCAAGGAAAGAACTATCGTTGCTTAACTTGTTATGTTTCAGTACAGAAAACTCTTTCTGCAGGAAAGCATAGACAGGAGCAGCAGCGTTGTCCAAATCTGAGTTTTGAGCGAAAACATCAAAAGAAATGGCTAGGAAGACTATGATGGAAAGAATACGCGTTTTCACCATCTCTCGATAAATTTTTTGTACCCAAGATGAGACTCGAACTCATACAGCCTTGCAGCCACTAGTCCCTGAAACTAGCGTGTCTACCATTCCACCACTTGGGCATTTCATCCGCGAATTTAACTAATTTATTATTTTCGCCAAACATCTTCGACTATGTTTTTGAAAGTTTTTTTCAAGCGTGTCAAAAATGGTGATTTAAGGGCATTTTTTGGCAAATAACAACATTTTTACATGATATCTTTGAAAATAATGCAATCATTTGTATATTTGCAGAAAAGAGGTGGAGTGTATTATTTAGGATGAAAAACGGATCTGACCTCTCAGCCTGATCTGCGGAAAATGCACAGAAAGACACACATTCGACCATTATTATATAATTATTATACAACAAATTACAATAAGGGTTTTTAATTCCAAAAAGACATTTTTGATTAGAAACTATAGTGCTTAATATAATAGGAGGTTTTCGCATGAATAAAAAACAAATCATCACAGGGGTTTCAGCCTTATTACTCTGTGCGGCATCGTTCGCAGAGACACCAGACAGAATGCAGGTGTGGCTGAAAAATGGAGAACAACAAGTATTTGACATTAATCAAGTGGACAGCATCACTTTCGGGGAACGCGTAACACCTGAGTTTAAACCATTATGCAATTGGACCTACATCCCTACGGTTGAGAGTCCGACCGCCCTCATGCTTTCCGACGAGCAAAAGGAGTTCGTCCGCGCAGGCAACACATTCGCCAAGAAATCGTTCGCCACTATCTGCGAGACAGACAGTACCCACCCTAATACGTTCTATTCCCCGATTAGCCTGCAAATCGCCTTGGGCTTCTGCGCCAACGCAGCCACCGACAAGGGCGCCAAGGAGATAGCGGACGCATTCGGCATCCAAGGGAAGAAACCATTGGAGGAGATGAACGACTACTTCAACAAGGTCATCCTCTCGCTCAACTCGCAGGTGGACAGCGTCATCCTACGCGTGAACAACGCCGCATGGCCAATCTGGGGAGCTTCCGTGTACGATGACTTCCTCAAGGCGGCACAAGAGAAATATTACGCCACGGTCAGACACCTGGATTACATATCTAATCCTGGTGCCGCGAAAGACACCATTGACAAATGGGCGGCGCTCATGACCAACGACTGCATCAAGAAACTGAGTGTCCTCATAGACAATTCCACCGTCCTCGTCCTCAACAACGCATGCTATTTCAAAGGCAAATGGAGAACACCTATCGAAAAACGCATGACGAGGACAGATACGTTCTGGAACGCCCCCAATAAGACCCAAAGCGTCAACATGATGCAAACGCTAGACTTTTACTCCTATGCGAAAACTGACGATTACCAAATGGTGGAACTCGTCTACGGTCCTTCAGATCGCATGATATCCAACAACGGCAAGGGTACCTACAGCATGGTGATCGTCTTGCCTGCGGAGGGCAAAAACTTGGACACGACGCTCAACTCCGTCGACTGGAACAACTTGCCACTCGCTAGAAACTACGTATTCCTCCGCTTCCCGAAATTCGGAATCCGCAGCAGTCTTAACCTAAATGAAACAGTGGCCGGATCTGGCATCACAGACATATTCTCAAGCTGTCCTAACGCCATCAATGCTCCTGCTTCGGTGACACAAATCGTGCAGGATTCCTACGTCGCGGTGGATGAGGAGGGAACGGAGGCCGCCGCTGTCACTTCCATCGGGATGGCAGGTGCTGTCCCTCCGGAGGATATGGCCGAGATGTTCGTCAACCGCCCGTTCGGTTTCGCCATCCGGGAAATGACCACCGGCATGCTGCTCTTCATGGGCAAGGTGACGGAGGTGGAAGAGGTGTCTAAGGAGGATTAAGAATTTTGAATTAAGAATTAAGAGTTAAGAATTAAGAGTTTAGGGAGTGTGCATCTTTACATGATGCGCACACCCTTAGCCCTGAAGGGGCGACATCCCCCAGGCAGGGGTGTTAACCCCTGTGCGCAATGTGGCGGGTGTCGATATAGCCCTGAAAGGGCG
>JAGCGM010000198.1 GCA_017649635.1 Paludibacteraceae bacterium | reverse complement strand
TAGTGTGCTGATCCATCAGAAGATGGTCGAGAGCAGGCTCTTCTTCGTCGACAAACTGATCGACATGGGGGCCCAGATCATCTTGTGCGACCCTCACCGCGCCACGGTCATCGGACTAGGCAACGAGACGCCGCTGAGGGCTTCGAAGATGAGCTCCCCGGATATCCGTGCGGGTATCGCCTTGCTGATCGCCGCCATGAGTGCCCACGGCACGAGCACCATCAGCAACATCGAACAGATAGACCGCGGTTATGAGGATATCGACGGCCGACTGAATGCTATCGGCGCGAAAATCATGAGGGTCGAGTGATTCGATTCTCTTCCTCGGGTAGATTCATTTTAAGGTTTTATTGTTACTTTTGCTAAAGATATAAATATTCAGATATGGATACGGAGAAGGAAACTAAGAAGAAGGGAAAGCTGAGCATCGGAGTGAAGATTCTGATCGCTGTATGGGTGCTTTTCTTTGCTGGTATATTCACTGTCTATAAGGTCTTCGACATGATCGCGGATGGTAAAATCGGTTACCTGCCGCCAGTCGAGGAGTTGCTGAACCCTAAGAGCAAGTTCGCCACGGAGATTTATTCGTGCGACATGAAGGTCCTGGGACGTTATTTCCAGCAGGGCGAGAACAGGTTGTACACCCCGTACTCGGAGTTGCCGCCTTATCTCGTCGATGCGCTGATCTCTACGGAGGACGCCCGCTATTACAGCCATTCCGGCATAGACGGGGACGCCTTGTTCCGTGTGGCCATCAAGACCCTCGTGATGCATAAGGATGCGGGAGGTGGTAGTACGATCTCCCAACAATTGGCGAAGCTTTTGTTCACCAAGAAACCCGAGACTGGTTTTGAGCGCGCGAAGCAGAAACTGACGGAGTGGGTCGTGGCCGCTAAGTTGGAGAAGTATTACACGAAGGAGGAGATCATCACCATGTATCTGAACAAGTTCGACTTCGTGAACAATGCGGTGGGCATCAAGTCCGCTTCCCAAATCTATTTCAGCAAACAACCAAGCGATTTGACCAAAGAGGAAGCCGCCGTCTTTGTCGGCATGTTGCAGAACCCTTCGAAATACAATCCTAGGAGATTTAACGAGAGATGCAAGTCCAGACGTAACATCGTCCTCTCCCAAATGGTCAAGTACAACAAACTTTCCCAGGCGGAGTGTGACTCTCTCTCCCAATTGGATGTTAAATTGAATTTCCAGAACGTGGACCACAAACAGGGTCTCGCTCCATATTTCCGTGAGTATCTGAGAACTATCATGACGGCTCCCCGTCCTGATTATAAGAAGTATCCTAAGTGGATGCACCAAAAATATTACGAGGACTCTCTGGCGTGGGAAACTAACCCGCTTTATGGATGGTGCAACAAGAACCTGAAGCCGGATGGTACTCCGTATGACCTTTACACGGATGGTCTGAGGATCTACACGACCCTCGATTCGAGGATGCAGCAATATGCGGAGGAGGCCGTCAAGGAGTATGTGGGTGGATACCTACAACCTATTTTCCATAAGGAGAAGTTCAACCAGAAGCATAAGAAGGCTCCATTCTCCAACAAATCCACACAGGCTCAGGTGGACTCCATCCTTGTGAAGGCCATGAGGACCTCTGAGAGGTACCGTGTCATGAAGTATGACGGTAAGATGAAGGATGCGGCCATCAAAGCATACTTTGACACCGCCAAAGTCGCTATGCGTGTCTTCGATTGGGAGAAGGGTAGCAAGGATACGGTGCTGACGCCGATGGACTCTATCCGTTACGCGAAGTCCTTCCTGCGTTCCGCTTTGATGTCCATCGATCCTTTCAATGGTCATGTGAAGGCATATGTCGGTGGTATCGATTATAATTACTTCCAATACGACATGGTGTGTGTGGGTCGCCGACAGGTGGGCTCCACTATCAAACCGTTCCTTTACTCCCTTGCGATGGAGGAGGGCCATTCGCCTTGCGACTCCGTGCCGAACGTTCAACCGCAGGTGTTGTTGCCTTCCGGCGAAATCTGGGAGCCTCGTAACGTTCCTTATGGCGAGGAGGGTAAGAAGGAGATCGGTAAGATGATCACCATCCGTAGGGGATTGCAGACTTCGAACAACTGGACTTCCGCCTATTTGATCAAGCAGTTGGGCCCTGAGAGCTTCGTGAAGTTGCTCCACTCCTTCGGACTGAAGAACCAAATCGACCCGGTTCCTTCGCTTTGCTTGGGTATCGCGGATGTTTCCGTCTGTGAGATGACCTCGGCCTATACCGCTTTCGCCAACAAGGGTATCCGTACGGAGCCTTTGTTCGTGACCCGTATCGAAGACAACCAGGGCAATGTGATTTCCACCTTTATCCCTCGCATGAATGAGGTCTTCAGCGAACAGACCGCCTACAAGATGATTTCCATGTTGCAGGGCGTCATGAACGGTGGTACGGGTCTACGTCTGAGAACAAGACGTTATGACTATTGTGTGGGATGGGAAACGCCAGTCGCCGGTAAGACGGGTACGACGCAGAACAACTCGGACGGTTGGTTCATGGGCTTCGTGCCGAACCTGATCACGGGTGTTTGGGTCGGTGGCGAGGACCGTGACATCCACTTCGACAACATAAAGAACGGACAAGGTTCCGCTACGGCTTTGCCGGTTTGGGGAACATACATGAACAAGGTTTACAAAGATGAATCATTGGGGTATTCTCGTACCGAACAATTTATCGTGACGGATAAATATACTTGCTCCAAGGCGGATGACCGCCAGAAAACGGAGGGGGAGGAGATCCCGGAAATGATTTTGTTTGAATAAAAGTATTGCAATGAATATCTTAGATAGAATTGTGTCTAATCCAGGTGCGTTGGGGCAGTGGAGCAAGCAGGCTTACGGCTACTTCATGTTCCCGAAACTGGAGGGTGATATTGGCCCGAAGATGTCCTTCCGTGGCAAGGAGGTCCTGAATTGGGGCATGAACAACTATTTTGGCTTGGCGTCTAACCCGGAGATCCGCGAGAAGGAGGTCGGATGGGTTTCCCAATACGGTTTGTCCCACCCGATGGGCTCCCGACTGATGACGGGAAACACTTTTCTTCATGAGGAGTTGGAGGAGCGAATAGCCGATTTCGTAAAAAAAGAGGATGCCTTCGTATTGAATTCTTTTTACCAAGGCATGATATCCGTCATCGATAGCCTTTGCGGCCGCAACGACGTGATTGTCTATAATTCGGAGGCTCACTCTAGCATTCATGATGGTATCCGTCTGCAGCTGAGCCATCGTTTCGCTTACCACAAGAACGATATTGAGGTCATCGAGACCCAATTGAAGAAGGCCGCCGAGATGGCGAAGGAGTCGGGTGGCGGTGTCTTGCTGGTGACGGAGGGTGTGATCGGTGTCACGGGCGAGTTCTCCCCGTTGGATAAGATCGCCGCTCTGAAGGAGAAATATGACTTCATGTTGGTGGTCGAGGATGCGCATGGGTTCGGCACGGTCGGACCGAATGGCATAGGCGTGGCGGACCATTTTGACGTGCTCGATAAGGTTGATTTGCTCGTCGGTACGCTTGGCAAGGCGTTGAGCATCTCCGGCGGTTTCGTCGCCGGAAGCGAGGACGTGATCAATTTCCTGCGCTACAACATGCGTTCCCAGACCTTCTCGGAGGCGCTCCCTTCCGCTATCACGGCCAGCGCCATCGCTCGCTTGGACTATCTGGTGAAACATCCTGAACTGCGGAAGACGTTGTGGGAGATCACGAACGCCCTGCAGAAGGGTCTCCGCAAGAATGGGTTGGATATAGGAAACACGCAGTCTCCTGTCACACCGGTCTATTTGAACGTGGAGAACATGCAGGAGGCGATTCATACCATGATGCACATGCGTGAGGAGTTCGGTATCTTCTGCGTGAACCTGATATACCCTTACATCGAGCAGGGCAAGGTGATGGTTCGCCTGATTCCTACGACGCAACACACCATGAAGGACGTGGAGTAT
>JAGCGM010000197.1 GCA_017649635.1 Paludibacteraceae bacterium | reverse complement strand
GATGCACTCCACGCTGAGGTTCTCAGGCGCATTGATTAAGCCACGGATATAGGCATCCGACGTCAGGTCGCCCGCCTCCGTTTTCTTCCTGTTGCGCACCTGCACCCAGCAAGAGCCCAAGCCCAAGTCCTCAGCCTGCAGCTGCATATAAGCGGCGGCGATGGAAGCGTCCTCGGTCCACACGTTGCTCAGCGTAGTGTCGGCCAAGACGATGATGGCGGCAGGGGCGCCCTCCAGAAACTTGGAGCCCATCTCCCTACAAACAGACAACTTCGCCAGCGTCTCCTTGTCGTCCACAACGACGAAATGCCACGGTTGACAACGCTTGGAAGAGGGAGCCATCAGCGCAGCCTTCACGATCGACTGCAACTTCTCCTCCTCCACCTTTCTATCCTCGTATTTACGGATGCTTCTTCTTTTCTTTACTAAATCGATAAATGCCATATCACATAAAATATTTCAGGAAACAAACTTAATAAAATTTCAAGAAATTCGGTAGTTAAATAAATAAAAAAAGCGAACGTCCAACTCGCATGGATAGGAAGATTTCCTTCAATCAAGGATACAATTCTTAATTCAAAATTCAAAATTCTTAATTCACTAAGATTCCCGCCACCATCCGTCCGCAAGCGAATCCGTCACGCCTAGCGGAGAAATAGCGCGGGTCAGAGAAGGTGCAGTCCGGATGCGTCCATATACGTGCATCCCGCAAGCCCAATGCCAGCAATCTGGCACGCACCGCCCCACGGAGATTGATATGGGGCTTAGGATACCCTTCGCGTACCAGTATGCCAGACATTTCTTTTTCGGAAAAGAGCGAGCGGAAACGATCCACCACCTCCTCGCCCACCTCGAAACGAGGGGCTGATATGGAGGGCCAAATCTCAGCGGTCAGGTCTGAGGAAACCACGGAGGAGACTTCGCACATGCGTTTCACCGTTTCACCTAAGACATCGGAGACGATGCCCTTCCAACCCGCATGGGCAGCTGCGATTACCTGGTGCGCCTCATCGTAGAAGAGCACCGGCACGCAATCCGCCACCGTCACACCCAGACAAACATTCCGGCACGACGTGACCAAAGCGTCGCATTTGAAGAACTCGTCACGTTCAGTCATCGGCACCTGCGGGGATTCGTGGTCTATCACCATCACCCGGTTGCCATGCACCTCGTTCGGCACGAACAGATTCTCAGGTGGGATGCCCAAACGCCCGCAAAGCAGGGCTCGGTTCCTTTCCACACAGGAGCGTTCGTCGCCTGAGAAGAGCCCTAGATTGAACGAAGAGAAGGGCCCTTCGCTCACACCTCCTTCACGGTCTGTGAAGAAGGTGGTCACCTCACCATTTTTCCTGCTGTCGGCTATCATCCAACCCTCCTACGATCACCAGAATCTGATTGTCTTATCCACCGTTTTCCAAGGCATCATCGAAATGGAGCAGTTACCGAACAAGGTATGCACCTTCACCTCGCCCACCTCATCCACTTGCTTGTTCAAGTAGTTGCGGATGGTGGTACACATGGTGGCGTAGTTGGCAGGTTGTCCGCCCAGTCCGTCAGACAATTGGGACCTTTCAGGGCCATAGTAGCAGTCGGTCACCTTACAGTTGCCGGTGGACCATCCGCAGATGGCGCCCACATACTCCTTCTTGACAGGCTTAACCGGTCCGGTGGAGATGCAGTTGAGCAGTTCCGCCTTATTGCTACCGATCAGTTTGCCGCAGATACCACCCACGGCGCTGATTCCGCCCTCTACTTCCCCGTCGTTGAGACAGTTATAGACGAGCGAGTAGTTTTGGCCACAGATGCCGCCAAGACCCTCATCCGGGAATCCGCTTCTCACCTTGCCATGGTTCATACAGTTGATGATCAGTTGTTCGTTCACGCAAACGACCCCACCTGCGGAAGCGTTGGATACGCCCACCACCTCGCCGGAATTCTCGCATTCGGTAAGAACACCCATCTTGTTGTAGGCGCAGATACCAGCGGAGGCCTCTTCGCCTCGGATCGTCGCTTGGTTATAGCATTTCTTGATCAGACCATAATTGTAGGCACAGATGCCAGCCACATCGCTTGCGCCGGTCACCTCACCCGAAAGCGCCGTGCACCCGAACAGCTCGCCTTGCGAATAGGCGCAAATTGCGGCGGTGCCCCTCCCCGCATCTATATCCAGATGGGAGAATATCACGTTCTCCACAACCCCGGAAGGACCCAACATCCCCACGAAAGCGGCGCCATCGTTATTCTCGCCCACCAATCGCAGACCGATGATCTTATGTCCATTGCCATTGAACACACCGTTATATGCGGAGGCGAAACGCTCGCTTGCATTCATGGAAGCATTATCCATCACACGAGCGATCGGCGTCCAATCCCTGCGAGATATGTCGATGTCGTTCATCAACCTCGCATTCAGACTACGCTCTCCCTTGTTCACTCGCTCAGCGAAAGAGAACAACTCCTCCGCGTTCGTGATCTTGCAATGATAGAACACTTCTTGAGGAACATCGCTATTTCTCTTACCCATGCCCTCCTCGAGAGCATTATCGTTGTCATCCTTACAGGAAAAGAAAGATGCAACAACACCCAACATCAATATAGGAAGTATAAATCTATTCGTTTTCATAAGCCAATCTCCTTTCATAATCTTTAGGAATTACACATACCTTACAAATTTGTCATCCTCTGCCGTTACTCATCAACACCCTTTCTCATACATACATCTTAAATACAACCATCTAATATACATCTTACATCTGCTTCTCATCTATCACGTTTATCTAACGCTTTGTATAAATATAGTTTTATTTTTTGAAACTGCAAAATTTTTCAACGAAAAAATAGCGAAACAGCGATGAATTTCACGCATATTCATTAAATTCGCATAAAACAAAGGATAACATGAGATGCGACGACCCTATTCGACAGACTTATCAAACGCACGCTCATGATTGCTCTAACCACCACCTATATAAACAAAGAATAGACTAAAAACTCATAAAACCTAATGGGGAATCAGAAAGACTACAGGAAACGGATCATCAGGGCGATAATCATCTGCGCCGCCATAGCCGGAATAACCATCGTCTCTGTGCATGCCGTCGGAAAGAACGACGCTGTACAGACAGAGGCAGCGACTCGTCCAGCCAAGTGGGCGGAACCCATCACCCTGGCTGGCGTACCGAACCTGCACAAAGTCTCGGACAGGCTCTACCGCAGCGCCCAGCCTACAAGCGAGGGAATGGCGAACCTTGCGGCGATGGGGATAAAGACGGTCGTCAACCTGCGCAACAGGCATTCCGACTTGGACGAGATCGGCGACCTGCCACTGAAGACGAGGCGCATCGACATATTCACCGCGCACATGAAGGACGAGTACGTCAAGGAGTTCCTCTCAATCGTGGACGACACGAGCAACGTTCCCGTCTTGGTGCATTGCCAGCACGGGGCGGACCGCACAGGCACCATGTGCGCCATGTACCGCATCCTACGCCAAGGATGGACACCCGACGAGGCGATCGAGGAGATGAAGAACGGAGGATATAACTACCACTCCATCTGGTCGAACATTCCACGCTTCATCCGCAAATCCGCCGAACGCCTTGGAGAGCAAGCGGGTCATGATCCGAATAATAAATAGGAACCCTTCTTACCCAAACGATTATGGATAAAACATCAGTCTTCAAGATATTCCTCATCGGATTGCTAAGCCTTACGGCGAACGCCCTGACACAGGCCCAAACAAAGGCGGACTCCATAGCGAAATTCGAAGTCTCCATTCCGGACGCTCATAACATAGCGGTGATCAACCCGTCTAGAATCGGGTTCATGTCATTGCAGAAATCCAAGAGCTCGAACAAGCGATACATACAAGTGGAAAATGGCAGAATAGATTCGATAGGGAAAAAACGCACAGGCTCATACATGGGCAATGATGTTTTTGAGATACAAAGCCTATTCCTCACCCCTGTCGCAGGTGCGGACACCGTCAAAATAAGGGTACAGGATGCGCAAAACAATGTCTACCAAGCATATAGTTTCCCGAGGAATCCCAGCATTCTCACATTCTCAGGAGTCGACAAGAAGGGGAATCCTCAGTCCGTATCCATCATACATGAATGGAGGAAAATCGACAAACATGAATTATCACGCATATATGTTGAGTCACACATCTATATCAGAGACTTCACAAAAAGAGTCGTTCGATCAGGAGCGCCACTCGACTTTAATCGGCCCATCCGTGTCAATGCGACTCTCAACGGAGAAAAGGTCGACATCAAGTATTTCCAATTAAGGCTTTTGGAATACAATCCCAACTTTCCATGTTGCGCCGGATTCGGGCCCCTATTGGAAGGAGAATCACTATCGCAATTCAAGATGGAAATGCAGCGAATGTGGGCGGAACAAACGAGAAGATATTTAGTCATTGTAGACCACATAGACAGCAAAGAGGGGAAAAGAGTATTCGAGTATCCATTTTTTGAAATCGAATACGAGGACCTTTTCCCACCCACACAAGCTAAATAAACGAAGGAGATAGGATGATTGAACGATCAATCATCCTCCTCTTCATCCTCCTCATCCGAGTCGGAATCCTCATCGTCAGAGCCATAACGCGCGGCACGCACAAGGAACATCTCCTCGTTCTTCTTCAAGAACTCACGCCAAAGCTGTTCCAACTTTTTTGCGGACTCCTCATCAAGGAGCCTGCCCGAATGTCCACCCGTCCAATCGAAGTCCGGGATGGCAGCCTGCAAT
>JAGCGM010000196.1 GCA_017649635.1 Paludibacteraceae bacterium | reverse complement strand
CATCCAATAGCCATCGAACGTCGGCTTATCAGCCATATAGGCGGCGGCAAGCAATGCATAACCGTCACCTTCAGTGCAATCGTAGGCATTTTTGTCAGGGGTCCAGATATATTTTATACCCTCGTAGACCTCACCCGTATAAGCGAACTCGTTCGCATGCAACTGGTAGGCTTCGCGGATATACTTCTCCATCTCCGCATGGGAGACGCCCTCCGGAACGTTGGTTCCGAGGTTTCCTCCGCACGCATACTCCAAGAATTGAGGGAAAGGATAGGCAGGATTACCTGAATTGATATGGACCGTGACAGGGTCGCCTTCCTCTGGGACCGTTCCCTTCACACGGATGGTCAACGGTGCGGAATTGGCAATCTCCTTATCGCTAACAACATGGCTCACAAGTTGGATTTCGCTAGCATCGGTCGCCACACATTTACATTGGTATGAGAAACTATCCTTCACACCCATATTCATACTGCTCAACGTGTAGGTCACAATACCCGCATAAGGCTTATCTATGGCAGGTCGATACGTCGCAGTTGTGTTCTCATCCATGAACTTAACGAACTCGAAGCCCAGCGGAATGGTATCGGTCACCGTCACATTCGTCGCCACCTCACCGTTTCCGAAAGGACTATTTCCGAGGATCTTACGCCATGCATATCCATCGAACTCCTCCACCAAAACATTTTCCGTGACCGTCGACACCTCATCGCAAGCCGCATCCAAAAGACGGGTCACCGGCTTAGGTTGGTTCGAAGATTGGAATGAAGGCGTGACTGGGTAATAAGCTCCACTCTGCTCATCTTGAAGTATTTGAGAGAATCCACCCCCCCAATCAATATCACGATATTGAGCATCATGAGTATTAATCACCACCCTTAATGGACGTTGTTTTTCCAAAGAATAGCCGCCAGTACGCGACAACAAGTAGAATAAAGAACCGGCATTCATATGCGGGAATTGGATAGTACGCATGAATGAGCTATCCGCCAGCATCTCATCCTTAAAGACCAACCCGCTATCAGACGGCAAGCCCTCTACAAGGCTAACCATATGGGTCAAATTGACCGAACGCGTCGAGTCACCGTAGACGGAGTCAACCCGAGCCAGACTATATTTGCCATTGAATACCGATATACGATAGTTGCCATAATCGATAGGCTCCAAAGCATCATTATAGAGTCTCATCATCAAAGTATTCATTGTCTCGTCCTTCTTTTCCGCCAATGTCACATTCACACCCGAGCGACCGCCCGTCAAGGCAGGAACGGTATCATTCGAGAGGCTGACATTGAAGGTGATAAGGTCACCCGTGGCAACCGACGACACATTAGAAGACTTCGAGAGGGAAAGACCCGAAGGAACCACATCGATAGTGTTACGCTGCATCGTCGCAGTGATATAGTTCGGATAGAGGCCCGTCTTCGAGCCCAAGCCATTGGCACAGGAGATCTCCGCGGGAGCCTGGTAACGGCCCTTCGCACCCTCCTTCGCTACACAACGGTAGCTGACCTGACCGATTGTCTTCGAGAGGTTCGGTGCGGAGAAATCAATTGAAGCGCCCTCCATATCATCGCTCTTGAATCCCGCAAGTTTGCTCAACGACCACTTCACCGTACGGGTCGCGGCGTCATACATTCCGCCGTTGTCCGCATCCAAGAAGATGAAACCGTCAGGCACATTCTCCACAATGGAGACGTTCTGCGCATCCACGGAACCATAGTTACGGTAAGAGAGCAGATAAGTGACCGTATCACCAACATGGCAGTAGGACATGCTGTCCTTCAACGCCCTATATATTTTCAGGTTAGGCTGAGCCTTCATCTGGGAAGGGGCAGCATAGTTGCCCGTCAGCGCCATCAAGCCCAACTGGCGGAACCAACCTTCCATATACACGGGAACGACCGAATCATTTTTCAAGCCAACTTTCACATCACCACTTTCATAAATAGCGCTGAACAAGTCGCCCATCAAGTCATAATCCTGGACACCAATAGCCGCAAATGAAGATGCCCCTTTCGACCTGACGGCAAAGAAATAATTATCTAAAGCCTTTCCTGTCATCGGGTCGATCTGCTCACACATAATCCTCGGTCCAGAAATAGAAGGGACTGACTCGTCCGGAGACAAAACATTAAAGCAAGAACTTTCCGAAGTCCAGTGCGCAGGATCACGCATATAATCGGACAGTCTTACCGCAGCATCATACTCATAGGTGTTGGCCTTGCTCTCCACCTGATGGGTAACTGGGTTCCATGAGTATGCTGGGGAACCATGCCATACATAATTGCTGATGGTACGCCAAGGCGTACGGAAATCTTCACTCGCATCAAAAGGAGAATACGAAGTCGTGTCGCCATTGTTGTTCACGGTATGCCAACCAGCGGTCGGCAGGGTTTTCTCATTTTTACTGATCAAGTCACCGATCAACCAATCGGAAGAGGCCTCTCCGCGGCGGAACTGCTCCGCCTCCCATGCGTTCGTCTCTCCCAACTCGCTGGAGAGAGAGTCCAGCAAATCGTGGAACTCCCGGTAATAGGCAGGTGCACAATAGTCCGTATGTTGT
>JAGCGM010000195.1 GCA_017649635.1 Paludibacteraceae bacterium | reverse complement strand
GTGATCGCGTTCTGGTAGTCGCCCGTCTGGTAATAGGAGTTACCCAACATGTACATGTTTTCGCGGACCACCTGCTCCGCTTCTTTCTGGTAGAGCGAGAGGTACTTGATCGTGTTGGCGTAGTCCTTCTTCGTGTAATAACATTCACCTAAGAGTCTATGGATCTCTTTGCTGTTCGGGTTGTTCGGGTCAGCCTTCAGTAGCGCCTCGCCCGTCTCCAGCACCTCGTCGTAGCGTTTTTGCGCATAGTAGATCTGGAAAATGTAGTAGGGAACGATCCGTGCGTATTCCGGCAGTTGTTGTAACTCCTCGAAGACCGGCAAAGCAGACTCATAGTCTTTGGACAGATAATCCGTGTAGGCTTTGTAGTATTTCGCCGCCACGTTATACTTGGATTGTTGGTTCAATAGGATCGAGAAGACGTTTCTAGCCCTTTCGACCTCCTTGCATTGCAGCAACGAGTAGCCCTGCTTGAAAAGGTAGTCGGCCGACTCCGCCTGTGAGAGGAATAACCTATCGCATTGGCTGAACTCCTCGACAGCCTCCTTGTAGAGTTGCTTGTCATATTTATGGGAGGCGGAGAGGAAGTGAATTCTGTTCGCCAAGGTGGATTGCGCATTGTCGGATGTGAACTCAGACAATTTTCTGCCGGCATCCCTCCTCTGCAATTCATAGCTGCAGCAAGCGATGTAATACTCTGTCTCGATGTAGCGCGGCGAACGGTCTTTCATGTCCAACGTCAGGAAGTACTCGTTCAAACGCTCGTACGCCGCCTTGAAATGGCCTTGGTCATACAGGGCCTTCCCTTCGTGGAATAGTTTATCCGCCTGTGTGTAATCCTTTGATTGCTGCGCACATAACAACTGCGCCGAAACCAACATGGATGCTAAAATGAGTTTTTTTCTCATTGGTGTCTATAATTATACATTTTCGCAAAGATACAGAAACTAAGCGATAAAAAGCGGATGTGAAAAGTAAAAAATTTAATGCCCCATCCGCTTTAATCGTTGTTCAAACGGCGGATTTACAAAATCTTAATTTTTAACTCCTAACTCATCATTGTTTCGCCTTGCATATTTCCCGAAATTTTACGAATTTTACATTCGTCGCTCAGCGATTTTCCATGGGCTTTGGATTTAATAGCGAAGAATGCCCTTCCCCTAATGGAGTGGCTCTTCGCTGAACTAAAAACGATAAATTTATTTTTATGAAACATGTTATTTATTCAGCCGTCGTGCTCACCGCCTTATCTTTCGCGGCATGTGACCAGCCTAATGCGGGCAGACAGGCGGTGTCATCCAACAACACGGATGAGGTTACCACCATCGCTGAGATCCCTTCCGTGGGAGAGGGGGTACAATCGGAGGCGGTAGTGAACAACACGTCAGCTATCACGGTCACGGTAAAAGGGGGCATCAATCCTAGTGCCTGGAAGCCGGGCGAGACGGCGACCCTCACGTTCAGCGGGTTCCCTCGTAATGCGGCGCAATTGCAGGCTGTGCAGGAGCAATATGGTGGCAAGCCGGAGGTGGCGGTGCTGCTCGAACTCATGGCCTTCGAGATCTACAACCATGACAAAGAGGAGGGAAGCAAATGCCTCGAGATGGTCAATGTGGCCAACAACATTCCCGACGTGACCAGAATCCTGAAGGACAGGTATAACCCGCAGTACGGAGACTACTACACGCCCCAGCTTGTGGCGACCTACATGGAGGGTGCCACGCCCGAGAACGCTTACAAGGCGAATCAGCCTTTCACGATTCAGGTGCGTTCCCACAAGGTGAATAAATACCAGGATTCCAATGCCCTCAAGGGGACAGTGCTCTACCTCGAGGTGTACAGTTCAGGCTATGATACCCCTTGGCGGGGAATCAGCGTGACCAAGCAGAAGGGTTGCCCATACTACAAGGCGGTGAACTGCCCTTCGCTCTATACCCAGTGCAAGCCCGTATCCTTTAAGATCGACGACGAGTATACGGATATCTGGGCGCAGTAGTTAAGGCGCGACGTATGACAGGGTGTGTCCGCTTAGGGACAATCCTATGACTCCATTGGGGGACTGTCCATTTGTGGATCAGTCCTCTTTTTCTACCTGCGTGATGATTATCTCCACGTTGTTATCCAGTCCGTTCATCATGCGCAACGCCCTGATGGCCTGCGCATCCGTGTACTCCCCTACGATAGGCACGCGCATGTAGTGCTCACCGTCCCAATCGCCGGACCCCTTCACGGTAAAGTTCACGAGATAGTTCTTCGAATTGCTTATGGTGGAACTTGCCTCACCGAAAGCCTTGAAGATTTTCATTAATTGATCTAATAGTCCCATAGTGTTTCATGTTATTGATAACGCAAAGATATACAATCAGATGGAATAACAAGCGATGATTTTCGGACCTGTTTTCCGTAAAAAAGGGACGTGGCCATGGAAAGATCCTGCAGCCACGTCCCAAGAATGAAATAATAGGGTTTTATTTCAAAATTATAGACTTGATGACAGACATTTGTGATGTTGTGATCCTTGCGGTATAGACGCCGCTTTGAAGGGCGGAGAGGTTAATGTCTACCCTCTTGTCTCCAAATCTATTCTGGTAAACGATTTTACCGTTCATGTCGGTGATGACAATCGTTTTCTCTCCATCCGCATTTCCGAAGTCGGCCGTGATTAAGCCGTTGGACGGGATAGGGAAGATACGAGGTGCAGCCATTTCCTCCGAGGAGTTGTCGGCCAAATCGGTAAGTTCGTTTGGCGTCTCGTTCGAGAGCACTGAGCGCCATCCTCCGCCTATGCTTATCGTAGGCAAAGAGAGGTCGATGTCAGACGATACAAGGAGGTGTTTCCCGCTGAATTTGAATCCGTCCGTCAACTTCACGCTGTTGGCGTGGTATTCCACGTCGGCGTTGTCGGAGATAGGGTTGGAGGCGTCGATTTTGTCGTAAGCGTAAAAATCATATTCGCCGCCTTTGATTCCTGTGGACATGGTCAATTCGGAAGGTGTAATCTGTCCGTTATAAGGATAGACGATTAAGGAAGGATCTCCGAATATGTTCCATGTGGTATGCGTATAGCCAGCTGACACATCTACTTCGTACATGCTTCTAGCCGCATTTTCGCATAATTCCCCGAATGTGACGTATTCCCCCTCTGTCCAGAACTTATTGAAAGACTCTTGGGCAACCATAGGGAAACCGAATGGCTGGTTTGCGCTTGAGGCATAGCAAGCGACGGCGCCCGTCGGGTATCCGTCAGCGTCTCTGGCGCGTAGGAAGGCTTCTGACAAGCATGTGTCGATGTAATTTCCGCTCACACAAGCTGTGGAGAAAATGAACGGCCACTTGTTCGCATTTTTCAGGTTTAACGCATCCTCCGTGGTGAAATTTGATGTGACCCATCTGTCTGTTCCTCCGTGACCGGTATAGTTGACGCACGAACATCCATTGTTAATGGCCTTTATCACGTTGGTGTTGTCCATCAGGTTGATGGTGTCTTTGTCCACCAATACGGTTGGGTCCAGGCCTACTTCCTTCAACATTTCGCCGATTCTTGCCGCGAATTCATAGTCGGGAATGTTCACCCCCGCCTTTTCGCCCATGTAGTCGGAGTAGATGTTATTGCTGCCGATCACTAAGGCATTTTTCCCCCAGGCTTGATCTTGTCTCATGTGATCGTACAAAATGGAACGTGTGACCATCGCTTTCGCTTCCGCCAGTGTCTCACATGAGAAACGTCCTGGAATGAAGTCGCAACCTTGTACTCTGCTGTTATAGTAGTGGTCGGTCGCTCCCGTCACACCCTTTCCGATGAAATAGTGGTATGGCACATAATCAACGTCTCCCACCAAGAGAAGGAATTTCAGGTCGGCGTGTTTGTCAACATAGTCGTTGATATACGTCTGCAATGAATCCTCGTCCATGTATTGGATGACTATCATGTCAGTCTTCAGCCCCAACTCGTTTTTGTGAAGCACGAAGGGCTCCATCGCTGTTTTGAATTTCTCATGACAAACCACCAACATCCTGCTGTCGGAGTAGACCTCGGATGGGGTCGCCGAAAAGATGTTCGGGCATGTTATGATTAGCATGAGAAGAAGAAATGTTACTTTTTTCATGCTCAATTACTTTTCTAATGATTCAACCTTCGCTTTCAACGCTTCGTTCTCCTTCTCCAATTGGATCAGGTGCAGAGTGAGTTCCTCCACCTTCTCGAGCAAGAGGTTGCTCATCTCCGATACGCTCATGCCGTTTTGGGAGATCTCTGCGGCGGACGGGATGCCTGGGAGGTGCTTGTTTTCCTTCACGTAGCTCTCCACCTCCTTCAATGACTTGAGGTTGTAGTTCTCCTCGAACACATAGTCGGCGGCGTTGTTGAGATCCACACGGATATCCTTGGCTTTGAGTTGGTTAACGTTCATGTTGTCTGACGTGAGTTTGGAAACCTCAATCTCGTCGTGGCAGGTGATCTTGCCGTTCACCGTGAGGTCCTGATCCGCAAAGATAGATCCGTTGATGAAACGGAAGCTGTTGGCGCGCAAGTTGAGCGGAGAATAGCCTCCGATCTCATCGGATGTGATGGTGTTGGTTGGGAGTTCTCCTTCCTTGTATGTTGTTCTGCTGAAGTTGATGCCGGAACCCGCTGAGGTTAATATGACCATCATTTGGTCTGAAATGTCGAACACGGTTCTACCCTTCACGTGAAGCATGTTGTTCTCGTTGATTTGGGTGCCAATCGCCACATTGCTGTTAAATTGTGTGGTGCCGTAACGGAACTCATATTTAGAGGCTTCGAAGCTCAATCCGAATTTCGAGTCGTTATAGCCTGTCGTGTGGAGCACGCTTCCTGTTCCGTCCGTTTCATCCTTGAAGTCGATCTGGTGATACGTGGCTGTTCTGAAGGAGAGTCCGCCATAGAGGATCGTTTTCCCGTTGACACTTAATGTTTCGAACGATTCTGCGTTCGCCATAGACACTGATAGAGCGACACTCATTGCCGCAACCCCAAATTTTTTTAAATCCATAATGCTTTTTGTTTTAATTATGATTATAAAGTATTAATAATGATTCAATTGCATACCGACTAAGCATGCTTGCCTATTGTGATGTCCTAATGCTGATGAATGTGTCCCTTTGTGTTTTTATGCTATGTTTTTATGTCGCGGTTTTGCTACACGATAACACTTTATGACATACACAATCATTCCACTTGACATGGCGTAACACTGATAAACTTACATATGTCGGTTAATGGTTTTCTAATCCATTTTCAGCGAAGGTAGTATTTATACTTTTAATGAATTGAGGATAAAATACCCAAAATCCATATTATATCGATTCCACACTGTTTTTCTTTCGCATGTTTTTATGTTTCAGGGCGATTGGTAAGGAATAATCCGTTTGACGAATGTTGTTTGTAGGTATAAATTTTTATTAAGTGTCTATTGTATACAAATGGGTGGATTGCCGGAAATGCCTTGTTTGAAAAAGCAAAAACTATGCCAAAACGCTATGGTTTGTTGGATGCCACGCTTTTTTTTGATGTTTTAGAATGAAATATTTTGGGCCTTGGTGCGATATCGTATGCCGATTACCAGCATAAAGGGAGAAAAAGAATCGGCCGACCATCCGATGGCCGACCGATTCGAAAAAATAGACTAACAAATAACAAACTACATTTTATTTTATTTTTCTTCCCAGTTTTCCCAGTTCTTGTACTTGCCGGACCATTTTCCTTGTGCACCGGAGATGTATCCGCTTATGAACTCGCCGTTCGGAGTGGTGAAATCATCTTTTCTGAATGACTCATGTCCGATGTGCCAGCGCATCCATGCGCAAGTGGCCGCATGACCTGTCCAAGGACCTGAACCATGTCCGTATCCGCCCTCACCTTGGTCAGGACCACCCGTCAACATGATAAGGCAGGCAGGGCAAGATACACCATTGTTGTAGTCGCCCTCCGCGTTCGGACGCTCCATTCCGGCCTCACCGTAAACGATGGCGATTGGTTTGCCGTCCTTCATCTTTCCCATGGCGGATCTGTTCAAGTCTCCACTGTTGTTCAGACATGCCGTGTAGACGCGGGAATCCCTCAGCCATGCTTGCTCAGACTCCAAACCTCCCATGGAGTGTCCGGCACAGCCTACGCGGTCCATGATGAGCTTGTTGTAGAATTTGCTGCTAGGATTACCGTTCTCTTTCTCCAACCAGTTGATTGCGGCGATTGCTGGATCTCCGCTACCTGGAGATTCTTTCAACTCCAATACGACAAATCCGTGGGAAACCAAACGGTTGATCATGTTCGGATAGTTGCCTGGCTTCTCTCCTCCACCAGGTCCCCAGATGATGACGCCATGCTTGACGTTCGGGTCATTAGAGAGTTGGGAAGGATAGTTCAGGAAGCATTGTCCGTCAGGACCCGTGTAGCGGTCTGTTTGCACTCTACACTGTCCGTCTTTGTTCGGGTTGTCTCCGGAAAGGAACACCTTGATGGTTGGCTCCTCCTGTTGCTGTTGTTCCTCTTCCTCTATGAAGTCGACTTGTTGCACGTCGGCTGTTTGGTAGAACACTTCGGTACCGTCCGTTTTGAGGACACGCATCTTGTAGGTCGTTGTTTGAGCGGATACTCCCATCGAGAATAATCCGGCTGCCAAAAGGATAAAAATCTTCTTCATTTCTTTATTACTTTAATGGTGGTGGTGTTTAATTGAATGAGATAGACGCCTTGTGGCTGTCCGTTGAGGCTGATTTCCAGGGATCCCTCCTCGGAGGTTCTGTATTCCTGGATGAACTGTCCGCTGACGGTGTAGAGCTTCACTTGGAGGGATGGCTCGAATCCGAGCATCCGGACGCCCTCTTCCGTCACGAAAAGGTATCCCATTTTCCCCTGTGTCGTCACTACTCCTGTCGGATCCGACTCCGCAAAATAATACCTGGCGACCTTCCCTAACGGAAACTCTGCGCTGGCGGTGTTTGTTTTCACGATGAGATTGGTTCCGCTATATGTCAGGACGGGTTTGTCGCCCAGATCATAGGAAACCTTCTTCGTTTCTTGAGAGCCTTCTTGGTTTTGCTCGACAATCAACACTTCGGCGTTCGCCGTTATTGCCAATGCGAGTAATGTCAATGAAGAGAAGGCTCGTCTAAAAAAGAATTCTTTCTTCATGGTTTTTACTTATTAATGGTGTTTTTAATGTAAGGTCAATGCGTTGTTGCAATGGTTTTTAGCATCCTCTGATGTCTAAATAGCGGAAATACATTTTCTCCCTTTCTCCCTCTTGTTGTTCCCCGAACGAAATGTGGATGTCCGCTTGGTTTCTGGTTTTTGCCGAAGAAATGTTCTTCGGCGGTTTCTCAATGGTTCTCCCTAATTGAAGTGTAATAACAAAAATTTATTATTAATGTTATTAGATGTTTAGTTTATGGTGCCCACCCTCGAATTTCGCGGACGGACGTGGCAAAAGTAAAAAAGTTTTTCAACAATTAAAAAAAAATGTGGAAAAAATGGATGGAAACGAAATGTACATTCTGTAATATATTAATTCATAGTATGTTATATTTTGCCCTTATGAGGAGGTTACTTATCTGTTTTTTCTTCCTATTTCGAATAAATGCATTAATTTTGTTTCATAAAAACCAATAAGTCTTTTTATGATTAAATTGAGTACTCTGCAAAAAGTGCGTGCTATCATCGCCTTTTTCATGGTGGCGCTGGTTGCTGCGGGCGCCACGGCTTTCCCTGTCGAGTCTGAGCTGAAATTGCTCTGTTCCATTTTAAACATTAATGCGGAGACGGCGAAGGAATCCCCTGCCATCTTTGGGTTCGTGTACTCTATAAAAGAATCCCTCACGGAAGTGAACCAAAACTTTCCGCAGTTGGCTTATGGCTACGATTGGCTGGCTTTCGCCCATCTGGTAATCGCGCTTATGTTCATCGGCCCGTTCCGTGATCCGGTCCGTAATAAGTGGGTCATCCAATGGGGTATGATCGCTTGCGTGGCGATTCTTCCGTTGGCTTTCATCTGTGGACCGATCAGGCAGATACCGATTTATTGGACGCTTATCGATTGTTCGTTCGGTGTCTTCGGCATCATCCCGCTTCTCTTTTGCATGAAACTTATTAACCGCTTGGAGAAGGAACAGCAACGCACAGAATAAAAAAGTACAAGAGATGAAGAGACAGGAGACTCAACCCACCATCAGCGTCGGCATCCTACGAAGCAAAGTGATTCGTTTCACCCTCCACGGGGATTTCCGCCCAAACAGCGACGGATCTGTGGTGACGGGCGACCAAACGGTTTCCGTCCAGGACGGTAAGATATTATACAACAACGATTTATATGATGAGGTAATCTTTTCACCATCCTCTACGACAGATAGTTTCGACCTGTTGGATGTGGTCATCGGCATTCACTTCCACTGGGAGAGGAAGGAGACGCAGCGCTTCAATGGCTCGCTGAAGTTCATCGTGATTGAGGGTGAGGTGCAGGCGATTGATATCGTTCCGACGGAGGATTACCTCACGAGCGTCATCTCCTCCGAGATGAGCGCCACCTCCTCGCTGGAGTTGCTCAAGGCGCATGCCGTGATATCCCGCAGCTGGCTGCTGAACAAGTTGGAGAACAAGGAGACGGAGAGCCATGCCGACGCGATGGTGGTGACGGACGAACGGATCATACGCTGGTACGACCACCAGGACCATACGCTCTTCGATGTCTGCGCCGACGACCATTGCCAGCGCTACCAAGGCATCACCAAGGCGAGCACGCAGGCGGTGAGGGAGGCTATCAAGGCCACCTTCGGCGAGGTGCTGACTTACGACGGAAAGATCTGCGACGCCCGTTTCTACAAGGCGTGCGGCGGAGCTACCGAGCTCTTCGAGAATTGTTGGGAGGAGGTGCATCATCCTTATCTGCTCCCTGTGGCGGATTCTGCGCAGGGTAAGCTGCCGGACCTTACCCAAGAGGCGGTGGCGAGGGAATGGATCCTCTCTTCGCCGGAAGCCTACTGCAACACACAGAACAAAACAGTCCTTTCTCAAGTGCTCAATAACTACGACCAAGAGACGCCCGACTTCTACCGCTGGAAGGTGGACTACTCCCAAGCGGAGCTCTCCGCCCTGGTGAAGGAGAAGACGGGCATCGACTTCGGAAAAATCATAGACTTGGTACCGCTGAAACGAGGCGCCTCCGCCCGAATCATCGAGCTGAAGATCGTGGGAGAAAAACGGACGATGGTGATCGGGAAGGAGCTAGAGATCCGCAAAGCGCTATCCGCCAGCCATTTATATAGTTCCGCCTTTGTCGTGGACAAGGAAGAGCGGGAGGACACCCTCCATTTCGTATTGCGTGGCGCGGGATGGGGGCACGGTGTGGGTCTCTGCCAGATCGGTGCGGCCGTGATGGCGAGCCAAGGCATCGACTATCGTTCCATATTGTCGCACTATTACCCACATTCCAGTTTGACGAAGAGGTATTAACCACTCATGAAGACCCCTGTATGCAAAAGGACCTGACCCAAGGAGGAGTATTCAAGACACTGGTCTCCTTCTCCGCACCATTTTTGTTGGCTTATTTCCTCCAGACATTCTATGGCTTGGCGGATCTCTTCATCATCGGGCAATATACGGGTGCGCCGGAGATCACAGCCGTGGCGGTCGGTAGCCAGGTGATGCACATGCTGACGGTGATGGTGGTCGGGCTGGCCATGGGCACCACCGTGATGATTGGCCGCGCGGTGGGAGGGAAAGACTATAACACCGTGGGACGAACCATTGGCAACTCCATTGTGCTTTTTGGCATATTGTCCATGGTCGCCTGCCTGGCCTTGCTCACTTTTGTCGATGACATCGTCTCGCTGATGTCCACCCCACCAGAATCCGTGGAGCAGACACGTCACTATCTGACCATCTGCTTCGTGGGGGTACCATTGATTGTGGCCTACAATATCATCTCCTCCATATTCAGGGGATTGGGCGATTCGAAGTCGCCGATGTACTTCGTGGCGATCGCCTGCGTCATGAATGTGCTGTTGGACTTCCTGCTCATCGGCGTGATGGGCATGAAGGCGGAGGGAGCCGCCTACGCGACTGTCATCGCGCAATTATGCAGTGTGCTCTTTTCTGCAGGATGGATCAGGCGGAACAAAGGCATGTTCCATTTCGGGATAGGCATGCTGAGGGTGGAGGGTCGACCCATGAGGAACATACTACAAATCGGGCTACCCATCTCCCTGCAGGACGGTTTCATCCAAGTCTCCTTCATCGTCATCACGGTCATCGCCAACCGGCGGGGTGTGGAGGTGGCCGCCGCCGTGGGCATTGTGGAGAAGATCATCTGCATCCTCTTCCTCGTGCCATCCAGCATGCTCTCCGCCATATCCGCCATAGCGGCGCAGAACATAGGTGCGGGCAAGCCGGAAAGGGCGCGCACCACGTTGCGTTTAGGCATATTCGTCTGTCTGGCATACGGGTTCCTTTTCTCCTCCGTGCTCCAGCCGACATCCGATTCCGTCATCTCATGGTTCACGGACGATTCGAACGTGATTCTCTTCGGAGGCCAATACCTACGGCCCTACTCGACAGACTGCGCCTTGGCGGGCGTCCATTTCTGTTTCAGTGGCTACTTCTGCGCCTGCGGGATGTCCATCGTCTCCTTCATCCACAACCTGCTCTCCATCGTCCTGATACGCATCCCAGGCTCCTATTACGCCTCTATCTGGTATCCCGACAACCTCACACCGATGGGCATGGCCGCACCATTGGGTTCGCTGCTCTCCGTGGCGATCTGCGTAGGCGTGTATATCTACTATAAAAAGAAAAAATAAGGCACCACTCCTTCTTGCTATTCTTGCAAAAAACACTTATATTAGATTAAAAATTAATTATCGACAGTATGAAAAAATTAAAATTTTCTTTTCTCGCTATTCTGTTGAGCAGTATAGCCATCTCTTTTGTGTCTTGCGGTGATGACGACGAAGAAGAGGTTGGAAGCACAAACCCCGCGGACGTTATCGGAACATGGAGATTTTCATCATCCGAGTCTTACTATACCTCTAATGGACAAAAAGTTCCCGCCGAAGAGGTAAAAAACAGCAGTGACGCCGCGCTTACATACTGCTTGGAGGGCACGATAACCTTCAAGGAGGATGGCGAATTTGAGTCCACGCAACTTGGAACCGGCACCTACGAACTATCGGATGGAGAATTAGCGTTGTACGGAACATTCAGAAACAATCCCTTCAAGTATGCGAAGGGTGAGGAGTGGAAAAAGTTTATGAATCTGAAATACTATTCCTACGGAGACCTCGAAGGGGCAGGCATCAATGAGGAAGAGCTGAAGGAGGACTTAACGGATTCGGTAGATGAACTTATCTCCTACGTCCCGCAAAAGATCAGGTTCTGCGTAAAGGGAGGCAAACTCCTCATTACCAACCATATCCTCTACGTACAAGACATGGGGGACGATTGGAGAAAGAGCGTGGAGGAAGCGAAGGACGACATACCATCCGGTCTATTGAACGGTTTAGATAAACTGGGGCACGTAGAGGTTAATATCGAAGTGCATAATGTTTTCACCAAATAATGGGGGTGGTATGAAATAACACAATGGGGTACTCCGCAGGAGGTGTGTCGATTGGCGCGCCTCCTGCTGTTTTTATGGACAAATGGTAGATAGTAAACCGCAAATGGTTAAGTAGTAAATGATTGTAAATATCCGATACGGCAAATGAAACCGTCGTGTTCATATTGATAATTTGGCGGAGATATAGCGTATATTACTGAATATTTTATAATTTCGCGTCGATTAAGAGTATTGTGTTTTTTTATCATTTAATTTTATGTCCAATAGTAACACTATCGTAGGTTCCAAAATCAAAGGGATTAGGGAATCCAAGAACATCTCCATCGAGGAGATCTCCGAACGCAGTGGTCTTTCCACAGACCAAATCATCTCAATCGAAAATGATCAATACTTGCCCTCTTTGGGTCCGTTGATCAAGATTGCGAGAGCGTTGGGTGTGCGATTGGGTACTTTCTTGGACGATAATGACGAACTAGGACCTGTGGTTTGCCGCGCTGAGGAGCGTAACAGCAGCATCAGCTTCTCCAACGGTGCTACCGACGCAAGGAAGCACATGGAGTATCACTCCCTCGCCAAACAGAAGGCGGGAAGGCACATGGAGCCTTTCATCATCGACATCCAACCTTCCGAGGAGAAAAACTTCAAACTCTCTGCGCATGAGGGCGAGGAATTCATCTACGTCATGGAGGGTGAGGTCGAAATCGAGTACGGCAAGGAAAAGTATAACCTGAAGGTGGGCGACAGCATTTTCTACGATTCCATCGTGGAACACCATGTTCATGGCGCGACAGGAAAGTCCGCCAAAATCCTCGCTGTCGTATATACTCCATTCTAATTCTTTACAGCTATGCAGCAATTATCAGAAAGGACATTGGGGCAATGGCTCGAGTATTGGGCGGAGAAAACCCCAGATAAGGAATATATCGTCTATTCGGACCGTGACCTCCGTTTCACATGGAAGGTCTTCAACGAACGTGTGGACAACTTGGCGAAAGGCCTGATCTCCATCGGTGTGAAGAAGGGCAGTAACGTGGGTATCTGGGCGACGAACGTGCCGGATTGGCTCACCTTCCTCTACGCCACCGCGAAGATCGGTGCGGTGCTCGTCACCGTGAACACCAACTACAAGCAAAACGAGTTGGAGTATCTCTGCGAGAACTCCGATATGCATACGCTCTGCATCACGAACGGAACATGGGAGTGCGACTACGTCGACATGACCTACAAGATGTTGCCGGAACTGAAGAACTGCGAGCGCGGCCACCTGAACAGCAAGCGTTTCCCTTACATGAAGAACGTCGTGTACATCGGCCAGGAGAAGTATAGGGGAATGTACAACACGGCTGAGTTGCTGTTGCTCGGAAAGAACATCGACGACGAGCAGCTCAACGAAATGAAGAAGAACGTCACTTGCCACGATGTGGTGAACATGCAATATACCTCCGGCACGACGGGTTTCCCGAAGGGTGTCATGCTGACGCACTACAACATCTCCAACGATGGTTTCTTCACCGGAGAGAACATGCGTTTCACGCAGGATGACAAGCTTTGCGTCTGCGTGCCTTTGTTCCACTGCTTCGGCGTGGTGTTGGCCACGATGAACTGCCTCACGCATGGTTGTACCCAGGTGATGGTGGAGAAGTTCGACCCGTTGGTGGTGCTGGCATCCGTCCATAAGGAGCGTTGTACGGCTTTGTACGGTGTGCCGACCATGTTCATCGCCGAATTGAACCACGCGATGTTCAGCATGTTCGACATGAGTTCGTTGCGTACGGGTATCATGGCGGGCTCGCTCTGCCCTGTGGAGCTGATGAAGCAGGTGAGCGAGAAGATGTTCATGACCATCACGAGCGTCTATGGTCTGACGGAGAGCTCCCCAGGTATGACGCAGACCAATCTCGACGACAGTTTCGAGGTGCGTTGCACGACGGTGGGACGCGACTATCCGTTCGTCGAAGTGAAGGTGATCGACCCTGAGACGGGCGAGGAGTGCCCTGTAGGCGTGCAAGGTGAGATGTGCTGCAAGGGATTCAACGTCATGAAAGGCTACTATAAGAATCCTCAAGCCACGGCTGAGGTGATCGATAAGAACGGATTCCTCCACTCCGGAGATTTGGGCGTGAAGGACGAGAACGGCTACTACCGCATCACGGGACGTATCAAGGATATGATCATCCGTGGCGGTGAGAACGTTTATCCGCGTGAAATCGAGGAATTCCTCTACCACATGCCAGGCATCAAGGATGTGCAGGTGGCTGCCGTACCGTCGAAGAAATACGGAGAGGAAGTGGGCGCCTTCATCATCCTGCAGGAGGGTGCGAAGATGGATCCGGAGGATGTGCGCGACTTCTGCAAAGGGAAGATCGCCCGCTACAAGATCCCTAAATATGTCTTCTTCATCGACCAGTTCCCGCTGACGGGCTCCGGCAAGATACAGAAGTTCAAACTGAAGGAAATGAGCTTACAGCTATGCGAGAAAATGGGCATAGAGGTAATTTAACCAATTACCAGAAGCAGTTAGACCAAATCATAGAGGCATGCGTCCGAGAAGGGCGTGTGCCTTCGTTGTTGTTGCATAGTTGCTGCGCACCCTGCAGCAGCTACACAATTGAGTATCTCTCCCAATACTTCGAAATCACCGTTTTCTACTACAATCCGAACATCTACCCCGAGGAGGAGTTCTCCAAACGTGTGGAGGAGCAGAAACGGCTGATCAGCCAAATGCCTACCCGTCACCCCGTCTCCTTCATCGAAGGGACGTACGACCCGAAGGAATTCTACGCCGTGACGAAAGGCTTGGAGCAGGAACCCGAAGGGGGCTTGCGCTGCACGGAGTGTTTCCGGCTCAGACTGCAAAAAACCGCCATTCTGTCGAAAGAAAAAGGGTTCGACTACTTCACCACCACCTTGACGATCAGTCCCCTCAAGGATGCTGCGAGACTGAACGAAATCGGCGATGAAATGGGCGAAAAATACGGAGTCAGCTTCCTTCCATCCGACTTCAAGAAACGGGGAGGCTACCAACGCTCCATCCAATTGTCCAAAGAGTATGACCTCTACCGGCAAAATTATTGCGGCTGCATCTTCTCGCAAAGAGAAACGAAGAACGAGACAAGTCTATAGAACCACAAACTATTTTCCGATGGAATGGCTTCTTACCCTCCCAAACGACCATTCCAACGTTCCTAACCAATTGAGATAATGGAGAATTTGTGCAACATTTTGACACAAAATTCAATGCTATGTTCCTCTGCTCCACCTATCTTTGTGGTGTCGGTTGTTAATTAATGAGCAGATAAGTATCAGCGCACTATGGTAAAAGCTACCTGATTTTGTCTTTGCACTATCCCTGAATCTTTTTGATGCATTATGGAAATCGAGAGACGTTAGTTCTTCGAAATCAGTTCCGTTGTCAGTTCCCTGCTTTGCGGTGATTCCCCATTTGTTTATATTTGTGTTGTTTATCACTGCTAATTATATATTTTCCAAGCTGATGTCAGAAGTAATAATATCAATCGTCTTTTTATTCACACCTTTCTTATTCGTGATTTTGGGGGCAATTATCTCTAAGAAGAAGGGATGGAACGATAATACTTATTATAACTATACAGAACCTATTCCTCCATCAAGTAACCCAACCGTACGCAAAAACAGGGAGAAAAAGATTTTTAGTAATAAGAATTATTATGAATCGTATATGACCAGTGAAAATTATTATGCGGCGACACTTTCCGTTATTGCCCTATTTTCCTTGGTGATCAAAAGGGACGGTGTGGTGGACGAACGTGAATTGAAGGTGGCGAATCTCTACTTGAACACACATAAGCGATATAATATATTATTTTCGTACTATAACCAGAGAAAGGAGGATCCCATCGCCGGTCAGCCCCACGACACACGCCGCCGCTGTGAGGAGATGCTGAAATACTACAACTCATGCGCCAATCTGTCGCACTACAAGCAATGCTGCGAAAACATCATAAAGGCCGGCATTTATTACGAGGCGGCGCTGGACCTGCTGAATGCGTTGTTCCAGGTGGCCTATTCCAGCGATGGTGTGATCAACACCGAGAGGGAGATCCTCTATGGAATCGCCCAAGAATTGAAAATCAGGAGGGAGGATTGGAACGAATTGTCGGAGAAGTATGGCTTCTATCGCGCGGATTCCGAAGAGAGAGATTGGAGGGATTCAGCAAGGAATACAAACCGGACAAAATATAGCCAATATAGTTATTCCTCGAAAGGGAAGGAGTCTTCTTCCTATACATACAAAAACAACGATGGATTCGGGGAAAAATATCAGAAACAGGAGGAGAAGCAACAACAGGAGGAGCCGAAGAAATCCGCCAGCTACGGCTATAAGTTGACGCAAGCCTACAACCAGTTGGGCCTTCTCACCACCGCCTCCGAAGCGGAGATTAAGAGCGCTTACCGTAAGCTGGCCAAGAAGTACCACCCCGACCGCCTCTCGCCTGACGCTACCGACATGGACCGTAAGATCTCGGCTGATCAGTTCCGGCAAATCAAGGAGGCGTATGACCTTATTCGGCTGGAGAGAGGGAATAGATAATTAAGAATTAAGAATTATGAATTAAGAATTAGAGTTGACAGGATGTGATTTACGTTGCTGAACGTGCCGACATTCCACACTTGCGTATCCCCATGGCCTGAAAGGCCAATACATTATCTAGCCCAGGGCAACGCCCTATGAAAATTATGAATTATGAATTATGAAACGTTAGTTCGACGTAGTCAATTTTTTTGGGGGGGTATGCATATTCCTACGTGTTGCGCACAACCTGAGCCCCGAAGGGGCGTCATCCTCCAGGCAGGGGTGTAAACCCCTGTACAACAGTCGAATGGTGCGGTGGGAACCCTGAAAGGGTGACACATTATAATTAAGAATTATGAATTAAGAATTATGAATTTGGGGGGAGGCATATCATTGATTAAATGATTTACGTTGCTGAACGTGCCTAAATCCCACATTTGCGTATCCCATGGGCTGCCATTTCATCGATGGAAACGTTGTTTTTTTGCATGATCGGTTTTGTGAGGTGGATGTGGCCAACAATTGTATGTGTGTCTTTGGGGATGCGCTTTTGTTTGCTTAACTTTGTGACAACAATGGTGTTATGACAATTTGAGTTGACATGTCGGAAACAGTTCTTCTATTGATTTACGTTTTGGTGATCCTTGCTCTCCCTTTCGGAATAGCTTTCGCTCTTCACTTTTTCTTCAATAAGAGGGGAACCAACCAGGAAACGGAATTCTCGGAAACATCTAAATCATATGGTTCCGCTAAAAGAAATAATAACACAGGCAGATCAAATAAATATAAAAAAACTTCCGGACGTACTTATGAATATACTTCCAAACGCACTTACAAGACTTGGGAGGAGGAGAAAAAGAATGTCTTCAAAAAAAAGGCTGGTGCGTATATATCAGTGGATTTTTCCCTTTACAAAGCCACACTCTCTGTCATCGCCCTGTTTTCCTGGGTAATCCGGAAAGACGGATCCATAGGCGACCGAGAGATGAGAGTGGCTCGTTCCTATTTCGAAAACCATCCCATCTACAATGATATCTTGTTTTATTCGCCCAAAGACAAGGGGAATGATCCCATATCGAATTCCACGCGTCCGTACATGGAAGACTGCATGGACCTGCTTGATTATTACAACCGTTCCTCGATGTTGTTACGGTATAGTATGTGTTGCCAATATATCAAGGAGGCTGATATCCACTACACAGCGGCTTTGGACCTCGTCAAGGTTCTTTGCCAGGTGGCTTTCTCCAGCGATGGTGTGATTGATTCCGAGGCCGAGATCCTCTGTGGCATCGCGAAGGAACTGAATATCCGTCATGAGGATTGGCTCAACCTCATGTGGGTGTATGGAATATGTAAGGATACGAACCAAAAGGGAGGGGATGAATCTTCCAAGCGAAACAACAGTAGATGGGATGAGAACGCCCATAACCAGGAGAGGGAACGGTCGGATGAACAGCAGGGGAATCAGACAGATGAGAAAAAACAGAGGAAATCCTCCACCTTCGGCTACAAACTGACGCAGGCCTACAACCAGTTGGGTCTCCTCACCACCGCCACCGAGCAGGAGATCAAAGCGGCCTTCCGCCTATTGGCCAAGAAATACCACCCCGACCATCTATCGAGTGACGCCACCGACATGGACCGGAAAATCTCGGCGGATCAGTTCCGACAGATCATGGAGGCGTACGACTACATACGGTTGGAAAGAGGAATGTAGATAATTAAGAATTAAGAGTTATGAATTAAGAGTTGACGGGATGTAATTTACGATGCCGAACGTGCTGACATTCTACGTCTGCGTATCCCCACGGCCTGAAAGGCCACAACATTATAATTATGAATTAAGAATTTTGAATTAAGAATTGATGGGCGGCGTGCCATTGATTAAATGATTTACGTTGCCGAACGTGCCAACATCCTATATTTTCATATCCCCACGGCCTGAAAGGCCATAACATATATAGCCCGGGGTAACGCCCTGGGTCTGCATGGACGGGCACACATGGACATCGCCCTGGGTTCGCACGGGTTGCCATTTCATCGGTGAAAACGATATTTTTGCATGATTGGTTTTTATCATAGTGGATGTGCCCAATAAAACAAACAACGCTTTGGGGATGCTTTTATGTTTTTATAATTTTGTGGTGGTACTGATATTGTCCTAAGTGTTTATAAAAAGAATTCTCTTATCACATGATTGCGATTTTAATTGCCTTTGTACTTCCCTTTCTGATTCTCATCTTTAAGCTAATGCTGAAAAGTGACGAGGAAACTCCGGCATCGAACCATGCAAGCGGGTCGGGGAAAAGCAATTCGGCAGGTAATACGCGCAACGAGGGGACAAAACAAAAAACTTCGCCCCATCATAGGAAATCAAGGGATAAAAGGAAGTTCATCTTTGATTGGGATGCTAATGAGTTCAAGTCAGAGAATGAGACCCTCTACTCCGCCGCACTCTCTGTTGTGGCTCTCTTTTCCTGGGTGATGCGGAAGGACGGAAACGTGGGTTCGCAGGAAATGGATGTGGCGCGTTACTATTTCTCGCTACACCACACCACGTACTATAGGATTTTATCGCATCCTCCCCTTGGAATGACAAATGACCCTGTGACGGGAATCCCCCGTTTTGTCACGAAAGATTATATGAAGTTGCTTGAATACTATAACGCTCTTCCGAAGTTGCTGCGGCATGGCAAGTGTTGCGGCAAGATTCTGGAAGCCGGCATCTACTATGAGGCGGCGTTGGACCTGCTGAAGGCGCTTTTCCAGGTGGCCTACTCCAGCGACGGGGTGATTGAACCCGAGATGGATATCCTTCGAAGCATCGCACTGGGACTGAATATTCACCTTGAGGATTGGAATAACCTGCGACGGAAGTATGAAATATACCGGGGACCATACAAAAACAGAACGGATTCTTCTTCCGAATCTTCCGATGAAATGGGTAAAAAATCTAATAAGAAGAAAAAGAAGAATCGGAGAAACAGACAGGAGTGGAATGAATCGGAAGACTCTTCCGGTCAATATGAAGAGCGTAAGGAACAACAACAAAAGCAGGAGCAACAACAGGGGAAAGAGCAGAAGAAATCTTCTACCTTCGGCTACAAACTGACGCAGGCCTACAACCAATTGGGCCTCCTTACCACCGCCACCGAGCCGGAGATCAAGGCTGCTTTCCGCTTATTGGCCAAGAAGTACCACCCCGACCGCCTGCCAAGCGACGCTACCGACATGGACCGCAAAATCTCGGCTGACCAATTCCGACAGGTCATGGAGGCGTACGACTACATACGGTTGGAAAGAGGAATGTAGAGAATTAAGAATTAAGAATTTTGAATTAAGAATTGATGGGCGGCGTGCCATTGATTAAATGATTCACGTTGCTGAACGTGCTTACATTTTACATTTGCGTATCCCCACGGCCTGAAAGGCCATAACATATATAGCCTAGGGCAACGCCCTGGGGGAATTATGAAACGTCAGTTCGACGTAGTCAATTTGGAGGGCGTGCGTATTCCCACACGATGCGCACAACCTAAGCCCCGAAGGGGCGTCATCCTCCAGGCAGGGGTGTAAACCCCTGTACAACAGACGAATGGTGCGGTGGGAACCCTGAAAGGGTGACACGTTGATAATTAAGAATTTTGAATTTTGAATTAAGAAACGTTAGTTCGACGAAGTCAATTTTTGAATTATTTGGGGGTGTATCGTTGATTAAATGATTCACGTTGCCGAACGTGCCGATATTCTATATTTTATCATAAAATATACGTTTCCATCGGAAAAATGACCTCCTTGCCTGCCCAACGGATTATGAATTTAAAACAGAATTTTATATTTTTGTGGAAACAAATGTCTTATATGAACTCCACTACTAAAATCTTTTTATTGGTTCTGTTAGGGATTCTGCTCGCGTCCCTGACAAAGACTTTAATACCCATCATTTGTATCGCGATAATAGTAGGTTTTATTATCTCGATTTTGTTATATGAAGATAAAAAAAACGAAGGAGACTCGACTCAATCGTCAAATAACTCAAACAACTCAAATAACTACAATAATCAGAATAAAACTGACCAGGATCATGCGAGATATCGCCGGAAGGAGGATACTTCCTATAGCTACAACAATCAGAACACAACCGGTCAGGATGACGCGAGATATCGCCGGAAAGAGGATTCCTCGTATGCCAATCACAATACATACCAATCGTCGCAAGCCAAGCGCAAATCAAAACAATGGACCGACGAACCTATCAGGGAAGGGGGCGGCAAACGCACGAGAAACAGGATATTCCAGGCGAATACCATCCTACAGGGAGGTGTCATCCCTGACGAATATGATAAAGAGCGGCTATACACGTCCGCCATGTCTGTCATAGCCCTCTTCTCTTGGGTGATGCGGAAGGATGGCGGTGCGGATGACGATGAGTTGGACGTGGCGCAACTATATTTCGAGAAGCACCCCGCATTTAACCGAATCCTGCGGCTCTACCCTAATGGATTGGGAAAGGATCCTATTACGAACGCTGAACATATCTCGGTCGAGAATTGCATGCAGATGCTCAAATTCTATAACTCTTGTCCAAAAATGTTACGGTACGGCAAGTGTTGTAGCAATATCTTGGCGTCCGGCATCTACTACACGGCCGCCTTGGACTTGATGAAGGCACTCCTGCAGGTGGCCTACACCATCGATGGCGTGATTGAACCTGAGTGGGAGATCCTTCGGGGAATCGCACAGGAACTGAAGATCCAAAAGGTGGATTGGATGAACCTGGAGCAGAAGTATACGCAGATGGGGAGGAGCCACTCTTCCTCTAAAAGAAAATCGTCCAGTGGTAACAACAACTCCGAGCAGGCGAAATCAGACAGGGAACAATCGAAGCGGCAGGAGAATAATCGTTCACAAGGACAACAGCAAAAACAACAGCAGGATCAGACCAAGAAATCTTCTACTTTCGGCTATAAGCTGACGCAGGCCTACAACCAATTGGGTCTCCTCACCACCGCCACCGAACCGGAGATCAAAGCGGCCTTCCGCCTATTGGCCAAAAAGTACCACCCTGACCGCCTGCCGAGCGACGCGACCGACATGGACCGCAAAATCTCGGCCGACCAGTTCCGACAGGTCATGGAGGCGTATGACCTTATACGGCTGGAAAAGGGAATGTAGAGAATTAAGAATTTTGAATTAAGAATTGATGGGCGGCATCTCATTGATTAAATGATTTACGTTACCGAACGTGCTAACATCCTATATTTTCATATCCCCACGGCCTGAAAGGCCATAACATATATAGCCTAGGGCAACGCCCTGGGGGAATTATGAAACGTCAGTTCGACGTAGTCAATTTGGAGGGCGTGCGTATTCCCACACGATGCGCATAACCGAGCCCTG
>JAGCGM010000194.1 GCA_017649635.1 Paludibacteraceae bacterium | reverse complement strand
TGCTCACCTACTCCGACAACAGCTATGAGATGGAGCTGCCCAACTTGGACAACCGTGTTGTGAAACGTGACCACGACCGTTTTAAGAAGGCCATGGTCGGGGGGTCGCTCAAGGCCACGAAATGGTACTTCGACGAGGCTAAACTGGAGCTCATCTACACGGCGACGAACGCACAAATCCAAGGCATCGACTTCGATATCCGTGAGGCGTACACGCATGGGCAGGCCGGAATCAGCGCCATCACGCTCAAACGGGACAATTTCCTGTTCGATGGCCTCGACTTCGATTTCAGCGCTTGCTATAGCTATGGACAAAACGGTCTCTATGATGCCGCCAAGTACCGCTACGACTGGGATGGAACCCGCTATAACTCAGTCTCCGCCTATGGTGGGGAACAAGGCAACTACGCTTCCGATTCGGACAACCGGACCCACGATATTGTCTCCAAACTGAATCTGAACTATCTCCTGAACAAGCATAGCACCTTCAACCTCAACCTCTATGCCACCCAGACAAGGCAGAAGCCTGAGAATGAGCTGATGGACCTCTCTTTCGGCTATCAGACGAACTTCCCGAGCCGCATGTCCAGTTTCACCGTGGGCTTCTCCTACGACCTGACGCTGTTCGAGGGTAAATTCATGAGCGCCACCACCGTCAAGAACTTCAACTTCTCTTCCGATACCAAGGTGCTGGAGTATACCTTCATCAACAGTCCGAAGGATATCAGCCTGAACCGTAACTACTGGGGTGGTAGCGAATCATTGCGCTATAAGTTAACCAAAAAGTTGCTGGCGAAAGCATCCTTCAGTTCTGAGGTGAGGATCCCCACGTCGGAGGAATTGGTGGGCAACGGTTACTCGATCCTCCCATCCACAGACCTCAGACCGGAGCGTTGCAACGGACTCAACGCCGGACTGCTTTACCATCGTAACCATAAGTATGGATTCATAGAGATCGAGGGAAATTATTTTCTCAACGAGTTGCAGGACATGATCCGTTACCAAGCGGATATGATTCCTTGCATGGCCCGTTACGCCAATTTCGGAACCGTGCGCACCAAAGGCGTCGAGTTCGATTTCAAGGGGGATGTCGCCCGTGCGCTCTACCTCTACGCCAACGCCACCTATCAGGACCTCCGCGACAAGCGTGAGCATGAAACCGGTTCTTCCTCTCCCAATCCAACCTACAACAAACGAATGCCTAATATCCCTTATGTGCTTGCCAATTTCGGATTCGAACTGCACAAGGAGAATCTGTTCGGTGGAAAGGAACAGAACAGTCGTTTCTTGGTGGACGCTTCCTACGTCCACGAGTACTTCTACGATTTCGAGATGAGCAAGTACCAGGATAGGAAGATCCCTACCTCCCTTACCTTCGATGCGGGAATCGAGCATAGCTTCAAGAGGGATAGTTGGACGCTCTCCTTCAAGGTGAAGAACCTGACCGACCAGAAGGTCTATTCGGACCTCAACCGCCCACTTCCAGGCAGAAACTTCTCTTTCAAGGTGCGGTATGTGATGAAATGATAGGAAACGACAAGAACTTCGAATTAAATTTTATACATAAACAATAGTTATTTAAACAGATGAAAACCAAGTATTTATTATTATCATTGGCCTTCGCGGGTATATTTACTGCGTGTGATAAAGAAGAAGATGAGGCCGATTCACTCTCTGCGGCAGGAAAGATCCTTTTCTCCACAACGGTCACTAACCCGTCCGGTGATAGCGGAAGTGGTTATTTGCAGGCCATAAGCACGTTCAGCGGTGGTGTCAACTACGATAACAAGAACGCTATACCGCTCGGATTCGGTTCTTATCCATGTGTCTGCCCAAGCGGCAACATCTATGTCTTCCCTGATTATATGGGGGGAACGGAGCTGAAGCTGAAACGTTATATCCTCAATGGTTCGCAGCAGCTTGAGCTCAAGGGCTCGATGACGCTCCCTGCCAATTCGAGCGCGGCGATCGTGGTGGAGGCAAGCTCCGAGAAGGCTTACGTGTGTTGCCAGAGTTTGGATCTGATCATCGCCTTCAATCCATCCACGATGAAGGAGATCTCTAGGATTGACCTCTCCTCCCTTCACAATGAGGGCGTCTCCGCTTATCCGGGTGCGTTGTATGTCCGTGACAACATCCTCTACGTCGCCTTGGAACAGTACAATTCACAGTGGATGCCGGTGGAGAACGCTATCGAGATGGCACTCTACAATGTGTCGGACGATAGTTTCATCAAACGGATCCGTAACACGTCGCTCGGCATCTGCGGACCAACCCGCCCGATCGATAACCAGTCCATCTTCGAGGACGAGAACGGAGACCTCTACATCAATTGCGTGGGCTCCTTCGGTTACATTCCTGGCCTTGACGCAGGTATCGCCCGCATCAAGAAGGGTGAGACGGATTTTGACGCTAGCTATACGTTCAATCTCTCCAATACGAAGGTGGATGGCCTGAAGTGCGACTACCTTAACATCTTGGCGAAATGCCAGTACACTTCCAACGGTATCCTGTATGCCTATGGGTATGCGTTGGGCTTAGATCCTGAGAACACCAACACCTTTACCGCTCGTACGGGT
>JAGCGM010000193.1 GCA_017649635.1 Paludibacteraceae bacterium | reverse complement strand
ACGGCGTCCTCCTTCTGGTTGAGGTAGCCCCTGCAGTTGCCCAACAGCACGTACTTGACGCCCTTGTTGAGGCTCAGCTTGAAGGTTCCGTCCTTCTTGGACTGCACCTTCGTATTGGTACCGTCGTCGCCCACGATGCGTACTGTGGCGCCGCCCAGCGCCTCGCCGGACATGTCCGTCACCTTGCCGTCGATGAGGAACTCTATCTCAGGCAATTCGAAGGAGTATATCTTGTCGTATCCTTTCTTCTCCCCACGGTTGGAGGAGAAGAGTCCTTTCTCTTTCCCTTGGATGAAGGTGATGCCGAAGTCGTCTCCGTTGGAGTTGATAGGGTACATCATGTTGGTGACCGTCCAGGAGCCATCCTCCAGTTCGTTGGCGTAGAAGATGTCCAGTCCGCCGAAGCCAGGGTGACCCGTGGAGGAGAAGTAGAGCGTTCCGTTCTCCCTCATGCAAGGGAACATCTCGTCTCCGCTGGTGTTGATGGAAGGCCCCAGGTTGACCGGCGCACCGAATGAGGTGCCTGTCTTCTCGCTTCGCCAGATATCCTTGCCACCGAAGCCGCCTGGCATGTCGGAGACGAAGTAGAGGAATTTATCGTCGGGCGAGATGGTCGGGTGGGCGAATGTGATGGAGCTATCCGGGGATAGTTTCACCTCGTTCACCTTGCCCCATTTGCCGCCGGAGCGGGTCACGTAGCAGATCTGGGCGCCGCGGCTCTCTCCCTTTTGCGCGACGCAACGGGTGAAGTACATCGTCTTGCCGTCCGCGCTGAAGGAGGCGGATCCCTCGTCCATGTCGGAGTTGATGTCACCCTCTACAGGTGTGATGTCGTCCCATTCCCCCAAGGCGTTACGCTTGGCGGTGTAGATATCGTTGTTGCGGAGTCCTGTGATCTTACTGTTTCCGCCCCCGATCTCCTTGTTCTCTCTTGAGGAGTTGAAGTAGACGATCTCACCGTCACCGCCAGGGAATGCCGGGCTGAACTCTGCCTTCTTGGAGGAGAAGAACTCCTCCTTCTTCACGATGTAGCGGGTAGGGTTCTTTTCCCACTCCGCAGCCTCCTCGGCGGATTGCTTGCCGTTGAGGGCGCGCTGGTCGTCGGGGTGGGTCGCCAGATAGCTGTCGTATAGCGTGATGGCATATTTCATCTTTTGGTTCTTCCTCAGCGCGTCGGCGTAGTACAGGAAGACGATGGAATCCTTGTAGTTGAACTTCACCGCATTGGCGAAGGCACGTTCGGCCTTGTCGTCGAGGTTCGTGAGTCGGTAGCAATCCCCCAACTTGAATGCGGTGTACGCCTTCAACTGCCTATCCTTGAGTTTCACCTTAGGGTAGGCTTTGCTGTAGATGTTCGCCGCGTTATAGTATTCTCCGATCTCGTATTTCTTGTCCGCCTTTCTGATTTTAGACTTGACGGAGCATCCGCTGAGTAGGGAGAGGAGCAATATTCCGATGAGGTATTTTGTTAGTCGAATCATGTCTGAGATAATGTCTTTAACCCGTTGGTTGAATTAGTTTATAAAATAGACACCCGAAGGTTATGTATTCCTTTGATTTTTAGTGTATTGTTATTGTAAAAACAATCAAGTGCCATAGCTACGGACGTGCGTAAATATGTTACAAAATTCGAAAAAAATCTTAAGATTTGCAAGCGATTAGCGGAAAATATGGCGGTGCGCAGCGAGGGAAGACCCCTCCCGTAAAAATATGAGGCGGAATCGAATCAACGACTCCGCCTCACCCTTATTTTAGGGTCAACCTATTACCGTACAATGAACTTGTAGGTGTAATCATCGATTGACAGGAGGTAAACGCCCTTGTTGCCGATGGAGATCTCCACTGATTGCGCGTCCTCGACTTTCCTGATGAAAAGCACCCTGCCGTTTATGTCGGCCAAACGGATCATTCCTGCCGCATTCTCGACAACGATTCCGTCGGTTGTGGAGACGATCGATACGCCTTTTCCGCTGGTCAATATCTTCTCACCCACCTCTTCCGGCTTCATGTTGTAGTAGACAGTGCCGTCGAAGGCAACCGTCTGAAGGGTAGTGTCCAAAGACGGGATGCTTAGGTCGGTGTTACCACCCGCATGGAGAGTGACGTCCTTCAGGTTTTGGTAGTAGGCTTGGGTACCGTCCGTCACGCCGTGGTTCAGTCCGTAGCAAACTTCACCCGAAGCGAATTGGTCGGCCGTCATCAGGTGTGTCTCGGCAGAGGCGGAATCCCCTTGCAATTCACCTTGTGCGGATCCGATCAACGCATAGCAGTTGTGGATATAGATTGTGTCGTTATTAAAATCCGCGCTATCCTTGTGGGCGGACACATCGCTGACCTTCTTGTTCAGTATAGGTGCGATGGCGCCCAAATAACCTGTTGAGGAAACCTCTCCTACGTTAAAGCAATCCGATATGCGCACGTTCTGCATGGTGCCGCCACAGATACCGCCTGTGCCATATTTCTCATTCTCCTTTGCTGTAGAGGTGATAGTGCCCACATTGTAGCAATCCTGGATGTCCACTTGCCCTGTTTGGGTGACAGCGATACCTGCCACGGATTCGGTCCGTGGGTTGCCGGTGATTTCACCCTCGTTCCAGCACTTCTTTATGGTCAAACGATAATCGGTTCTCCCTTGTGATCCATAGGATACGAAGGCGATACCTGCCACTGAGTTTTGACCGTATACAGAAGCTTGATTATAGCAGTTCACGAATGTGCAATTCAGCGCATTCCCCGCCAATCCGGCAGCTGATCCATAAAGGACTCCCACGTATCCGGAGACATGGCAGTTCTCGAAATATGAATCACTGGCGTTCGCGCATATGATAGCCGCCTCACCTTCCCAATTGTTGTAAAGGAAGGCATCCTCGATAGCCAGATTCCGTACCGTTCCACCCTCCATCGCATTGATGAAGCTGTAAGAACCGTCCCATTCTCCTGGGAAACGTTCATGGTAGAGACCCTTGATGACATGGTTCTTTCCGTCAAACACTGCGGAGAATTTCTTGATCGGGATCCATTTCCTCAGCGCTGAAGTGTCACCGAATATTTCTCTGTTACGATTATATTCAACTGGACGATGAAGGATGGTGTCGTTCAAAACAATATCTTCCAACAATCTACCATTCAACCATTTGTGTCCTTCATTGACAAGGCTTGCGAATTGATATAATTCCTCTACGGTGGAGATGTCGAACCAATGTTGCTCCACGCTATCCACCACGCCGCAAGAGCAATCACCATAGGTGAAATCATGGATGTGCACAATGGTATCGATCGCAGTTGTGTCTATGATGACTGGTGGTATGATCGTCGTGTCTATCACAGTTGTGTCTATGATGACTGGTGGTATGATTGTCGTGTCGATCACGGTCGTGTCGGTGATGACCGGTGGAATAATCTCTGTCGTATCGTTCAGGCATTTAATGGATTTCGCGACGCCCCACATCTTATCCTCTTGGTAGGCCGAAACGCTTTGGCAAGGAACATATACCCGCACGTCAAATTGTTCCATGTGATAATTAGACTTTAGAACGGGAGGTTCTTCCGCGAATGAGATAATGTTCAAAACAGTATCTTTAGGACTTACCACTCTTTCCATGTGTTTCAAGGAAGACGGCAAAACAATTTTTGTCTTCGTTTCGTCATATATCACTAGGTGTGCCGCGTCATATCCAAGTGAGTCAATGCCTTCAGGAACGATGCCACCCAACCGCTTTCCGTTGAAGAGAACGACCTCCGCGCGAATCGGTTGTTCGTTGTATTGGGCCAATGTGCCTAAGTAATTGACCGTGTCCACTTCGCACTCGTTCTCAATTTTTTTAAGTGTTTGAGGATTTACCGTGATTGTGCTGAACACCTCCTTCAATGCGCATATCTTTTCGTAGGACATTTCGGTCACGTAGTCAGGCACCACAATTTCGTTGCCCATTTTTTTATTGTCCACATACAAAACTGTCTTTTTGTAGAAGAAAATGAGCTTGTTGAAAAGGTCCTCTATCGATCCCATGTAGTAGGTGGTGTCACTCGGGATGCCCCACATGTCCACTTGGGTGGAGCTAGGAATAATCACTTT
>JAGCGM010000192.1 GCA_017649635.1 Paludibacteraceae bacterium | reverse complement strand
TAGCCAACATGGATTTTGTGGAAACCGCAAAAGAAAAATACTATGCGACCGTTAGAAACCTCGACTTCATGAAAGATCCTGGAGGCTCAAAGGACACGATAGACCATTGGGCGGCGCTCATGACCAACGATTGCATCAAAAACCTTGGCATAAATCTAGATGAATACACTCGGCTTGTCATCAATAACGCCTGCTATTTCAAGGGAGACTGGGTGACGAAATTCACCCCCCTCGCCAGAATGGAATTCCACGGGGTGAAGGGCGATTCGGACTCCACAGATTTCATGGCAATTGAACAAGAATCATTGGAATACTCGGAGAATGACTATTACCAGGCGATTAAGCTGGATTACGGAACGGAGGCGAACAAACCATCTTCGTCGGGATGGTCTCAACCAAGCGCCTCGAACCCAAGCGCTTATAGCATGGTCGTCGTATTACCGAAAAGCGGACATGACCTGGACGAAGTGCTCCCGACCCTTCAATGGGACTCCATCCCCTTCCGATACATGAAGGGTGACCTCTACATGCCTAAATTCAAAGCCAAGGGTGGTTATCCGCTGAAACGTGTTCTAAAGGAACTGAACATCGAGGACATGTTCAAAACTGGCCATTATCCGAACGTCGTATTGGGAGAAAATGTATTTATTGATCAAGTTCAGCAGGATTACTTCATCAACGTGGATGAGGAAGGTACTGAAGCCGCAGCCGTAACCTCCATCGTGGGAGCCGGTGGAGCAGTGATGAGCTCGTTCTTCATGAACTGCAACCGCCCGTTCGCTTTCGCCATCCGCGAAAACACCACGGGTCTTCTGCTCTTCATGGGTGAATATAATGCTGTACCAAAAAGCGGAGAAAATTAAGAGTTAAGAGTTAAGAGTTGATGGGGGGATGCGCATCGCTACACGATGCACACAACCGACGGCCTGCAAGGCCAAACCTTTATATAGCCCAGGGCAACACCCTGGGGAAATTAATGGGAAACGCATATCTTTACATGATGCGCACAACCTAAGCCCCATAGGGGCGACTGATTACAGGCAGGGGTGTTAACCCCTGTTTAATGAATGCGTGAACAGTGGGAACCCTGAAAGGGTGACACCTAGATAATTAAGAATTAAGAATTAAGAGTTAAGAAACCAGTGGTATAATTATTTAAAAACAAAGCCTATGAAAAAAAGGACATTACTTTTAGGGATTGCGGCATTGACACTCAGCGCCGCATCGTTCGCCGGCACACCAGACAAAATGCAGGTCTGGCTGAAGGACGGGGAACCAAAGATTTTCGACATCGATCAAGTGGACAGTGTCACCTTCGGCACATACAAGAATCCGGAGATTACTCCGCTGACAGAGAACTTCATGCCACCAAAGTTCGCCCAGCCCAATCCGCTTGTGGTGAATGAGCAGGAGCAGGCTTTCGTCAGAGCGAATAATGAGTTTGCCCAGAAGTGTTACCAGATAGTCAGGAAGCTTCCTAAAAACCAAATGAAAGAAGAGGAACCTCAACCGAGACCTGTCCATTTCTTCTCGCCGGCCAGCCTCAACTTCGCTTTAGGCTTCTGCGCCAACGGTGCCACCGAGAAAGGTGCGAAGGAGATCACAGATGCGCTGGGCTTCCGTACGGAGAACGCGTTAGAGGACATGAATAATTTCTACCAGAAGCTCTATTGCTCCCTCAATTCGAACGTCGACAGCGTGGACATCCACACCGCCAACGCGTTATGGGCGGACAATAAGAACAATGTCCTCGAAAATTTCTTGGAGACTGCCAGGGATAAGTATTACGCAACGGTTAGACACCTCAATTTCAGGGAGGATCCTAAAGGCTCAAAAGACACCATCAACAAGTGGGCCGCCCTGATGACCAACGATTGCATCAAACAAATTAGTGCCGACATAAGCAAATGGACAAGACTTGTCCTTAATAACGCATGCTACTTCAACGCAAAATGGAAAATTCCATTCGAGTCTTGCGGTAAGAGGTTATTTTACGGATCAGTAGGAGATCCTGAGGAAACAGAATTCATGAGAATCGAATATGCGTGGATGAAGTGTGCGAAGACGGACAACTACAATGCCGTCAGTCTGGACTATTCAAGTAACGGTGCGTCAGATTGGGAGGATGAATCATCCACCGCATACAGCATGATTGTTGTACTGCCGAAGGAGGGCCTTAGTCTTGACGAGCTATTGCCTACTTTGCAATGGGACTCCATCCCTCTTCAATATCAATCATGTGAAATCCGAATGCCGAAAATCAAAGTCAAGGGTGGATATAACCTGAACGACACCACCCCCGAGCTGAACGTCATCAATTCAATGGGCATCAAAGACATATACAAGAGTTTCCCTAATGCGATAGAGCTTTACCCGGGAGACAATCCTTATGCGGTCTCTAATGTGATCCAGGATTATTTCCTGAGGGTGGACGAGCTCGGAACGGAGGCTGCCGCCGTCACTACCGTTGAGGTCGTAGAAACCACAGGAATGCCACCCGCCCCATATGTCGATATGTTCTGCAACCGTCCGTTCGTCTTCGCCATCCGTGAGAACGCCACAGGACTGATCCTCTTCATGGGAGAATATGACTTCGTGCCACAGGAGGAAGGGAATTAATGCCGGTTCAATATGGTCAATTAAAAATTTGTATTAAAAAGATTGGTCAATCGCTGAAAATTGAAAAGTTTTTCTTATCTTTATGACTTAGAATAATTTACGTCCATAAGGGACTAAACAGATAGGGGGATACCCCTGTCGACCAGACGATGAATGATTTTGGAACTCCATAGGGATTCCACTGTATGATATTCTGTTGAGGAGGAGGCACGGACACTCCGCACCTCCTCCTCGGCAAATGTTTGCGAAGACTTTTTTATAAACTTAAATTTAGACGGATATGAAAAAAGGGTTATTAGTAGGGTTTGCGGCATTGACATTCTGTGCCGCTACATTCGCCGAGACGCCAAACAGGATGCAGGTTTGGCTGAAGAACGGTGAACAACAAGTGTTTAACATCGATGAGGTGGACAGCGTAACCTTCAGGAGATTTCCGGGTGAGGTGTACCAACCGTTGTTGGAGAATACCATGCCTCCGACATTCTCCAAGCCTAATCCGCTTAAGTTAAGCGCACAAGAGCAAGCGCTCGTGCGAGCTAACAACGCATTCGCCCTGGAATGCTACACCAAGGTCCGCAAGTTGCCGGTGAAGCCGGGATCAACGGAGCCAAGATCTCTCCATTTCTTCTCGCCGGTCAGCCTCAACATGGCCTTGGGATTCTGCGCCAACGGTGCGTCCACTGAGGGCGCCAAGGAGATCACCGACGCCTTAGGATTCCAATCGAAGAACGCATTGAAGGAGATGAACGACTTCTACCAGAAGGTATACCTCTCCCTCAACTCGAACGTCGATAGCGTGGACATCCACACCGCCAACGCGCTATGGGTGCATGAGGGAGCCGCTGTCTATAATGAGTTCTTGACGCAGGCAAGGGAAAAATATTACGCGACGGTTAGACATCTGAGTTTTGGCAGTAATCCACAAGGCGCATTGGATACAATAAATAGTTGGGCTGCCCTCATGACTAATGATCGTATAAAATCGCTCTCAATAGACATTAACCCTAACACACAGCTTGTCCTCAACAACGCTTGCTACTTCAAGGCGAAATGGAGATTCGTTTTCGAAGGCATCGGGGAAGGGACTTTCAAGGGAATGCAAAGTCAGACCCAGAAAGCTCAGTTCATGGAGATTGATAACAAATACATGAAGTGCGCCGAAACAGATAATTACCAGGCTGTTGCGTTGGATTATGTTAGCGGGGACTTTGATTTAGCGGATACGACCCAAACCTCTGCCTATAGCATGGTGGTGATATTACCGAAAGAGGGTCACGGCCTTGAAGAGGTATTGCCGGCACTTCTGCTGGACTCCATTTCCTTCCAAAAAACGACGTGCAACGTGATAATGCCTAAGTTTGAGATGAAAGACAGTTATCAGTTGGGAAATGTATTGTCAGAATTGAACATCACTGATATCTTCTCAAGATATCCTAATGCAATCATTGATCCATCAGAGTCATTGTACATCAGCCAAGTCGCTCAGGATTACTTCGTTAAAGTGGATGAGGAAGGAACCGAAGCGGCTGCTGTCACCTCCATCGTGGCAGATAACAAAGTAATGATGCCTGATGCAAAATTCAAAATGGAGTGCACTCGCCCGTTCGCCTTCGCCATCCGCGAGAACACGACCGGACTCCTGATCTTTGTGGGTGAGTACGATGATGTGCCACAACTAGAAAACTGATTTGACTAAATATTCATTGGTGAGGGCAAAAACGATTGCTCTCACCATTTTTTTGATATATTTGTGAAGGTGAGCATAAACCTGAACCTGTATATTATTTAGACTGCAACCGCCCGTTCGCCTTCGCCATCCGCAACAACGGACGTAGGATCGTTACCACCGTAAATCGTAAATCATCAAATCGTAAAACCCCTATACCCATTCAGAAACATGTAATCTCGGAAGGGAAATAGCCCAAAAGAAAAATATTTACAGGATATACAAGTTAATTGGAAAAAAAGACGTACCTTTGCACCGTAAAGTAATTCAGGATATGTTTAATACAAAGTTCCATCATAACCATCATCATTATCAACGATAAGTTCGGTGAGCGGTTGTGTGTGCGATATAATGAGGCTTGCCGAGATTCGGTGAGCCTTTTGTTTTTTCAGGAAATAATAACAAAACAATAATATTCAATATGCTAAGAATTGCAGTTCAGGCCAAGGGCCGTTTGTTTGAAGAGACGATGACCATGTTGTCGGAGTCCAGCATCAAGATTAGTTCGGGCAAGAGAACCCTGTTGGTTCCAGCCTCCAATTTCCCAGTCGAGATCCTCTATCTGCGCGACGATGATATCCCGCAAGCGGTGGCGAGCGGTATCGCCGACGTAGGTATCGTGGGTGAGAACGAATACGTGGAGCGCCATGAGAAGGCCGATCTGATCAAACGCCTCGACTTCAGCAAGTGCCGCCTCTCTTTGGCAATTCCTAAGGCGGTGGACTACCAAGGGTTGGAATGGTTCAACGGAAAGAAGATCGCCACCTCTTACCCTTACATCCTGCAACAGTTCCTGGACAAGAACGGACTCAAGGCGGAGATCCACGTCATCACGGGCTCGGTGGAGATCGCCCCTGGCATCGGATTGGCGGACTGCATCTTCGACATCGTCAGCTCCGGCAGCACCCTCGTCAGCAACAACCTAAAGGAGGTGGAGGTGGTCCTGAACTCCGAGGCCATCCTCATCGGCAACCCTCAATTGGGCGGCGAGAAGAAACAAATCCTCGACGAACTCCTGTTCCGCTTCGACTCCTACAAGAACGCTGAGGGCAAGAAGTATATCATCCTCAACATCCCGAACGATAAGATCAAGCAAGTGTGCGAGATCCTCCCAGGCATGAAGGCGCCGACCGTCACTCCATTGGTGAAGGAGGGCTGGTCTTCGCTCCACTCCGTCATCTCGGAGAAAACCTTCTGGGACATCATCAGCCAGCTGAAGGCGTTGGGTGCGGAGGGTATCTTGGTGGTTCCTATCGAGAAAATGATCCTTTAATTCCGCAATCGTCATGAAGATCTATAAATACCCTGCTGCCTCCGAATGGACGCAGCTACTCGCCCGCCCGACGTTCGACAACGCGACGCTCTTCGACACCGTGCGCACTGTCTTGAACGATGTCAGGGAGAAAGGCGACGAGGCCGTCAAGGCCTACGAACTGAAATTCGACAAGGTGGAGCTCTCTTCCCTGCTCGTGACCGAGGCGGAGGTGGCGGAGGCGGAAGCCATCGTCTCCCCGGCGTTGAAGGAGGCTATCCTATTGGCGAAAGGGAACATCCAGAAGTTCCACAAGGCGCAGGCGCAAGAGCTCCCATGCGTGGAGACCATGCCGGGCGTCACCTGTTGGCAGAAGGCGAAGGCCATCGAGAAGGTCGGACTCTACATCCCTGGCGGAACCGCTCCCCTCTTCTCGACCGTGCTGATGCTCGCCATCCCCGCACAGATAGCGGGCTGCAAGGAGATCGTGCTCTGTACACCACCCAACAAGGAGGGCAAGGTGCATCCAGCCGTACTGTTCGCCGCCAAGACAGCGGGCGTGAGCAAGATATTCAAGATCGGTGGCGTACAAGCCATCGCCTCCATGGCCTATGGTACGGAGAGCGTACCGAAGGTCTATAAGATATTCGGTCCGGGCAACCAATACGTGACCGCCGCCAAGCAGATGGTAAGCCTCAAGGACGTGGCCATCGACATGCCTGCCGGCCCTTCCGAGGTGGAGGTGTTGGCGGACGATACGGCGAACCCGGTATTCGTGGCCTCCGACCTGCTCTCCCAAGCAGAGCATGGCGTGGATAGCCAAGCCATCCTGGTCACCACCAGCGAAGCGTTGGCGGAGAAGGTGATGAAGGAGGTCGATGTGCAGTTGGCGCAATTGCCTAGGAAAGAGATCGCGGAAAAGTCCGTGGCTAACAGTAAGATATTCATTGTCAAGAACATGGACGAGGCCGTAGCGCTGAGCAACGCCTATGCGCCGGAGCACCTGATCATCTCGGCGGATGGTTACCGTGAGATCGCGGAGCGGATCGACAACGCCGGCTCCATCTTCTTGGGACACTACACGCCAGAGAGCGCAGGCGACTATGCCTCCGGCACCAACCACACCCTGCCGACCAACGGTTACGCCAAGGCCTACAGCGGTGTGAACCTCGACAGTTTCCGCAAGAAGATCACCTACCAGGAGATCACGAAGGAGGGGTTGGAGCGCATCGGCGACGCGATCGAGATCATGGCCAGCAACGAGCAACTCTTCGCCCATCAGAACGCGGTGATATTGCGTCGTAAATGATGGATGCGGGACGACGTGCGCATCGTATTCGTATGTTCCTGAATTAAAACTGATTGATTATGTTTGACTTGAAAAATATAGTTCGCCCGAACATCTGGCAATTGAAACCCTACTCTTGCGCAAGGGATGAGTTCAAGGGCGAGGCATCCGTCTACTTGGATGCCAACGAGAATCCGTACAACGACTCCTTCAACCGTTACCCGGACCCACTCCAGCTGAAGGTGAAGGAGGAGATCCGGAAGGTCAAGGGCGTCGAGGTGAAGAACATCTTCCTCGGCAACGGTAGCGATGAGGCAATCGACCTCGTCTACCGTATCTTCTGTGAGCCGAAGGAGAACAACGTGGTGGCCATCGCGCCAACCTACGGCATGTATGGGGTATGTGCCGACGTCAACAACGTGGAGTACCGCAGCGTCCTGCTCGACGACCAGTTCCAGTTCACAGCGGAGAGCCTTTTGGCGAAGGCGGACGACAAGACACGTGTCATGTGGCTCTGCTCTCCGAACAATCCTACAGGCAACGCATTGGATGATAAAGAGATAGAGAAACTGCTCCAGACATTCAAGGGTATCGTGGTGGTGGATGAGGCATACATAGACTTCTCCTCCCAAGCCAGTTGGAAGGATCGTCTCGGTGAGTTCCCTAACCTCATCGTCCTGCAGACCCTTTCGAAGGCGTGGGCGAGCGCCGGCATCCGTATGGGCATGGCCTTCGCATCGGAGGAGATCATCGGTCTCTTCAACAAGGTGAAGTACCCTTACAACATCAATGTCCTTACCCAAAAGCAGGCGTTGGACACGCTCCGCAATCCTGGACAGATAGCGGAATGGGTGAAGATCCTATTGAACGAGCGCACGTTGATGCAAGAATCCCTCGCACAACTGCCGATCGTCGAGAAGATATACCCTACGGACGCCAACTTCATCTTGGTGAAGGTGCAGGACGCGAACAAGACCTACCAGCATCTGGTCAGCAAGGGCATCATCGTCCGCAACCGCAACACGGTGCAACTCTGCGGCAACTGCCTCCGCATCACGGTGGGCAAGCCGGAGGAGAATGAAATCCTGATGCGGGAGTTGAAGAGCTTGTAGGAGAATATCCTTTACAGTACAAAAAAAGGAGCGGTCCGCTCCATAACCACAAAACAAGTTGGGGGCATATCAAACTGATGTGTCCCCAATTTAGAAAAAAACTATCGTTTGGTTCATTGCGAGGAAAGGAATCACATGAAGCCGACCCCCGATTGAAGGGATGTACGGCTCCGCAAGAAAGAACATTGACCATTCCTATGAAAAATCATATTATTAAAATTTTCTCACAATATTATTTTGATTTCTAACAAGTTTTCAATTACCTTTGCGTAAAAATTATTGAACAAAAGTGTTGATGTGTATAAAAACACGTATAAATTTATAAATGTGTATGTGAGCAAGCGTCCATCTCAGGGAGTTGAAGAGTAATTTTTGGTTGTTTATTGTGTATGTTTCCATGGATTTTCACGCTTGCTTTCTCCTTTGTAAGTTGACAAAAACATTTTGTATTAGGATAAAATATAACCATTATTGATCATTTATTATGCTAAAGCAAGTATTCATGCTAGCGACGCTGACGGGGGTGCCGGTACTATGCCACTCCCAGGTGAATGTCTACAGTTCGGCGGCCGAGAAAGCGGAAAATGACATGACGTTCTACCATGTGATAGGGAATGCGGTGGCACTGGAAGCGGAGGACGGTTCCCTCTCGACGGGTAACCTCATCCCATACAGTGTGGCGACCACCACAGGGTTGGAGCTCACCGACGTCACGTTGCTTTCGGTCTATCCGAACCCCACGAAAGATGTGCTCGTGCTAAGGACGGGCGAGTTGAAGAACCTGACGATGCTCTTGACCGATGCGGAGGGACAACAGTTGTTGGTCGCCCCGGTGAGGGACAGTGAGACCCGCATCGACTTCTCCCGCTATGCGTCCGGGCTTTACAACCTCACGCTGACAAGCGGCAAATCGGTAGTCAAGTCGTTCAGCGTCATCAAGAAATGACGGACCAGGAGCCTAATGGCAGCTCTCCGTCGCTATAAATATTTAGAAAATATAGAAATTTAATAATCAGTTTATTACACATGAAAAGAATTTTTACGATTGTCGCGATGACATTATTGTGGATAGCGTCATTGTCGGCGCAGGTTCCACAAAAACTCACCTATCAAGCTGTAATACGCGATGCGGTAGGTAACGTGATCACCAACCAGGATTTGGCAGTTCAGGTATCCATCCTGCAAGGCTCCATCGAGGGCCCGGTTATCTATTCCGAGAACCACACCACCAGCACGACCGTCAACGGAGTGATCACGCTTGAGGTGGGCGGAGGAAAGACTTCGTACGACTTCACCTCCATCGATTGGAGCGACGGTCCGTTCTACATCCGCTCCACGGCCGAACTGAACGGCAAGAGCATCTCCGTCACCTCACAGTTGCTGAGTGTCCCTTACGCACTCTATGCGCAGAGGTCATTCTTCGCGAACAAGGTGGACGAGCAGTTCCTGGAGGACATCATCGCCGCCAAGATCCAGAGCGCCTTGGACGAGAGGGATGCGACATGGGAAGATAAATTGCAAAGTGCTATGGAAGAGAAAGATGCGGCGTGGGAAGGTAAATTGCAAAGTGCCATGGATGAGCGAGATGCGATATGGG
>JAGCGM010000191.1 GCA_017649635.1 Paludibacteraceae bacterium | reverse complement strand
TGGTTCGTCAACCCGATACGGTTGGAGACACGGAAGACGTGCGTATCGACAGGCATGGCGGGCTGACCGAAGGCCACGGTCAACATCACATTGGCCGTCTTCCGACCCACACCCGGCAGGCGGGTCAGCTCCTCCATCGTGCAGGGAATCTCCCCCTTGAAGTCGGAAACGACCATCTTGCCCATCGACAAAATATGTTCAGCCTTGGAATTAGGGTATGATATGCTCTTCACCAACGACAACACCTCGTCAAACGTGCCTTCCGACAAGGCGAAAGCATCCGGGAAACGTTCAAAGAAAGCGGGGGTGACCATGTTCACCCGCTTGTCCGTGCACTGGGCGGAAAGCATCACCGCCACCAGTAATTCGTAAGGGTTCCGGAAGTTCAGTTCGCTCTCCGCATCCCGCATGTTCGCTTGGAACCACGCAAGCACCTTCGCATACCGTTCGGAGACCGTCATCTACGCACTACTTTTTAAGCAAACCGGTGCACTCGATCACATTCACCACATAGTCGCCCAACTTCTCACACTCGGAGATCAAGTCCATATAGTAGACACCCAGTTGGTAATTGTACAAGCGGTTATTGATGTCATCCACGTTCTGGTTCTTCAGTTGCTTGCGGTAGTTGTTGATTTCATTCTCCACATTCATGGACTTGTTCACATCCGCCACACTAGCGTCCGGCGACTTCACGATGTGCTCCATCTGCGTCAGGGACTGGTCCACCAGCTCGAACATGTTATGCACATGCTCATACTGTTTCTCCGTGAAATCCTCGTTCGGCGAGTTCTGCCTCCTGCGGCGGATGGTGCGCGCCAGATTGTAGCAACTGTCACCGATACTCTCCAACTCAGACACCTGCTTCATCATGTGCTGGATCTCCGTCTTACTCTCCGCGCTCAAACGTCCCTCGGAGACCTTATTCAGGTAGTCCGCAATCTGCACCTCCATGTTGTCCGTGATGTTCTCGTACTTCTCGATGCGTGTGAAGAGCTTATTGAAATCCTCGCCCTTCTCCGTGTGCAACAGCTCCGGCACGAAGCGGAACATCTTATGGCAACGGGTGGCGAAGACATTCACCTCCTTCTTGGCCTCCAAAATGGAGAGCTCGGCCGTGGAGAGCAAACCGCCACCGATGTAGGTGAGGCGGGACTCGTCCTCCTCCGTGTTCGCCTTCGGAGAAATGATCTTGCACACCAAACGCTCCAATGGTTTGATGAACCATATCAGGATCAACACGTTACATACGTTAAAGGAAGTATGGAAGGCGGCCAGCACGACCGTCAGGATAGACTTATCCTGCGTTTGCGAATGAGGGTCGCAACCCACCATCCAGCAGACGAAATCCACGAAATAAGGGAAGATGGAGAAGATCCAGATCACACCGAACACGTTGAAGACCATGTGCGCCATGGCGGCACGTCTAGCCTGCGTGGAAGCCGAGAGCGCCACCACATTAGAGGTGACCGTCGTACCGATGTTCTCACCCATCACCAAGGCGATACCCATGTAGATGTCCAAAACGCCCGCCGAACAGAGCGTCATGGTGATGGCCATGATGGCCGCGGAGCTCTGCACGGAGCATGTCAACACGCCTCCGATGAATAAAAAAAGGAGATACGAACCGTACCCCCAGCTGCTTAACTTCCCGAAAAACTCCTGCACCGCCACATTCTGGTCGAGGTGCATGCCCTTAGCGTTCGCACTCAGCGTCGTCAGTCCGAGGAGCAACAACGCGAGACCCATGATGAACTCACCCAAGTTCCTCCGTTTATTGGAGTAGATGCAGGCGATACCCACCACGATGGCCGCATAGACCACATACTGCATGTAATTGCCGCTACCTCCCAAAACCATGATCCAAGCGGTGGCGGTCGTACCGATGTTGGCACCCATGATGACCGAGATCGCCTGCGTCAGCGTGAGCAAACCTGCACTCACGAAACTGACCGTCATGACAGTCGTGGCGGTGGAAGACTGGATAGATGTCGTTATGAACGCACCCGTCAAAAGACCAGTGAAACGATTGGTTGTCATCTTGCCGAGGACTTGGCGCAACTTGCTGCCGGCCATCTTCTGCAACCCCTCGCTCATCACTTTCATACCGTACATGAGCAAAGCCACAGAACCCGCAAGAACTAATAATGGCAAGTAATCCATAAATATGTAATAAGAAACACTATTTCTTCAAATGACAGTTTCGACCGACACGCTTGAAAACCTAATACACGTCATCGAAATGATCACCGCGAATTTACATATTATTTTTGGATGAGCCACACCCCTCTAGGCTCATTTCAAGGAAAAAACATTATTTTTCATCGAAAAGAAAGGATGAGGGGGCGATCAAATCCAATGGCCACACGCCGAAGCCCCATCTCCGTATTTCTTCCGCATCAGCTCAAAACGGGAGGTCGCGTCCAACTCCACACCCTCCTTATGGCGCGAATAGACCAACTTCAGCGGTCCCCAATCCTCCTTCAACTGGTTGAGATATTCGGAGGCCATCTCCTTCTGCCCGATCACATCGGGAACGGCATAACATATTCGTTCATAATCCCCACGAACGACGGAATCCCCTCCAGGAACGATATAATAACGGGCGTTACCCGTGTTCGACACAGCCTCCTCAAAGGCCTGGGTGAACTTCTTCTGATCCGACATGGAGGCATTCCTCAAACAACACTCGAAATTTCCATACCGATCCAAATGTTCATAGAGGGTGACATTGGGGGTCTCCAGCAAACCATACTTCGTCATCGTGGAGAGCAAAGACTTCGCGATCGAACTGAACAACAAACTAAGATTCCCATGTCTGGATATACGCTTTTCATACACCTTCCGAAGAATCATATAATGGCTTAAGAGGAGGAGAATAGCCATAACACCTGCTATCCAACAGAATACAGGTGAAAAATCCGCCACACCAAGCAAAATAAAAACGCACACGGCAATGATACTTATTCCAACCCACTTGGAAAAAATATCAGAGATGAAGAGCCAGCGGGTTATCGTCATGAAACGTCTATACTTAAAATTCTCCTCCGGATAGGGCACCCGCACCATCTCGACGAACTCCTCGCCCTTGTCCAGCGCCACGCCCCACTTCTCGCCCAACGCATCCCTCTGACTGGCCTCCTCCATCACACGGGCGTTGTATCGCTCCACCTCCGTCGGCAGGAACGAGGTAGGCAAGGATAGCCGCTCAATACCGCTCTCGATAAGGGGTTCTTCCGTCGAGGAGACTCCCACGAAGGAGCGGAAACGACGCCTCATCAACGCCAGGTCTTCCCCACCCATCTTCCCATAAGGGTCCACACAGGCCAAATGCCAGATGTTGCTCGTCTTGTTCGCATCGGAGGCGGAGCATCGAATCGCCCGCCCACGCATCTGGTTCGACCCCACATAGGAGCCTGACAGGCTGGCCATCACCAACGAGTTGACGAATGGCGCATCCCACCCCTCGCCTAGCAGGGATTTCGTGCCGACAAGCACCTCCACACCGCCCTTCTCGAAGAGCTCCGTGACGATACCGACCACGCAACGGAGCTGGCCCTCGCTCTCAAAGGAGACCCGCACATAGGCTTCGTCGTAGGGCAAAGGTGTAACCTGAAGCGCTTCCTCCGGCAGACCCTTCCCGACCGCAAGCTCCCGCAAAAGAGGCATCGAGGAGCGCGGCAATATGATGACAGAGCCCGTCAACACACCCAGCAAGACATCATGGGAAGAGCGTCGACGCAACTTCTCGAAGATGGGCAAGACACCGAACTTGTCCAAGGGGAGATCATTCACCGGACTATTGGGCATATACTCCTTCCGTATGAAATCGGAGAGGATCACCATGCGCAGGCGATGTCGCAGGGAAGCATACTCCGTCTCCACGATCCGAACGATACTGTCCATCTTCCCCTTCGAATACTGCAGTTTCTCTCCCACCCAACTCCGCAACGAGAGGTCGGGCAAGCCATCCGCCAACAACCCCTTCACCTTCAGCCGCTCACGCAACGCACGCAGATGCGCACGGTCACGTGGCCATTCGTCCTGATCCTCCTCGTTCAGATAGGTGGCCAACAGAATATCCGCTTGGTCGATGTCGAAAGGAGGCAGGATGGAAAGATCCACCTCCACCGATTGAGCCTTCTTCTTTTTCTTCGAATCATCCTTCCTCCGCAAAAGGTTCTTTTTCATCACCTTCAGGAGTTCTTCAGGGAGCGTCACCTCTTTCGTCTTCAGGAAGGAGAGCAATGCGCAGAAATGGACCATGTCCTTGCATATCACTTCCCAATTCGCCTTGGTGGCCGCCACATAAGGATGGGCCAGCATCTCCTTCAGCACCAACGGGTCGTCCATCATCTCGTCATAGGCACGGGAGGCCTTCTCACGATGGGAGGCGATGGTCTGCAGCTCATCCTCCATAGGCATGGAGAGCAGAAGCAAATCCTGATGGGGGCACAACTCCCTCGCACGTACCAGCTCAGGCACGGAGATCTCCATGTCGATCTCACCATTCAAGGCAATATAGCGGCTCCACTCGGACGGAGTGACATCAAACGGAGGCGTAGCCGTCAGCGCAACGGTCTTCACATCCAATGCGGACTTCAATGACAACAGGGTCCTCGCCCACTCCTTCTTGAGGTGATGGGCCTCGTCCAAGACGATCGTGCCCACATGGCTGAGGCGCTCCGCCAGTTCCGTGACCGAAACTGGAACGTCGACACTGAAGTCCTCATCCGTAAGTGTTTCGTCCTCAGAATCATAAACATAGAGTTGCTTGGATTTCTCCCCTCCCGTCACCACGGCATACAAAGCCTGGTACGTGGCAACGGTAAGGAAGCCCGGATGGCGGAGGTCCACGGAGATCCAGTCAGGCCTCCCGGTGTTCTGCAGGAAGAGTTCGCAGAAGCGTTGCACCCATTGGTCGCGTACCACGATCGTAGGAGCGAACACTACGGTCGGACGGTTCAGGCGGAGCGCCACCTCCAAGCCCAGGACGGTCTTGCCCGACCCGGGAGGCGCCACGATGTGCAGACAATCGTCCGAGAGATACTTGCCTAGTCCGTCCAGCACCCTCTGCTGGTAGCTTCTCCATTGGCCACGGAACATGACATCCTGGGGGAAATGGGTCATTGGCAACCTCTCCCCGTCCAAACGCTCCGTCATGTTTTGTTTAATCAATTCATACTTCTCCATGGCAATAAAAAAGGGCAAACCGACGATTCTCCATCGGCATCAGGATCAGAAAAACTATCCGACATTTTTCCATAAATTCATGTCCGTACGAGGTCCGACGCAAGTCAGGCGCCTCCATTCCAGCGGGGTAGACTAATCTTACCCCACCTTTTTCTTCCAGAACCTATCCGTGATGTTTTGGAGTTTACAGCCCTCCACGACCTTGTAGAGCCGTTGGTTGGTCGTAGGAGACTTCAGCGGACCGAACTCCGCCATGTAGCGGCCAATCTTCACATAGTCAAAATCATTCAAAGGGAATTGGTCCGGCAATGCGTTTTTGCCGGAATACCAACCCACTTTGATATCTTTTTTCGAATTCTTCTTCAGGTACTTCGCCAAATGCGCCACACCGACTGGGTCCGCATCACCTCCCATGAAGCAGACACAGGTAATATCCCTGCCATACACGCCAAGCAATCCATGCAGCTCGTCCTCCGTCAGGTCCTTCCCGATGTTGCGCATCAGTTGCGGGCTATGGCAGCCCACGCAATGATTAGGGCAATTAGACAGATTGATGGCGAGCGTCACCTCGTCGGGTATCTCTTGGAACACCACATCGTAATCGACGTACTTCAGCATATCCCCAAAGAAAAATTAGTATTTAGCATAGAAACGGCGAGCCGCCTCTTCCTGGCGAGGCTCGGAGAAGTTGCTGACACGCTTCATGTAACCGATCACACGCGTCAGGTAATCCACATTCTTGCTATGGCAAGCCGGGCACTCCTTCAAATATCTCTTATCAATGTTTCCGCAATCGTTGCAGATGGTGTTCGGAATGTTGAACGTGAAGTAGTTGCAACCCTCGTCCGCAGCCACACGCAACAACTGCCTGTACTGTTGCTTGGAGAGATGCTCCTCGAGGTTCATATGCAATGCCGAACCTCCCGTCAGGTGCTCGATGTACTTCCTGCCATGGAGTTTGAACTTGTCCACCACGTTCAACGAAGTGTCCTCCACCACATAGAAGTAGCTGTTGTAGCAGTCACGAGGCACGACATAGCCATCCTCGCGGTCCCACTTGGCATGCTTCACGCCCACGTTCTCCGCAGGGATCATTTCGCAGTTGAACATCACCTCCTTGGTTCTGTACTTCTTGTTGTATTGCTCCACCAAGCCCAATACCTTCTGCACGAAATTCACATAGTCCGGATTGTCCTTGATTTCGATGCCGAGGAACTCAGCGGCCTCCACCAAACCGTTCACACCGATAGTGAGGTATTGACGGGACATATTGATGTAACCAGCGTCGAACAACGGAAGCAGGCCACGTTTCTGGAAATCCTTCAGGTTCTCGTTGTAGGCGAGCTGCACCTTATGCACGAGGTCGACCACCTCCTCCAGATACGAGAGGTAAGGCATACCGTTCTTCACCGCATACTGGATGCAACGGTTCAGGTTGACCGTCAACACGCTCTTCGAACCCGTGGAGACACCACCGGCGCCCAACGTGTAGCTGAATCCATTGTCCTGGATCTCGTTCCTCAAGCGGCAGCAGCTACTCAGGGAGTCCGCATTGTCACTGATGTACGTGAAGAAGGAATGGCCCTCGGCGTACATCTCGGCGGTAAAGTCGCCCCACTCCTCGTCCTTCACCTCACCGTTCTCCGTGAGCAAAGCCATCGTCTCGACAGGGAAGGTCAAAGGGGTCTTCGTGCGCTCCTTGTTGAACCACTTCATGAAACGCTTCTGCAACCAGCTGAGCGACTCCCAATCAGGCTTGGAACCATCCGGGAAGATGAAGTTCTCAAACAGGCTGTTGAAGTAATACCTGTCGTAGTATGAGATGTTCCAGAACACCGCCTGGAAGTTACGAGCGCCGGTAGGCTGGTTGATGGAGTAGACGATCTGCTCGAAGCAGTCCGTGATCACCTTGTCCAAGGAACGTTGACGGACGGAGAGGTCCACCACACGCTCAGGATCCTTGTAGTAGTCCTTGCCATACTCCCTTCCGATGAAGTAGTTCATGTACATCAGGAACTCAGGGGTGGCGCACGCACCGCTCAACATACTGGAGACCATGAAGACCATGTTCACGAAGCCCCCGCAGAAGGACTTCAGGTTGGACGGTTGCTTGGAATTACCGCCGATAGAGAGCGTACCACCGATGAGCCAAGGGTACATCGTGATACTTGCGCAGTAATTCGCCAAGCTCGTTTCGTCGTTTTTATAGATAAAGTGGGTGTTCAATAACTGTAAATATTTGTCCGAAATCTCCTTCCCGTACATCTCCTTCAGACGGTCGGTCAAGAGACGTCGGTTCAAGCGGATGAAGTTGGACTTCGGCAACTCACCGATCAGCGTGGCGATGTTCTTGTTCTCCACGTTAGCGTTCGCATCATATTTGCTACCCGTAGCCGAGTTCGTGGCGTTGCAGTAGTCGATGAGGAACTTCAGCTTGTTGCGGACCTCACGGTCTTCCAAGTGCTGCTGACGATAGAGGATGTATGACTTCGCCACCATGTAGTATTTCTCGGACATCAAAGCCACCTCTACCTGGTTCTGGATCTCCTCCACACTCATTCCGTTGTGGATGCTTACCTTGCTAAGGATCTGCGTCAAGATCTCCTGCGTGGCGAAACTACCTACTGAAAGAAACGCGCGGGATATAGCGTTCTTTATTTTATCGATGGAAAAAGGTTCTACAGCGCCATCTCGCTTAACGATGAAAATATTACCGCTCATTATATATTTTTTTTATTATTACATACACACGATTATGGTTTGTTATGGTCCTCAATGACAACCTGACAGGAGGCGAAGCGAAAACATACCGTACATTAAACTGAACGACTTACATCATAATTCAATCACAAACGCTCCAAACATCTCCCGGCTCAAGAATATCACCAAACACTTCCTAGGCTGACACACCGATTCGACCCATACATCCTCGGCCCGTTTCCCGACCGACAATCCGCTGAGAGAGGGATGGCCATACGGCCCACGGACAATTCAGGTCCTCTGTCCGCCCATGTCCAAATCATTCGCCTAAAAAGAACAGTCAAACTCACTTGTCTGCACACACAAAAATATATAATATTATATCATCTCAACCAGATTAGAGCATAAAAAGTTATTAACACGCCTACACCTCCGATTCCCACTAAGTTTTACCATTTTGGACAACTTCACAATATATGTTATACGCAAAGTTGTCCGTGCATTGAAAAATATCAATTTATAAATAATTGACAATTAACACATTAAGCAATTTCATGCATTTAACGGAAGACAAAAAGTTTTCCAAAACGAAAACCAACAGGCAACAAGAGAATGCGCAAAACGGAAGACTTCAGACAAAAAAAGGATGCGGAAGTGTTTCCGCATCCTAAACTTTAGCGAGTGGGACAACCCCTATCACCAAGCATATTTCAGCATGGCGCAGAGCCTATTGTTGAACACGTTACGAGTGGCTTCCACATCCGCCCAAGAGTTGACCTCGTCTCCATATCCGACATTCGTGAGCTCATACTCCAAACCGAATGTCACACCGCTTACCGTGTAAGAGAGGGCCGGACAAATACGCCACATATAATCGATGTTCTTCACCGAATTGCGGGCGAAGATCTGATTGCCCTTGGCCAATTCGTCTTTCGAACCTAAGTTCTTGGAGAATCCACCGAAGAGATTAACCTTAAACTTGCTGCCGTAGCACAAATCCACCCAACCCGTAAGCGAACGGATAGGCGTGTACTCCTGCGAATAATCTTTGTTCACCTTCGATACGCCGAAACCGTTGTACATGCTCAAATGGCCTGTATTCTCCGCCAAGAGCCCCTTGGCCTTCAAGGAGAACTTGTTTCGCGCATAGTTCACATACAACATCGGAGAGCAGGTCGTCAGACGTTCGTCCACCTGCACCTTCTTTTCCTTGGACTCCATAACCGCATTCCCGGCCTCGTCCAAGACATACTTGCCATCCTCTCCAATCTTCGCCACTTCATACTTAACCGTTGCGGTCGTGCGAGGTACGATGGAAAGGATGTCCAAACCATAACCGATCTTGAACCCGTTATTGGAATAGTCGAAGCCCAAGAACATCTCAGGGATCATATTGAACTTAGGGTCATATCCGGTAGGGCCAACGGTCTTGTACTGGAACTGCCACAATGTCGCATACGTGAAGTTCATGTTGGCCAACTTGAAGTCGTAGCGCAACTGCGGAGAACGGCTGAATGGCTGGAACGGAGAACCGGACGCCAAGGCCAACACCTCCGGAAGGTCGCCCGTCATCGGATGCCAAGACTGACCCATCAACAAGGAGTGTTTCTTGTTTCTCCACTGCATTTTATAGTAAGCTTGACGAAGGCGAATCATGAAGTTATTACCCGTGAATCCACAGAAATCAGCCTCGATCTTAGCGGTCACGTCCGCATTCAACGCGCGCACGCCCGACATGTTCAAACCGAGGCGGGTGGTGATGGCGAGGAAGTTCATCTCCGACTCGCCGTTTACATCGTAGGAGTCGACGAAAGACTCATCCTTCGGAATCTGCACGAAGAGACCCGAATTGGTATTGAAGGTCTGACGAGAGTCATAATACAGATAGTCACGCACGAAACCATAGGGCTTCAACGTAACCTTACCACCATTCTTAGGTTGTCCGAAGAGCTCACCCTCCGAAACCACTTGAGCGACAATCGTATCCTGCGCGAACATTGCGTTCACAGACAAGAGCATAGCCGCCACGACGAATAAACGTTTCATTTTTTACGATTAATTAAGAAAAAGACTACGAGTCATGGTGAAAGATCGCCATAACTCGCAGTATGATTGACTATTTATTTTCAAAAGAAGACATCCGTTATTTCAACAATGAACCGAAGTTGAACAACACGAAATAACCTATGACAAGGCTGATGATTCCGACCACGATGCCCACCAATGCCATCTCACTCTGCTTGATGAATCCCTTCGAGTAAGCGATCGCGTTCGGAGGAGTGGAGATCGGCAACGACATGGCGAACGAAGCGGAAAGCGCAAGACCCACGATCAACGTGGTAGCGCCACCATAAGGAGCCAATTTCTCCGCCATGGTTGAATCCTGTGCCAAAGCGCAGAAGATAGGGATCAACAAAGCCGCAGTGGCAGAGTTGGACATGAAGGTGGACATCACCAAGCAGAGGATACCCGAGCCAATGATCAAAGCGAAGATTGACCATGTATCGAACGGAATTGAACCCACAATATGCTTTGACATCGTCACGCCATCAGGACCGATCTTGCCTTCCAAGCCAACGCCCAAAGCGAAGCCGCCGGCCACCAGCCAAAGCACGTCCCAATCGATCTTCGCCAAGTCCTTCTTCTCAAACACGCCCGTGATACAGAATACCGCGAAAGGAATCAGCGCCACGACATTCGCGTTCACGCCAAGCAATTCCTTACCGAACACCCACAACAGGATGGTCACCGCGAAAGTGACATAAACGATGATCGCCTTAGGGCTTTTGTCCACTTCACCCTCCAACTTCACCTCGATGCTCTCCTGCTTTACAGGGAACAACCTGCAAAGGAGCATCCAAGCGCAGAAAAGGATCAATGCGGCAACAGGAACCATCACCAGCATCCAAGTACCGAAACTGATATTCACACCGATTTTCTCCAACCAACCCACAGCCACAACGTTCGGAGGGGTACCGATAGGGGAACCGATTCCGCCGATATTAGCGGCCACCGGGATAGCCAGCGCCAAACCGACGCGGCCCTTCTTGTCAGTGTCCGGCATCGTGGCCAGCACAGGCGTCAGAATAGCGATCATCATGGCAGCCGTAGCCGTGTTGCTCATGAACATGGAGAGGAGTGCGGTAACGAGCAAGAAACCAAGCATGACGAACTTCGGTTTCGTACCGAAAGGCTTCAGGATGGACCTTGCCAACGTAGCGTCCAATTTATATTTAGTTGCGGCGATCGCCAAGACGAAACCGCCCATGAAAAGCATCACCGTAGGATCCGCGAAAGCGGCCATGATCGACTTGGCGGACAAAGTAGGAAGCAATTCGCCCCCGTACAAAACGCCTTTCTCCATGGCCTTCTTCACAGCCTCTTTCAGAAGGATATCATTGTCGGCCGACACACCGAAAAGGCCAGCCAATCTATGCAAATTATCCAAATCGTCTATATTACCGTAACTATCATGGAAAAAGCCCAACATACTATTGGAAGTGGCCAACAGCATCAACACCATCACCACCACGGACGTACCCCAAATAGGAATAGGTTCCATAATCCACATCACAGCCGCCAAGACAAAAATAGCAATAACTCTCTGCTCCACGACAGTCAAACCTTCCACGCCAAACGCACTGGTCGGAAGCAGCCACACCAACAACGTCAAGATTATCGACGCGGCAAATCCAATGATTTTTTTCGTTTCCATAAATATTTTAGACAAAAATTAATTTCGTATCAATAAATCAATAATCAGGGGATTTCATCACCCTCCCCCAAATGACCTGCAAATGTATATAAATTCATTTTACGCGGAACTTGAAAAAACGTTTTTTTTTGAACAAATCTAAAAAACTATGTTATACAGACTATAATCTGAAATATTTAACATAAAAACAAACATTTTGCACCCATATAAGCATAATTTTATTGAATCTATCAGAAAAAAAACATAACTTTGCGGTGATTTAAATTTTAGTGTAACCAGACCATTGAGGGTGTTTACGGAGGTTGACACCTATTAATATAAAGGGACTTTATTTAATCAACCAATTAGAATATGGGTGAAAACGGGACATCCCGAGGTAGCCCAAAATGTTTGTGAAGATATGATAACAAAAATTCTAGTGGCCAACAGAGGTGAAATCGCCATGAGGGTTATGCGCTCCTGCAAGGAGATGTCCATCAAGACCGTGGCGGTTTACTCGGAAGCCGACAGAACATCGAGACACGTATTTTTTGCGGATGAAGCTGTCTGTATCGGGCCTGCGCCGTCGACGGAAAGTTATTTGAACGTGGACAAAATAATCGAGGCGGCGAAAAAGACCAAAGCGGACGCCATCCACCCAGGATATGGATTCCTCTCAGAAAACGCTAATTTCGCTAAGCGTTGCAAGAAAGAGGGAATCATTTTCATAGGAGCCCCATTCGAGGCAATCGAGTCGATGGGCGACAAAATCTCAGCCAGAAGAATCATGAAAGCGGCGGGCGTGCCTATCGTGCCCGGCAACGAGGAGTCCCTGGACACCTACGAGGACGCTTTGAAAGCGGCGAAGGAGATCGGATTGCCTGTCATGATCAAGGCTACCGCAGGCGGTGGCGGAAAGGGTATCCGCATCGTGCGCACCCTGGACGAACTCGAGAACGCATACAACAGCGCCATATCGGAAGCCAAAGCGTCATTCGCGAACGGCATCGTATATATGGAGAAACTCATCGAGCACCCACACCACATCGAATTCCAGGTGTTGGCCGACCAACACGGGAACGTGGTGCACCTTTTCGAGCGTGAGTGCTCCATCCAACGGAAAAACCAAAAAGTCATCGAGGAGACTCCTTCCCCAATCATGACGGACGAAGTGAGAAAGAAGATGGGCGAGATCGCTGTCAAGGCAGCCAAGGCGGTGAACTACGAGGGCGCGGGAACCATCGAATTCATGGTCGACGACAAGCTCAACTACTACTTCCTAGAGATGAACACCCGCCTACAGGTGGAGCACCCTATCACGGAGGAGGTCCTCGGCGTAGACTTGGTGAAGGAGCAGATCAACGTGGCGAACGGTAAGCCGCTCCGTTTCAAGCAAGAGGACTTGTCCCAACGCGGACACGCCATCGAGTGCCGAATCTGCGCGGAGGATGCGGAGAACAACTTCACGCCTACCCCGGGCATCATCAAATTGATCACGGAACCTCAAGGTATCGGCGTACGCGTGGACAGTTTCTGCTACGAGGGATACGAAATACCGATGTACTACGACGCCATGATCAGCAAGTTGGTCGTATGGGCCGCCAACAGGACCTACGCTATCGAGCGTATGCGCCGCGTGCTCTACGAGTATAAAATCACAGGCGTGAAGACAAACATCAGCTACTTGAGGAAGATCCTCGAGGTGCCTGATTTCGTCAAGGGACATTACACGACCGCCTTCCTCGAAGAGAACAAGCAACGCATGGCAAACGTGTCGTTGGACAATGTGGACGGGGACGACGAGGAAATACACACGGACGAGGATATCGCAGCCATAGCAGCCTACTTCGACTACATGGTGAACCAAGACAGGCCAAGCACCTCAACCACGTCAGACAACAGGCAAATCAGCCGATGGAAGGAATTCGGCAGACGCAACAACATGCGCAACTACGATTAACTTTCCTAAAAACCATTACAGACTAAATTTCACAATATGAAAATAAAGATCGGAAACAAAACAAAAGAGATCTCTCTCTTGAGCCAAGACGAGAACAAGGTGGACATCTCTGTTGACGATAAAATTTATCACTTGGACATTGTGATGGCGGAAAACGGACTCTGCTCCATCATTGCGGAGAACGGCAGATCCTACAACGCCGAGCTGAAGCCGTCCGAAAGCGGAAGAGAGTACACCGTCAGCGTGGCGTTCAAAGCATTCAATGTCGAGATACTGAACAATTACCAACACTTCTCGAAGAAGAGCAACGCCAACTTCAAGCAAGACAGGGTATTCACCCCAATGCCTGGCAAAGTGGTCAAGATCCTCGTGAAAGAGGGAGACGAAGTGAAGGCGGGAACGCCTGTCATCATCGTGGAGGCGATGAAGATGCAAAGCGAATACAAGGTGGCCAACGACTGCACCATCAAGAAGATAAACGTGCAGGAAGGCGAAAACATCGCCGGCAACCAGACCCTCATCGAGCTAAGACCGTTGGTAACAGAACCAAACAACTAATCCAAAACTGAAAGATTGAAAAATATGGAATCGGCCATCAAAAAATTCATCGAACTTGACAGGAAAGCGGAGGCGGGAGACGCCGCACGCATAGAAAAGCAACATAAGGCGGGCAAAAACACCGCCCGCGAGCGTATCGCCATGCTCCTCGACAAAGGAACATTCGTGGAGATGGACAAGTTCGTGACACACCAATGCCACAACTTCGGATTGGAGAACAAACAAATGCCGGGCGATGGCGTCATCATCGGATACGGAAAGATCGACGGACGTCTGGTATACATCTACGCATACGACTTCACCGTATTGGGTGGTTCACTGAGCCGCACCAACGCGAATAAAATCGTCAAGATCCAGAAACTGGCCCTGAAGATGGGTGCGCCTATCATCGCGTTGAACGACTCGGGAGGCGCCAGGATCCAAGAGGGTGTCTCCAGCCTCGCGGGCTACGGCGACATCTTCTACCAGAACACTATCTCTTCGGGTGTCATCCCGCAAATCTCCGTCATCCTCGGACCATGTGCGGGTGGAGCCTGCTACTCCCCTGCCCTCACCGACTTCATCTTCATGGTGAAGGAGCACAGCCATATGTTCGTCACGGGTCCTGAGGTCGTAAAGACCGTCACCCACGAATCGGTGGACAAAGAGGAATTGGGCGGCGCCAGCACACACGCCTCCAAGAGTGGTGTATGCCACTTCATGGGCGAGACCGAGGAGGAAACATTGATGATGGTCCGCGAGCTCTTGGGCTACCTGCCATCCAACAACATGGACGACGTGCCGAGGGCAGGCATCAACTCCATGGTCAACCCGAACGGAATTGACTTGGACACCTTCATTCCTGAAGACCCAAGCAAACCATATAGCATGAAACAATTGATCGAGGCCGTTGTGGACGGTGGATACTTCTTCGAAATCATGGAGAACTTCGCTCCGAACATCCTCATCGGATTCGCCCACATCGAGGGTAAGGTCATCGGTATCGTAGCTAACGAGCCTGCCTACAACGCAGGTGTGCTCGACATCGACACGGCCGACAAGTCCGCTCGCTTCATCCGTTTCTGCGACTGCTTCAGCATTCCTATCGTATCCTTCGTGGACGTACCGGGATTCTTGCCGGGTTGCACGCAAGAGCACGGAGGTATCATCCGCCACGGAGCGAAAATCGTCTACGCATACGTGGAGGCGACCGTACCGAAGATCACGGTCATCACCCGCAAAGCCTACGGAGGCGCCTACATCGTCATGTCCAGCAAGCATACGGGTGCGGACGTCAACTTCGCATACCCTAACGCAGAAATCGCCGTGATGGGACAAGAGGGCGCAGTGAACATCCTCTACAAGGAGACGACGGAGGAAGAGAAAGCGAAGGCGCGCAAAGAGTACGAGGAGAAATTCTCCAACCCGTACAGAGCGGCCGAATTGGGCTATGTGGACGAAATCATCCTCCCTTCACAGACCAGGGAGAAGCTGATCCAGGCATTGGATATGACCCACACAAAAATACGGTCCAATCCAGCCAAGAAACACGGAAACATACCTTTGTAAGTTTTATAAACATAAATGGAAAAAGAGGAGAGTCTTCTACGACTCCCCTCTTTTTTTGCCCTTCAGACTAGTCATTCCAACAAATTCTTCACTTCTAAACATCCCCACATTATCAACACCATAACACCCGAATTTCATATCATTTAACATTTCAGACAACTAAATTTCATATCAATAAACGACAAATTATCAAAAAAATAGTAATTTTGCGACTCGAAAGAAAAGAGGACTCTGCAACTTAGTAAGGAAGATTAGGTATGTATATGAAGCTTACAGAAGTATAAATAAAAAACAAATAATCAAGACAACAGAAGGCAGATTCGATTTTTTTTCTTAAATTAGGAAATTGGAACAAAAAAAAACGACATGAAAAGATTATTTAGACTCACGACATTAGTTCTATTTTCGTTGGGGTGTATGCTATGCAACGCTTACGCAGAACCACTGAACTCGGTCATTTCGAGCCAAAACGTCGCAATGGCAGTAATCGGGGAAGGGGACAACCTCCTCGCCGATGGAGTCGCACTCGACACCACAAAAGCGTACGTCCTCAACTACAAGGTGGCTTTGGATGCCAGCCGAATCAGCCAGGACATAAGCTACGAGTTTGCCCTGTCGGAAATCACAAAGATAGAGAGTCTATCCGGCAACAGCGCCATATTCATCACCGACGAATCAGGAGAAAAGAAGAATATAGGCTCCTTGTCGTACGACGGGAACACACTTTCCGTCGTGTTCACCACTGACGTGAGCGATATAAGCGCAGCGTACATTCTGCTGGAGAGTGTCACACTCGCACCGCCAGCAGGATACAACGGGGAATCCATCTCCCTTAAATTCCCATACGGGGAAAACAATTCGACCGACTTCAACGTAAGCCTCGTCGGAGCTCCCGTACTGACCGGCGTAATCGTAAAGAACGCCAATGTGGCTTTCGACGGCGAAACGCACACCATAACCGTTGAGAAAACAGGGGATGCGGAAGGCTGCACCTTGCGATATGCGGAGGGCGAAGGTGACTTCACACTGTCCGACGCACCTAAATACACCAACGTAGGAACGTATGCGGTAAGAGTGAAAGCATCTAAGGCCGGATTCACGGACACCATCATCGCCGGAGAGGTTAACATCTCAAAGAGGTCCGCCTATGTCAACGCCGATACAATCAGGACACACGAGGGACAAGCACCTGTGGAACTCACATACACCACCAGCGGAGTGGTTGAGAATAACCCGCTGGAAGGCATCACCATCAGTCGCGCACCGGGTGAATCAGCGGGCGTATACGACATCACCATAGAAATCGCTGGGGAAAATCCGAACCCCAACTACAATGTGACCATCGCAAACGCGACTTACACTATCACGGCGCACCAGTTCGACACGACAGTCGTAGAGATTTCCCAACCGACCTGCACACATACAGGCGCACATAAGCTCCAGTACAAATGTTCAATCTGTAATTATACCACCTACTCAGAGGAGATCACAGACGCCATGCTGCCACACACGTGGGGCAGAGACACAACCACAATCACAGAGCCTAAATGCGAGGAGAAAGGGGCTCTCTCCATCAAATGTCTACAATGTGACGCGACCAAAACGGACACCATCGACGCACTCGGACACGACTTCGATCCGATCCCGACCATTGACGTGGAGGCGACATGTAGCATGGAGGGAAGCCAATCCAAGCACTGTAGACGAGCAGGTTGTGAAGCGAAGACTGACATTGTAAGCATCGCGAAAAAACCTCACACTTGGGGAAGAGACACAACAACAATCCTCGCGCCGACCTGCACCGCAGGAGGTAAGGACTCCATCTCTTGCCTATTATGTGACGCATTCAAAATCGAAAACAAAGAGGCCTTAGGCCATAATTTCGAGGACACCTTCACTGTCGACGTGCAACCGAAATGCACCGAAGAGGGAAGCAAGTCCAAACACTGTTCTCGTTGTGAAGAGAAGAAAGAAGTAACCCCTGTCCCTGCTATCGGACACGAATTCTCCAACGAATACACGGTTGACCTAGAGCCAAACTGCATAGACAATGGATTTAAGTCAAGACACTGTATCCATGAAGGTTGCACTGTCAGCATAGACACAGTGGAACTCGAAGCAAACGGCGGCCACATCTGGGAAATAGACTCTGTCCTTACCGAAGCGACCTGTACAGAGGATGGCCTCGTAAACCGCAGATGCACCAAGTGCGGAACCATAAGAAAGAACGTAACAGTGCAGAAGTTAGGCCACAACTTCGAAGAGGAATTCACGGTCGACATCCCAGCGACATGCAAAACCGAAGGCGAACGATCCAAACACTGTTCTCGTTGTGATGCGAAGGATGAGGTCGAGTCAATCCCAGCATTAGGACACACGTGGGATGAGGGTACCATCACATTGGCGCCAACCTGTACGGAGAAAGGACTGACCTCCTACGCTTGCGTCAGAGGGGATACCACGAAAGTGGACACGACAGCCGCCTTGGGACATGACTTCTCTGAGGAATTCACCATAGACATACCAACCACTTGTACGGAGAACGGAGAGAAATCACGCCACTGTTCAAGATGCTCCGAACGCACTGAAATCACCGTCATCGAGACTCCAGGGCACATCTGGAGCGACACGACCCTGAGCATTCAGCCGAAGTGCACCACAAAAGGCGAGATGACCATCACCTGCGGGGTATGCCAGACAACAAAGAAAGAGGAAGTGGACTCGCTAGGACACTTGTTCAGCGACGAATTCACCATAGACATCGAGCCTAAGTGCGAAACGAAAGGCTCCCAATCCAAGCACTGCCTACATGAAGGCTGTGCTGTCACCATCGACGTGACGGAGATTGCGCCAACCGGTCATAAAATGGAACTCGACACCATACAAATCGAGCCATCCTGTACAGAAGCCGGACAGGCGAAATACAAATGCGCAATGTGCGGCATAATTGAAACGAAAGTGCTCGAGGCCCTCGGCCACGAGTTCGCAGATACATTCACGGTGGACAGGGTGCCAACCTGCTTAACCGAGGGATTAAAATCCAAGCATTGCATCAGATGCGTGGAGAAGATCGAGATCACGACCCTTCCTAAGGGCACACACATACTTAAGGCCTTCGAAGTGGTAAAAGAAGCCACCTGCACGGAGGAAGGGAAAACGAAGTTCAAATGCGAAGTGTGCGGCACACTCGTCGACAGCACCATCAACAGGCTGGGTCATGATTGGGCGCACGACTACACCATCGACGTGCCACCGACCTGCACAAAGGGAGGAAGCAAGTCAAAGCACTGCAAACGTTGCGACGCGAAAACAGGCACAACCGTTATTCCTAGCCAAGGTCACTTGGAGAGCCAAGTCAGATGGGAAAACGTCGTAGAGGCCACCTGCACGGAGAACGGATCGCACGACGAGAGCTTCTATTGCGACAGATGCGGCATCCAACTGAGATCGACCCACAAGATCGATTATGCGAAAGGCCATGACTACGAAGGAACGGAAGAGTACTTCGTCCAACCAACCTGCACAGAGTCTGGTATAGTTCTCTACACTTGCAAGATTTGCAAGAACATTGCCAAGGACACCGTGAAGGCTATGGGCCACCTCTTCGCGGAGGAATATACAGTGGACGTTCCAGCCACCTGCCTCGAGTTGGGAAGCGAATCGAGACACTGTATGCGCACAGGATGCGACGCCAAGTTCGACAAACGTGAAATCTCCCCACTGGGCCACCAATGGACGGAAAGCGACACGATCGAGGCACCGACTTGCACAAAGGGTGGTCTCATCACCAAGATATGCGACCGTTGCCACGCAAAAGAGGACAAGACCCTCGAAGCGTTGGGACACGCCTTCGCGGACACCTTCACCGTGGATGTGGAACCTACTTGCCAAGTCGGCGGTCAGAAGTCTAGACACTGTATCCGTTGCGAAGAGCGTAAAGACACCGTGATGATGCCAGCGACAGACCACCAACCAGGAGAGCCGATTAAGGAGGACTACAAGCCAGCCAACTGTCTTGAGCCTGGCACCTATACCGAGGTCATCAAATGTAGATTCTGCGGTTTGGAACTTAGTCGTACCACAGGCGTGGCTGAACCTGCCACGGGCCACCAATGGAATGAAGGCACGGATGTAGTGGCGCCAACCTGTACAGAGGGTGGCATCAAGACATTCACCTGCACCGTCTGCGGAGCTGTCGACACGAAGAACGTGGGGGCCCTGGGACACACCTATGCGGACACCTTTACCGTGGACGTGCCTGTAACCTGTCTCACCGACGGATTACAATCCAAACATTGCATCCGCTGCGACATACACGGATATGAAGACACAATACGTGCGACTGGCCACGTGGCCGCCGCAAAAGTCATAGAGAACTCCGTAGCGGCGACATGTACAAAAGCAGGCTCCGTCGACACAGTCGTTTACTGCGCAGTCTGCAAAACAGAGCTCAACAGAATCCATATGGTCATCGACGCCTTGGGCCACCAATGGAACAACGGCATCACAACGCAAGAACCTACTTGCACCGGCAAAGGAATCATCAGCCATACTTGTAGGATATGCAACATCGTGGAGACCAAGGAAATCAGTGCTTTGGGCCACCAATATGCGGACACATTCGTCGTGGACGAAAAAGCAACATGTACCAGCAACGGAAAGATGTCAAGACACTGCGGACGTTGCGACGCGATGACCGACATCAAGATCATTCCTTACGAGGGACATGTGGAAAGTGCGCCAGTACAAGAACATGTGGAACCTGCCACCTGCACCAAGGGCGGTAGCTACGAGGATGTCATCTACTGCGCGGTCTGCAAAGCAGAACTGAGCAGAAGCAAAAAAACATCCACACCAAATGGTCATTCATACGTGGCCGACACGACGGAGAAACCATCCTGCTTGGTTCCAGGAAAGGTCACATTCACCTGCTCCGTCTGCGGGGACAAAAAGGATGAACCGCTCGCCGCCATAGGACATCACACTTGGAATGCGGGCGTAACCACCTTGGCGCCAACCTGCACCGCACAAGGCACCCTCACATCCACCTGCTCCGTATGTAAAACCACAAAGGACGAGCCAATCAACGCCTTGGGTCACGCATTCGCCGAAACCCCAACCGTTGACGTGCCTGTCACCTGCACAACGGACGGTATCTCTTCCAAGCACTGTTCACGTTGCGATGCGAAGAAAGACACGGTCATCACCCCTGCCCTCAAACATAACTTCGACAATGGCGTCATCACCAAAGTGGCGACCGAAACGGAAGAGGGAGTCAAGACTTTCACTTGCTCACGATGCAACACGAAAAAAGATACGACACTGAAGAAGTTAGTCAGCCTCGAGGCGTTGGCTGATGGCAGCTTCTTCTCCGTAAACGAGAATGGTTATTGCCAAGGAGACGACGGTATGATCAGCTACACCATCAAGGACGGAGTAGCCATCGACTTCAAGGTCACATTCTCCGACTCCGCCAAAGCACAAGGTTTCTCAGATGTGGATTGGACTCCGGCTCCAAGCGGGCAACAAATCGATGTGCAAATCCCTGAATCATGCGCAGAAGGCAAATATGCGGCCGACGTGGTGTTCAGGAACGAAGACTCAGCCTTGTCCAAACCTATCAAAGTGTTCATAAACGTCAACCTCAGCCAAGACTACACCATCGCGATTTACAGGGATGTGGTCAGCGTCATCAAGGATGACACGAAACAATTCAAGACCTTCCAATGGTACCACAACGGAGAGAAGGTCGAGGGCGCTACGTTGCCTTACTACCAAGAGCGCGGCGGACTATCCGGCACATACCACGTGATAATCAACGAGGGTACGGCCCAAGAATTGAGGACCTGCACCAGAAGCGATTGGTACAACCCGCTCAACAAAGTCAAGGACATCACTGTAATGCCAAACCCTATCCGAAACGGGGACGTCGCAACCATCAAACTGCACAACTTCACGGACACGGAACATACGCTTACTGTGGACAACGAGTTTGGTATGACAATCTACGGACCTACAACATTCCAAGGCGACGAACTGACCATACCTTCCGAAAACCTCGGAATGGTTTCCGGCCTCTTCATCATCACCATCGACGATGTGAAGGTTAAAGTATTAAAACAATAACATCAAGCAAAAAAGTTAGCACATGAGAAGAGCGATATTAATACTTTGGATGACCCTGACACCCGTCGTGGCTGTCATAGCCCAAGAAGCGAACACGGACTCCACAGCTGTCGAAGAGACATTCGCCGAGGAGACCGCCCCTCAATATTTCTTGGCTCATCACCTGAACTTCAACTTGGGTGGAGGTCTGCATACCTTGATGAGCAACCCTCTCTACGGGCACTGGGAGAAGGGGTTCGGTGGAATGTTCGAGGCAAGATATGAAATCGTTCCCAAAATGGTGGGCTTCGGCACAGGTCTGAAAATGACGTTGAGGAACTCAGCCACAACAAGCAATAGCAAGGAGGTCAACACCAACTACATATCTAAAGAAGGAGAGTGGAACGGAAACGGACAAAAGGCGAAATCCTACACCTCCGAATTCAAGGATTGGCGCGAAAAAGAGAACATGATGGCCATCGAAATCCCAGCTCAGTTTGTAATCTCTACGGGAGCCACCAAACCTTGCAGTTTCCATGCAGCAATTGGTGCATCCCTCTCCCTTCCTATCGCCGGCAAATACAAAGCGGACGAAGGTTATTATAAAAACTCCATCCTCTTCGAGCAGACGGGTTACGACATGTATAAACTGGAAGGTCATGACGGTGTAGGCGTACACATGGCAGACAAGGAGGAGAAAGGTAAGATAAAATACGGATTGGGCGTGAATGCGATAGCAGACCTTGGCATACTTAAGAAGTTGTCAGACCAATGCGCACTTTACATCGGTCTCTACGGCAGCTACGGCTTGCTCAACGTATGCAAGAAAAACGAGTCAAATCTCTACAATGCGCAAGAGCATAAATACGTAGGCCTATTTTCCAGCAACCAAGTATCCAAGATCACCCCTATCGAAGCGGGTTTGAAGATTGGAGTCTACCTTTCTTTCCATGATACGGAGAGAGAGATCGACGAGGTCAACAAGATGCAGGACGAACGTGTGAGAAGCGAAGCGGAAGCAGCCGCCGCCAAACGTGCCGCGAAGGTCGAGGATAAAGGGAGCAAGACTGAACCTGCCGACAAAAAGCAAACCAAGCCTCAGGAGAACAAAAAACCGGAGCAGCAGCAAGTCAACGTAGTCGACGAATCCTTAAAGAAACAAGCTATAGAAGCCTTGAAGGAGATCAAGAACGCGGCCAGATATGCGAACGTCAACGCTTCCCCACTCTTCCCGAAGGAGGCTGACGAATACTTCCTGACCGTACGTAAGTATCTGGAGGCGAACCCGGAGGCGAAGATCATCATCACAGGCCACACCGACAATTCCGGCACGCCTGCCAAGAATATCGTGAACGGACAACACCGTGCGGAAGCGTTCAAGAATGCGCTCGTGAGGAAGAACATTCCACGAAACCGTATCGGTTGCGTAAGCAAGGGCGAAACCGAGCCTATCGCTTCCAACGACACGCCGGAAGGACGCGAACAGAACAGACGCGTGGAACTGGATCTCGTGGATTCAGGCGCCTCTCCGACAAACGATACAAGTATCGAGGAAGACTCCGAAGAGGAACTCAAAATCGGTGGGAAATAAACCCAACCGGTTCTAGACACATAAGAAGGGAGACATCATCAGATGCCTCCCTTCTTCATTTCATAACTCTTAATTTTTAACTCTTAATTCTTAATTCTCTCACCTCTCTCCAGTTCAATCACCGTAATCTCCGCATCCACACCGACACGGGCCGGGAAGGTACAACCCAATCCGACATTCACATACAACGACTGCACGCCACGCTCACCCACAGCTGAATACAAGCCCGCATGTTCAGGGAACATACGGGAGGCGGGAGTCCAGCCAAAAATATTGATCTGCGCATCATGCGTATGTCCGGAAAGCGTAAGAGGAATATCCGTTTGGGGCAACACCTCCGCCCTCCAATGGGTAGGATCATGGGTCAGGAGAACCTGAAAGCCCGTAGCGCCATACCTGGCCTTGGACAACACACCATACGCGACGGTATGGAAGCCTTGGTCGGAACAGGAATGGTTGTCGACACCCAACACGCACAATGTATCATTTCCCCTCACAATCATTCTATTCTCATTGCGCAACAATTGCCAGCCAAGCTCCTCGCGCATGTACTTCGCCAACTCCTCTACCTTCCGCATCCGCTCGAAATTGTTCGCAAAATCGCGACGGTAGATCAGGAAATCATGGTTGCCCAACACCGCCATCACACCGTCCTTCGCCTTCATGTTTTTCAGCACAGACGTGAAAGGTTCGGCCTCCTCCTTGCCTATCGTCACCAAATCACCCGTGAAACATATCAGATCAGGGTGTTGTGCGTTCACGCTATCCACGAAACGCTCCAAGGCCTTGGGTCTGTCGTTAAACGTGGAGAGATGCAAGTCGGATATATGCACGATACGATAACCGTCAAAGGCGGCAGGCACATCAGCATGGGAGAAATCCACCCTATTGATATCCAGCCGGAAACGACCGAAAAAAAAGCCATAGGCCAATATGCTCCATGACAACACGACCAAACCGACGGCTGTCCATTTCCAAGGGGAATACGAAACGGAAAAATGAAAACACTTACTCAACAACCACGTCATTCCCCATAACAGATGGACGGAAAGCAACAGAATCACCGCCAAAAGGATTGGCGCCAGCAAAACGAACTTCAAAGACATATTTCTATAATTTTTTCAAAGCCCCAAAAATAATAAAATTACTGTTTTCAAGAAACGGCGCACACAATCTTTATTCTCCTCTCCTAAACGAAACCGCCTTGGGCACTAGGGCGAAATAGTTCCTCTTTTTTAGACGAAACGAAAAAAATGTATATATTTGTACTATTATAGTAGATTTGAAGTAAAAAATTTTAGTGCCAATTATCCTATCATGAGCAGAAGAACATTATTGATCTGCATATGTTTACTGACAGCAACCACAGCATTCGCGGAGAAAATCACATTGAAACCGGAATGGAAGGTCGGTGAAACAAAGAATTACACCTTGGTCCAATACGAGGACACCTCCAAAACAAACAGCATAGACGTAAGCGTTAAAGTATTGGAGGACAAGGAGATTTACAAGATTTCCTGCACCTACACCAACGAGCAGGATTTCACCGGCATGGGAGATATGGCGAAAATGCTCATCGGGGAAGAAACATACAATAAAATCGCCCAATTCGTCCCTATATACACCGCTTCCAAAAAGGGGGAAATACGCTCTGTGGTCAATTTCAACGATTACCGTAAAATCCTCGAAGCGCCGGAAGACACTGCCAACCCGATCACGGGGAAAATAAATGGGCTCATGTCCACCCTACTCAAGAGCATGACCGCAGCCGACGAGAAAAGTTTCTTGGAACTGAACATGAAGGAGATTTGCGCCATGCACAAATATTTCGGGACAACATATGACACCCAAAAGGAGACTATAGGGAGAGCCGACATCACCTACAGCACAATGACGCTGAAGGATGGGGAATCCATCACCAAAGTGAGCAAGGCGAACGACATAATAACCTTCACCACGACCACCAAACTCCCCGAAAAGGAATGCCTCAACGCCATGGCCCAATGGATGCGGAATTATGCGGATGAAGTGGCGAAGGAGACTGGCACATCCACAGACGACCCTAAAGTCAAGAAGCAAATTGACAAAACGATCGAAGAATTCAAAGATAGCAAAATGACGGCGGAGTCCCAGGAGACCGCCGTGTTCGACGCGAAAACGGGGTGGATGATCTCCTACAAATGCGTCCAGACTCTACGGTCGAAGGAAGGCAGCAAGTCAGACACGCTAATCGTCGAAACGAAATAACCATCATCGGCGCCCTTGATCGCGCCGCACCACCATAACGTCATAAATAAACAAATTATATAATCTTATGAAAACACATATCCTTAGCATCGCTGCACTAATGTTAGCATTCATGTCATGCAACAAACCAGCAGAGCAAAAACAAAATTTGAACGAAGAGAAGATATGCGAGGCTAGAAAAAGCTCGTATGCGACCCTGTACCTCCAGAATGGTGTGAACATAAGCCACTGGCTATCACAATCATCCGACAGAGGGGAAGTGAGAGCCAACAAAATCACGAAGGCGGACTTCGACTCCATCGCCGCCATGGGCTTCGACTTCATACGCCTTGCCGTAGACGAGGAGCAATTGTACGATGAGGCCATGAACAGAGACTCCAGCACATTCGCCTTGATGCACAATGCCATCAATTGGGCGTTGGGCAACTGTTTGAACGTTGTGGTAGACCTCCACATCGTACGTTCCCATCACTTCAACAACGAAAACGGACATCCAAACACGCTCTTCCAAGACCCTAAGGAGCAGGAGAAGATCGTCAACATCTGGAAAGATCTTCAAAAAGACCTGAACCAATATCCGAACGACCGTCTGGCCTACGAGTTGATGAACGAGCCTGTCGCCCCCACATGCGAGGACTGGAACCTATTGGTGGAGAAGATGGTGAACGGTATCAGAGAGACGGAGAAAGAGAGAACCATCATATTCGGTTCAAACCGTTGGCAAATCCCTCAGACATTCGACTCGCTCCGTGTGCCTGAAAACGACAAGTACATCATGTTGAGCTACCACTTCTACGAGCCAAGCCTGGTAACACACCACCAAGCTCCTTGGACCGATTACGCCTTCTATGCGGGAAAGGTCAACTACCCGGGCATCCAAGTGACGGACTCCCTCGCCTTGGACTCCCTCACGCAGGAACAGAAGGACAAGATCGCCTCGATGAACGGAGAATACAACAAAGAGATCATGTATGAGCACATGAAGCTTGCCATCGACAAGGCAGACTCCCTCGGGTTGCAACTCTACTGCGGAGAGTTCGGAGCATACCCATTCTTTGTGGACAAAGATGTTCGCTTGCGTTGGTACCAAGACATCTGCGACATCTTCCACACATACAACATCGCCAATTGCCACTGGTGCTACAAGGGCGACTTCCCTATCGTGAACGAGGATGGTTCCGCCAACGAATTGCCGGCCATCATCATCGGGAAGAAATAAGACTACGATTACCACACACAAAACGAAGAGGGATGCCACTCATGTGACATCCCTCTATTCTTTTCTGATGTTCGAGAAGGCCCCCTCAAACCTTGAGGAGAGACCCTCTCTCCAACTATATGTTAGAACGGAAGCTGATCCGCCTCATTCTCTTGCGATGCGTTAGACTGAGCGTCGAACGTAGGCACGTTAGGCATACCACCCGGCATGGCAGGCTGAGCCGGAGGAACAGGCTGCGACGCCTGGGAACCGGCAGGAGTAACCCTCCAAGCACGGATATCGTTGAACCAACGACCTTGCCACTCACGGCAATCTATGTCTACACTGACCGTGTAGAACTGCCCTTCCTGAATATTGAACTCATTGATCTTCTGCTCACCCCAAACATTGAAACACATGCGACGAGGATATTGGGCATTCGACGTATCATGCTCCATCACATACTCTTGGCTCATCCAAG
>JAGCGM010000190.1 GCA_017649635.1 Paludibacteraceae bacterium | reverse complement strand
GGCTTGCGTGGGCGGTGGCGCCTTCGGTGCTCCGAACTGCATACGTATGTCCTACGCCACTTCGGAGGAGAACCTCACCGAGGCGTTCAAACGTATCAAAAAGGCATTGGACGTCCTGAAATAAAAGGATGTTCCGACTATAGAGCAAGAGGGTATATCATAACGGTATACCCTCTTTTTCATCACAACATATTCCAAATAAAATCCAAAGAACTATGATGAAGCACATGAAACAAATACTCCTCTCTTTCCTACTTCTGCTGAGTATGACATGCGCCGCAAACATGCCAGCTCCCCATATGTTTACGATAAGTCCGGAAGTAATCATAGTTCCCGACGACAATGAGGAATATATAATCGGTTACTACGATTTGAATCAGGTGGTCTCAGACTTCTCATTCAGCCAACCGACTGATTACAAGACAAAAGACACGACATTCTCGGTTCTAGACAGCACTGGTAAAATCTCTAGCCCGAGTTGCTGCTACATGGACGGGGACATCCTGGTCATTGACCTAAGCAAAGCCGTGGGGAAGGATTCCTCCACCATTCCAGACTGTAGCTGGTACTGGGGACAATATGGCTGGCACAAAACAGAGAGGGAGGCTGAGGAAGAGAATCTTGGCGAAATCACCATAGCACATGAGGACGGAGAGCCTCAAGATGAGGATTTTCAGAAACAGGGGAAGAATTTAAGGTCAAAAATCATAGAGCAATTCAAGGCGTGCGACACCTCCCTGCTAATTCGGGCAAAAGGGGAAAGCCGCGTCAAATACAAAGGGAAAAACACCTGTGCGAATGTTATCATCTACAAACCAAGCACAGATTGGTACTACATCAGTCCCACCATACTGAATGACTACAAACAGGAATCAGTCCCCCATTTCCCTAATTCCCTACAATGGATCACTATCCTTCTATCGATGATCATAACCGTCATCGTCGAAGTGGGTGTCGGATGGTTGTTCTTTTACCGCTCAAAAAAGGATTTGGCGATTATCGCCGCAACCAACGCCATCACCAACATACTGATGAACATCACCCTATGCTCCACCATCTTCGCCAGCACCTCCTACGCTAAGGGTTTGGGCTTCGCCGCCCTGCTGATCGTCGTAGAACCCATCATATGGATTGTAGAGAGCATCGTCTACTCCTGCGCATTAGAGAAGAAAGCCAAGCACTACATTCTGAAGGCATGGGGCTTCGCCCTTGCGGCCAATGTGGCATCCCTGGGTATAGGTCTGCTACTCGGACATTGCGTCAAAGAACTTGCGATCCACATACTGCAGTTATAACCCCGACATCAGACATTCTTCATTCCTATATTTCGCGGAAAAACATTAAATTCGCATAGAAAACGAAAAGGCATGAAACTGAAGATATTGACAGAGAATACGGTCTTCCAAGCGAAGATGAAGGCCGAACTGGGTTTTTCCCTCCTCATCGAGACTGACGAGAGGCAAAACATCCTGTTCGACACGGGACAAACCGACCTCTACGCCTACAACGCGGAGATCGCGGGCGTGGACATCTCCGCCATCCAAGCGCTCGTCATCAGCCACGGACATTATGACCACACGGGCGGACTGGCCCACTTCCTTGCCCACAACAACCATGCGCCGGTCTATGCGAAAGAGGGCTTCGACGTGGTACGCTACGGCACAGGCAACCGATGCATCGGACTGCCCTGCCCAAACGCATTAGACGCCTCACGCATCAGGAGGGTCACAGACATCACAGAAATTCTGCCCGGCATCTTCATCATGCCGGAGGTGAAGCTCTTCGACCCGCACGAAACACACTTCACCAACATGGAGATCCAGAAGGGGGAAGGCCGCGCGGAGGACCAATTCGAGGACGAGCAATACATCTGCATCCGGCACGAAGGGAAAATCACCATCGTGAGCGGTTGCGCGCACCGTGGCATCGTCAACACGATACGAAGCGCGAAGGAACACTTCAGTGAGCCCATCCGCCTCGTGATCGGAGGGTTCCACACACTACACGAATCGCCCAACAAAATCAGCCACATCGCAAAGTTGATGAACCAACTGGAGATAGAGGAGATCGTCGCCTGCCACTGCACCGGCATCGAGCAATATGCGCAACTCAAGCAAGAGTACAAAGGGAAGATCTCCTATGGGCACGTGGGGATGAACTTCTTCGTCTGAAAAAAACAGAGACCGATTACTAAAATCACTTAGAAAACGTAGGATTGTCTAACAAAAAATATATATATCATGAGATTCAAATTAATATTCACGCTATTATTGTTCAGCCCAAGTTTAATGGCTCAAAACGTAAAAATCATAAACAAAACAGGTACAACATTAAAAGAGTGTTCATGGGTTACAGAGCGTGACACGGGCAGGCACAATGCCGGCTATAAAGGAAGCATATGGATTAAAAACCAATATAATTCACCCGCCCTGGAATTCAACACAAAAAAATTCGACGGCAAGATAAAATTCGCCAATTCGGGGAAACACACCCTAACTTTCACAGGCGATAATGATTCCATATATTATCGTTGGAACGTGGAAATAAATCGCAACACAAAAAAACTCATTGTAGATGAATCTTATATGAGAATCCACAAAAGCGCATTAGAACCCAGATTATGTACGGATGAAGATGGTAGAACCGACTTGCATTTTAAATTCATCAACAAGACCTCCTATAAGATATACGCTTGCTTCCCATGGTTATCAGATGAGCCAAAAGAGCGTAACGATATATTTTTCTACAACCCCGACAAAAGATTGGATCCAGGAGAAGAAAGAGACGAAATCGTAGTGTCGGAGCGTACGTACAACAGTTATTTAAAAGGGGTAGACCTTCAATTCCGTTACGTTGGAACAGACGAAAATGGCAACATGGTCTCATTTTACCAAGACAATGTCACATCTGCGGCAGACGATGACGTTGTGATTACTCCCGAAAATATTAAACCGCTGAAGATGAACCAAATTCCTTCCTTTGGCAAAAAATAAGGGATGTGTTGATGTCAGGTCTATTATTAGGCCTCAAATTCTAAAATAATATGCTAATCAAAAAAACGTTTGCCAGAATTCTGACAAACGTTTTTTTATGGAATCTTTTTATTCAAAGGGGAAGGATGCTTCGTCAGAATTTTATCGTTCCTACCGTATAGACATCCTTAGCATTGCCCAACTGGAGCGTCAGGACCTGCTTCTCCTGATTCGGTCGTCCGAAGTTCGTATAAATGGTAGCCTGGACCACCACTGGCTGCAATC
>JAGCGM010000189.1 GCA_017649635.1 Paludibacteraceae bacterium | reverse complement strand
GGTTTATTCAACTCTTCCAATAACTCTTTGGTCACATCTGTACCGCTAAACGCCTTAAAGATGGATTGTATGGTATAAATCGGTCCCCAAGGAATTCCCCACCATCCAGCGAATAGACTGATTAACAGAAACTTATAACCGTACTTTATCGCCGATTCATTGGATTTCAGGAAATAGATGTCACTGCTCCTCTTAAACGTCATGATCAATACGGATATCGCATAAGGGAAGACAACGAACTTGCCACCTAATTCAAGCTCCTTGTTTATCTCCTCGTTCGTTAAATTTTCTAATCCTTTGATCTTCATTATCGTAAAATTATTCATTAAACATACTTCCCCAGGGAAACACCTCCCATCTCTCCATAGGAATTTAAACAAAGTTAATCATATTTACCAAAAAACGCCCTCTGTCCCTTAAAATCATTGGGAATCCCGCAAAAATCCATCTATGCAAGGCTAAAGGCAATAAAGTTTTCTGCATCTATGAAATAGTAATTTATAAATAGACAAAATAGTAAATTGTAAATGGTTAAATAGTAAATATAGCCATTACGGAACATTGCAACCCAGTTGCAGAACCCTCTTCCTACATTTGTACCGTAAACATAAAAACTCTATAAGATGAACGAAATACGGAAAGAAAAGATCAAAGACGCATACCACGACTCCAAGAGCATCTACGACGGAGTCCTCACGCAAGGAAACCTATTCGCCAAGGCTTATATCCAATTCTTTTGGGGAGGCACGGACGACGTGGCGCTCGCCCATAAGTTGCTGTCACACATTCCGAAGGTTTTTTCCGGCACGATACTGGACGTCCCCTGCGGCACTGCGGTCTTCACCGCCGAGAAATGGAAGGAGCTCAACGCCTCGAAGATCATCTGTCTCGACTACAGCGATGACATGCTACGGCAGGCAGGCCGACGATTGGAAGGGGAGAGGCATATCCAACTTTGCCAAGGAGACGTGGGCGCACTCCCTTTCGAGAGCCAAAGCGTCGATATCGTCATGAGCATGAACGGATTCCACGCTTTCCCCGACAAACTGAAAGCCTTCGACGAGACCTGCCGGGTGCTGAAGGAAGGGGGAAAATTCATCGCCAGCTTCTATGTCCGCGGCAAATTACGACGGACAGACTGGGTCGTGAACCATGTGCTGGCCCCGAAAGGTTGGTTTACACCGCCTTTCCAGACAGAAGAGGAAGTTCGGAGGATTCTAGAGGAGCGTTATTCGGAGGTGGAGATCCATACGGACAATGCGATACTCTGGTGCGTGTGCGGGAAGTGAGTCCACAGCGTGCTTCACCGCCCGCAACAATAGTTCCACATCAGGATACCCTTAGGCGAACCATCGATGAGCGCCTTGGCCTTCCGGAAGCCCTTGGAGGTGATCGTGACGCAACCCGAACAGGAGGCACCGTTCAACGGAAGGTGTTTGCGAGGGATAAGCGACTGGCCATCAAGGAAATAGGAATCATGGATCAACAAGCCCCTGCGCAGGGCATTGCTATTGGAGGGGTCCAATCCCACAATCGCCCGGCTCCGCTTTTCCCCTAAGACCTTGCCGTATTGGTTTTTCCGCACGGCGAACCTTCCCAAGGAGGAACAATTGCTCCCCAAATCATTGCTGAAGATAGGGGTACTCTCCGTGTTGCCCTTCCCGGCGCCATGCATGCAAAAGTCCGCGAAATCAATCTCATCGGTCGCGAAGTTCCAGATGAAGAACCTAGGTGTACCCGACGGCAGGGAATAATCCACCAAGAAACAATGACAGGTGTCGTAACCATTCCGTACCGCATAGGCTTTCAACGCGTGCGCCTTCCCCTTCGCCGAGGCATAGACCGCACTCCCGCTACGGGGCGGAACACGTTTGCATTGATGGATGATATAAAACACCCCCAGCACCAAGGCGAAGAGCGCCAAGCCACCCAATAGTATGCGAATGATGGAACGTTTCATAGAAACACTAATCATTTATGAATCAATAAATTACAAAACACAACCATTCTTTCTGAAGGCTATGGACAATACTGCCTCTCATTCCATCACAAAACTAATCATATTTTACCATATCTTAACAAGTCTGCGTTTCAATTCACCGCCGATTAACCCAACATACAAATTATTTCCTACCTTTGCCTTCGGAAGTCTCATATACTTTATGAATTGTAAAACATGAAAAAAATTCTTTTTCTATTATCGATTCCCGCCTTGTGCCTCTCGCTGCTGATGGGCTGCTCCTCCGTACAGGGTGTGAAAAACTTCTCGAATTGCCAATTCAACTATAAGGATGTCACGAATATCCGTTTGGCCAGCATCGATGTCTCCCACATCCGCTCTCCCAAGGACCTGAGCTACGTCGATCTGCTCCAACTGATCCCAGCCTTCAAGGACAAGAGCCTCGGACTGAACATGAACGTGAACATCAACGTGACCAACCCCAACACTGAAGAGGCGAAGCTGGAAGGGGTGGACTACATCGTCTGGGTCGATGAGCGGGAGGTGCTCACAGGCAACATGGACAAGAAAATATCCATCAGCGCCAACCAAACGGAGGTGCTGTCGATCCCTGTCTCCGTCAACCTCCTGAATATGGCGACCTTCTCCACGATGGACGCATTGCTCGAGTTCGCCATCGGACTCGCCGCTGACAATCCAGACGCCAGCCGCATGAAAGTCTCCTTGAAACCCTACTTCAACGTAGGCAACAAGAAGGTTAAGACGCCTTTCTACATCACGGTTGGAGGGGATAAGATCATGCCTAAGAAAGATAAATAAACAACCCATCAAGACAATGACCGGAAGGCACACCATACTCCTGCTCCTCGCTTGGCTCCTGGCGCCGCAACTGAACGCCCAGGAGAAGAACTTTTCGTACAACAACATGGACAGTTGGGTACAGCGGGACATCAAGGAGAGCCGGCTCATCGGCGGGGAGACGAAAACCGTGTGGGAAGTGGGGGCGCCCGCTCACCTCACCAAGGCGGAGGCCTGGAAACAGGGGGATTCTCCATGGGAGACCTCCAGCATATACGCCCACGTCATGGGCATCGACAAGGTCAGCAGCACCGTCTTCCCGGAGAAGCGAGGCGACGGATACTGCGCACGCCTGGAGACCCGTCTGGAGGAGGTCTACGTCTTCGGTTTCATCCACGTCACGGCACTGGCCACCGGCAGTCTGTTCACCGGCCGTCTCATCGAACCCATACAGAGCATCAACGACCCGATGCAGAAGATGTCGCAGGGTGTTCCCTTCACAAAAAAACTGAAGGCTGTCAAATTCGACTACAAAGCCAAAACGGGCGGCAAACGTATCAAAGCGTCCGCCTTGAGTAAGGTGGACGTGGAAGGGAAAAATGCGGCGGAAGTGAGCGTGTCCCTGCAGAAACGATGGGAGGATAAGGATGGCAACATCAAGAGCAAACGAATCGCCACCGCCTATATCCGCATCACGGAAAGCACAAAGGATTGGGTCAACGGCTATACCCTCGACCTGCATTACGGGGACATCACCCGCCAACCTTTCTACAAAAATTACATGAAACTGAACTATGAGGGGTATCCTCAATATGCGCTGAACTCCAAGGGGGAGATGCGCTTCGTGGACGAAATCGGCTGGGGCGACGAGAACGACCAGCCGACCCATATCGTGGTAAGGTTCGCCGCCGGATACGGGGGCGCTTACGTCGGTGCGGTGGGGGATTGCCTATGGATCGACAACGTGGAGTTTATCGAGAAGTGAGTCTACCGCCTGTACCAAAGTCTTTCCCCAACCACCTCAATCGAACGTTCGACGTTGTTCACGTACAATGCGCCCGTTCCGAGTCCCTGCGGGATCTCTATGCCTAGAGTGGCCGCCCATTGGGCGATGGCATTCAGCCCCACATTCGATTCGAGGGCGGAGGTGATCCAATAGCCGATGTTTCTTCGTTTAGCCAAAGAAATCCACTCCTCCGAGCCCCTTATGCCTCCATGCAAAGAGGGTTTCAGGATAATATATTGAGGACGTATCACATCCAACAGATGATTCTTCTCCTCCGTGTCGTTCACACCGATCAACTCCTCGTCCAATGCGATGGGCAAGGGCGTGCGGGCGCACAGACGGGCCATCTCCTCCCACTGTCCCGCCATGATAGGCTGCTCGATGGAGTGGATATCCAATGCGGCGAGACGCTCCAGCCGTTTCATGGCCTCGGCGGGCTTGAACCCACCGTTCGCATCCACCCGCAAGGTAATGGTATCCTTGGAAAATCGTCCCCTGATCTTTTTCAGCAAATCCATCTCGTCCTCAAACCGTAACGAACCGATTTTCAGTTTAATGCAGGAAAATCCAGCCTTCAGTTTCTCCTCAATCCGTGCGGCCATCTCCTCATAGGTGCCCATCCATATCAGCCCGTTGATCAGGATACCGGATGTGCCTTCCGTGAAACTACTCTTCCACATCACACCCGCCTCCGAGTTCAGGTCACGGAGCGCCGTCTCCATGCCGAAGAGCATCGAAGGGTAGTCCTTCATCGCCTCGTAATCGATCGTACCGTCAAACCGGTCGCAGAAACGCTTCAGAACACTCTCATAATCAGGCAAGTCATCACAGCTCAGCTTCACCAAAGGGGCACATTCGCCCCAACCGACCTTGCCAGGACGATTCGTGTCGGTCACCTGCAGATACCAAACCTGATGGTCGGTATAGACCCCGCGGGAAGTGCCCGCAGGCTGCTTGAACACTAATGTTTTGGGGATAATGGTTACGTGATACAAGATAATTTTGAATTTTGAATTATGAATTAATGGTTCGTCCTGTAGAGACGCAACATATTGCGTCTCTAACATATTGCGTCTCTAACGAATCCCATATCTAACATATTGCGTCTATAACATATCCCGAACCTAACATATTGCGTCTATATGCATTGCGTCTCTACCCCCTTAACGCTACATCAAGGGAATTTAGGGTAATCCTTGAAATTAGGCTTACGCTTCTCCAAGAAGGCCTTGCCGCCCTCCTGCGCCTCGTCCAGACAGTAGTAGAGCATGGTCATGTCGCCCGCGAACTCCTGCAGACCCGCCTCACCGTCCAACTCGGCATTCAAGCCACGCTTGATCATGCGCAGGGCGAGAGGGGAATGCTCCATCATCTTCTCCGACCAAGCCACGTATTCGTCCTCCAGCTGGTCGAAAGGCACCACCTTGTTGATCATACCCATCTCCAAAGCCTCCTGAGCGGTATATTGCTTGCAGAGGAACCATATCTCACGCGCCTTCTTCTGACCCACCAGACGAGCCAGGTAGGAGGAGCCGAAGCCAGCGTCGAAACTGCCCACCTTAGGGCCCGTCTGACCAAACTTAGCGTTCTCCGAAGCGATCGTCAGGTCGCAGACCACCTGCAACACATTACCTCCACCGATGGCGTAGCCGTTCACCGCGGCGATCACAGGCTTAGGCAAGGAGCGGATCTGCTTCTGCACATCCAAGACGGAGAGCCTAGGCACACCCTCCTCGTCGATATATCCGCCACGTCCCTTCACGTGCATGTCACCACCGCTGCAGAAG
>JAGCGM010000025.1 GCA_017649635.1 Paludibacteraceae bacterium | reverse complement strand
TTCTTTCCAGGCACATTGTCCGTGACGTTGCGGATAATCATGAGCGGGATGTCCGATTCGATGCCACTCTTGGGTTTGGAATCGATATGGATAGCGACAAGGGCGTTCGACGATCTGTTTTGGTCAATATAGTTCAGGTACTTCTTGTCCATTCGGTTCTCCAAGACCTTGGAGGAGTTGGTCTCCATATTGACATTCTTGATGACCGCATTTTTCCCGTCGACTGAGCTTTGGGTAGTCTTATAACCTGTGTAGTCATATTTCACGGTACTATTTTTCGGCACCAGCAACTCGTAGTAACCGTTGGCGTCGGTCTGTGTCTTGCGGTCCTCACCGCAGGTCACCAAGGCATCCTTCAGCGGACCTTTCCTGTCACGCACCACACCCATCACCTTCACATAGGGGGTGTTGTTGGAGACGGTGTGGATTTTCCGTCCGATGTACTGGCAGGAAGGAACGTTATAACGTCCTAGTTCAGGCTTCTCATTGCTCACGCTCGGGTCGTTTTGCGACAGGATGAGGTCCACGTTCGGCCATATCTCCTTGCTGCCTTGGCTGATGTAAGCCTTCTGTACCAGGTGCAGTTTCGTGTCGTTCCTGTCGATGCGGGCCTCGTAGAAGGGCATCCAAGCCGCGTTCTTCACGAAATAGCTGATCTCCAGCTCACAGTTCGTGCCGTAAGGTGCGTCCAGGGTGACCAGCACGACGCTCATCGGCTCCATCTGCTTTTCGTAGAGCAGGTTGACCTTCTGCTCGTTCACTACCAGTTCGTCCTGACACTTCCTGATCTTCTGTTGGTAGGCATATTGCATGTTGATGATCTCGTTGAGGTCTTTGCGCACATACGAGGTGATGCCTTGCAGGGTAGGGGCCGTGAAGCCGTTGTCCCCACCGATGTTGTTGCTCTTCAGGATCAGTTCACGTTCCTTGTCGAGCACACCGCTCTTACCCATCAGTATGTCGATGGAGTCCCGTAGCGCGGCGGAACGTCTCGTCAGGTCCTCCACCTCCTTGCCGATCTGCTTGCGGTCAGGAATCTCCACGTCGTACTTGATAGAGGCGAGCGTCACGCTACCCCCTTTCACGCCCACCTGTATGGAGTTTTGTTCCAGTAAGGGAGTCAGCAGAGGAATCTTCACCTCCGTCGTGCCGCTCTTAGCGTTCACGTTGGCGGTACGTTTCACCATGGCGCCTGTGGCATATACCATCACTTCCTTGATCTGTGACCGTGCCTCGGTGGCGGCGGACAATCCGTCAAGGGCATGGAATGAGAGACATCCCAACAATAGGAAACTATAAACCTTCATGCGTTTCATCGTATGTTTCATTATCTTATAAATCATTATTGTTCGATATGATATACTTGTAATTGCTATTCTTCACGGAGACCTCATATTGGAGGTTGATGACCTTTTTCTCCCCTGGCGCAAGTTTCACTTCCCATGTGAGTCTGCCGGTCTGCTCGTTCACCTTCGCTTGGGAGGACTCTATGAGGTTCACCTTGACGTCCGAGTGGGTGGAGACAGGAATTTGGTCCTCGACGGTGACGTCCACCGTGAAATCCTTGTTGTTCTTCACGATGATCTCCCACTCCCGCAGAACCTTATTGGAGGTTCTCAGCAGGTTCTTGCCCTTGTTGGTCGCCTTCAGCCTACGTTCTACGCCGATGTTCTTTTCGACGCCGACGGAGAAGTGCAGGGTGTCTTCGATCGCTACCGGGGTCCAGTAAGATTCCCCGATGTACGTGTTGTTATGGAAGAGTCTCAGCTTGCCTTTCATCAGTTCATACTTCTTCCAATCGGGCACTTCCGCCAGCATGAAGACATTCGGGGAGAGTTTAGGGGCGGCGTAGTAGGTATATTTGGCAGGGATGGACTCCGTGCCGATCATCGCCTCATGCTCCGAGCCGTCGGAAGGGACGGAGTTCAGGGTGGTCGCCTCCGCTGTGTAATCCTCCAATTGGGAGAAGGTGGAGCGATATAGATCCGAGCCATAGTTCTTGCTTCTCGTGGTGATCATGACGACACCGTTCGACGCGCGTGCGCCATAGATGGCGTTGGATGACGCATCCTTCAAGACCTCCATCGAAACGATATCATCCGGATTGATGGATGCCAACGGATTTTCGCTGCTGGAACCACCGGTTATAGGCATGCCATCCACAACATAGAGCGGTTCGTTACTCCCCGTAAGGGAACTTACACCTCTGATTTTGGTGCTGGAAGAGCTTCCCGGAGCGGCCTTCAAACGACTTTCTCCCACGCTGCTGGTGGATGCGGAGAGCTCATTTTTATTGGATCTTTTATGTTTTTTCCCATAGGCCGCTTCGACTTGTATATCTTTAAGATACTGCACTTCCATCTCCAGCATGATTTCGATTGTCCTTGAGTAGTTCATGTTGTCTATTTGCACTTTTTTGGTGTTATACCCCATGGATGATATTTCCAATACATTCCCGACCATTGCCTCTATCTCAAAATAGCCGTTTTCATCGGTGATTTCAAAATTATCCGTGTTCACAACTACCACATCCGCACCTGGTAATGGACCCAAATTGTCCATCACTCTTCCTTTCACCTTGACTCCCCGGCCATAGATGTTCATGCTGTTTTCCACCATCGTGACATTCAGCACCTGCATATTCCCCTTGTCAGCGGAAAGAGTCACTTCTTTGTGGCTAGCGTGGGTGAACGTCAACTCGGTGTTCTCCGGCACTAGGATTTGGTAGAAGCCGGACTCGTCCGTTTGAGTGGTTTGGTTACTCTTCGCCCGCACCATCACGCCAGGGATGCCTCCTCTGGAGTCTCGCACGTTACCCATCACCTTCACCATGTTCTTTCCCGAGGAGGTTGTGTTTGTTCGTTGTCTTGTGGATTTGGGCACAGTGTAGCGCTTGAGCTCTGGCTTCGAGTTGCTCTCGGACGGGTTGGTCTTGGTGACGGTCAACTTCACATCGTTCCAGTCTTCCTTGGAGTTCTGGTGCACGATCACCTTTTTCGACACCTCCATCATAGGTTTGTCCTCCGCGATCTTCAACTCATAGAAGGGAGTCCAGTTCGCATCCTCCACTATGTAGCTGAGATCGATCTCCGTTTCGGCGGGAGCCTCCGTCACCAAAGAGATGTAGACCGCCCCTTTCGGTGCCATGGAGCGTTCGTCCAATATCTTGATTTGCTGACCGATGGTCTGCGCCTCCAGTTCATACTGTTTCTGTTTCTTTGCATAATTCATTTGGAGGTCCACGATCTCGTCGAGGTCCTTACGCAGGTAGGCGGCCACACCGCTCAGTTGCGCGTCGTTGAAACCTTTTTTCCCTCCGATGTCATCGTTCGAGAGGAGGATGGAGCGCTCATGGTCCAGCACGCTGTTGAAGTATTGTATCAGGCTGATGGAATCTTCGTACATTTTGGAGAGCTTGCCCAACGAATCGCTGGTTTGCGAGATCTCCTTGCGGTTCGGCATCTCAATCTGCGCATCCACCTTGCCCAATTTGATGTCGGTGTTGGAGATACCCACCTGCAGGGTCTTCTGGTTGAACACCGGGCTGAGCATCGGCA
>JAGCGM010000188.1 GCA_017649635.1 Paludibacteraceae bacterium | reverse complement strand
CATGGGTCTTATTGTCCAGATCTTTATAGATATCACACATCACACATCCCGAGAACAGGAACATGAAAAATATACTTGAAACAATCAGTCTTCTCATGGCTTTTCTGTTTTTGATTCTTGAAGAACTTCATTGGGGTTAATAACATTCTCTTTAAACCTACTATCAATATCTCTCTGAGCAACATCCTATATATGTGATGATGGAATTGCTTTCTTGGCGACACGCTGGCTCTAAAACAACTTCGGACGCCAATCGAAAGTCCAACGCCTCTTATACATTATGTTTTCTTTCACTATACGTTTGGCACCGACCTCAATATCATAACTAATATATAATATATCTGTTTCATAACACGCCTCGCTACTTTCCACAACAATCTGCAAAACTCCTCCACGACCTTGTATGCTGTCAGGGAGGTAGAAAGGCAAGCTATCGACCAACGTAATTGGCACCTTTAGTCCCCCATAAGAATCCAAATATACATGATATGGAATCGGCTCGACACCATCCATTTTTTTCGAGAAAGAGAAAGAGTTCAATTTTATCAACGGCATACTTCGTGCAACCATTTCAAATTGGTACAATAATCTTGGATGTAAGGTATCCTTACTATACACATCTTCATATCTTGTGTCAATTTTAAATTCAAGAGCACAACCCGACCCATTTCCTCCGGAAAAATCATAAAGGGTTCGATCCTTATTCCATAAATCATGACGAATATCACACATCAAGCATCCCGAGAATAGGGACAAGAAAAATATACATCCTAAAAAAATAAATAACATCTTCCTTACCATATCTCCATTCCCTCCATGCCTAAAGTACACCATCACAGACTATCTATTTCCTTTCTAGTGAGACCCGTCACTTTGGAAATGGTTTTCTCATCCACTCCCATCTCCATAAGATTTTTAGCTCTACTAAGTTGCTCGTCCCGCTCCCGTTCTGCCTCCCGTTCCGCCTCTCCTTTACAGAATTCCTCATACAGCTTCAAAAAACTCTTTTCATCGACGCCATATGATTTCATACTGTCTTTGCACGATTCAAATATTCTCATCACCTCTTTTTTCTCGCTATCGTGTGATTCCCAATAAGCGGCATTTCCCTTGTCTTCGACGGAGCCCAGAACATGACCTAACAAATCCCCCGGATCGTCATCAACCGTTATGAATGGTTTTACCCTTAGGATATCTATCGCCACTGGCATCACGTATTCCTGCATTGAAGATTGACGGATTAAAAAGCAAATATCAGACAAAGAATAATCTTTCACCTGCACATGGTATAAATTATAATATCTCATCCCAACATTTGTCCATGTCGGAATCTCACCCTTCCATGGTCCATATACCTGTTCCATTGTTTTTCGTTCCTTCATTTCAACAAGGATTTTACTATATGATTTAGGGTGAGGATTTGAAATGGCGCGAATCGGATAGCCATAACAACGTGCTTTATAACAATTAGTTTCCACGCTTGGTGCCCACCCAAAACAATCGAGTCCATAGGCTGAAGGGTTCTCAACTTCTGTAGATAAAGAAGAAGACCAATAAAAGGCATATTGGAGGTCAGGGGCCTCATCATCTTTACATACCCCAGAAACGGGGAAAAAGATCATGTTTAGGTTCTCTTTAGATATGCCAACGATGCCAGCGACACCAGTCCCTTCAAAATCATCAACAGGCCACCACTCACAATAACCCACCAATTCAATCATATCTTCTTGAGTTGGCATATACCAAGAATCCCCCAAAACAGCTCTTGCTGCATCATCCATTTCCTCCAGTATGATTTTATAGTCTAACACTCCAAATTCTTTATATGCGCAATATTTTGAATAGGAGCCTTCTTCCCCGAACTTGTAATTTGTGTTAGCATACAACTTCTTAGGAGATGTTTCTCCCCATGCGAAGTAATCCCCATGTTCATGAAGTTTATGTGCACCAAGGTTGCAGGTCGCCCATAAATTACCGCTTGGAAGGCCTAGGTCCACATAATCATGCCCGCTTACCTGTCCGCTTGTATTTCGGTATTCTTCAAACATAAAACGCTGTTGCTTTTAATCGTTTACGACTGGTTCTCAAGTATTTATCATAAAGTCCCATCCGACAACCCGAATGGAGGATTCACGATGCGAAGTAAACGAGCCGCCACGCAATCTTTCCGCGCACCTGAAAAAATCGCTTTGGGAGAACAGCTGCAACAGATCAAGATGGGTAAGAGAGGTACCCAATATCGCATATGTAATTATCTTTTAATTACTTTTTCCCTCCTATCTTCACCTTCTTCATCTCCGTACAAGCATTGAATTCAGGGAAGTACATCTGCTCCACCTTGGCAGGATTAAGGGTATAATCGCCTTGGCAGAAAGGTGTTAGCTCTATCGTGAACTCGTAGACGCCCCGAGTCAGGGCTGAACAGAAGATGTTCGTGTGTTCCTTGTAGTGCTCCCTATAGACTTCATTGTTTTTCCAACTCCGATCTTTGCTCGCATAGGTGCATCCTGCTGGAATAGGCACATGGATCAGCACATAATCCGCATCCTTCTCCACCGTCACTGTCACCTTCATCTTCACCCGCTGGCTTACCGTCAAAACAGTGTCGGAGAAGCTGGTTTGGATGGAGAATCCTGTTCCCTTCGCCTTGACAGGACAATCCCAATAGGTGGATGAAACGGATAGATAGACGGGGGAGGTGCCATTCTGGGAAATGTCGAGCACACCATCCGCAGGGACTTTCCTCTCATAAGGGAATTGGTCTATCTCCTCTTGCATGGCGCCCGAGAAGCGCACTTTCTTTTTCTCCTCGCCCAAACTTTGCTTCAAATCATCCGACAAGGTGCGGAGAATCATGGCCGACTCATATGTATTGTGCCAGTGAGAGGTGCGACTAAGTGTTTTCTCGTAATAGAAATAGTCACGTATCTTCTGCAGTTCCTCCTTGGAATCCTTGAGCGAATCGGCCTGCAGGATACGATAGACTTGCAACGTGTTCATCATCCTGTTGCTATGCACAGAACGGTCATTGCCAAACTTATAATAAACACATCCCTTCATCGTCTCCTCACGATGCTTGTTCAACCATTCGTAATCAATCGGCAAGTCGCATTTCACCTTGAGTTCCGCCAGATCCAGACTATCCTGGAACGTCAAATCCTTCACCGAATCCAACCTGCTCACCACGGTTCGATAATCCAATTCCAGTCCTAATGAGTGGAGCATCGCCAAGCCAAACAGTTTGTCGGCGGACGAATTGTTCCCCATTAAATCACCACATGTTCTGGCCATGTTTTCCTTCGGGAAGTCGATGTGATATTTTTGAAGCGTCTCCACAATGTAACGGCTGATCCAAAGACTTGACTGATCGGACGTCCACCAACCCCAAAGTCCATTCGGCAACTGTCTCTCCTTCAATGTCTGTACAAGTTCCGCAATCTTCTTCTCGTTCGTTTTGCGACGATGTTTCGAGAGATTCGGGTTCTGGTTGGCCGTCATGAAACCAATCAACTTAGAGGTGGTTTGCTCGTTGCATCCGTATGGATAATTTGTCAGCATGGAGACCTCATCCTGCAACAAATCGGACTGGGTACTCATTACCCGGACGGTCACGCTATCCGCCTTCGCCGACTGGAGTGACATCCGCAGCGTGTCCCGCAAGATGGCGAAACGGCCATCGGTACAAGCGACGCCCTGCGGCATGATCTTCACCTTCCGTCTCTCCCCGTCGTTGAAACGGTTCTCCGAAACGAACTGGTAGACTACGGAGAGAGAATCTCCCTTGGCAGACAACTGGAGGGTATCCGTCAGCGTAGTAGCGCAACGGTGCGGATGGGTGGAGATCAAAGAGTCGTTCACCGAGAAGGAACTGGTCAGCTGCACCGTGTCTTTCGTGTAATTCGTCAGCTTGCCACGGACCTGACAGAGATCCCCGCGCACCAAGAACTCAGGCAGGTATAACCTGGCGGAGAGCGGAACGAAGGATTTGATGGAGCCCTCGGCGGAACCTTTAGCGATATATTTTTTGGTAGGAGCATCCGCCAAATAGATTGTCTGCCAACGGGTAATATTATCCGGGAAGGTAACCGGGAAGCGCACCTTACCCTCCTTGTCGGTCGTCAACACAGGTTGCCAAAAGCCTTGGTCGGAGAAGTGGGTGCGAAGCGTGGCGCCACCCTCCGTTTCCTCAGTCACCGGCGAATCGTCGCTGCCATGTTTCGTCTTTATAACGACCACACCATTCGCCGCGCGGGCACCGTATATGGCGGTGGCTGCGGCATCCTTCAACACCTCCATCGAGAGAATGTCCGAAGGATTAATTGAAGCCAACGGGTTATTATCATTTCCCACAATAGGCTTTCCATCCACCACATAGAGCGGTCCGGAACTGCCCGACAGCGAAGGAAGACCTCTGATCGTCACACTGGAGGCACCCGGCTGACCACTCGAGGATGTGACTCGAAGACCTGAGACACGACCAGCCAAAGCTTGTTCAACTGATGCGGTAGGCCCGAAGGACTCATAGGAGACCCGTGAACCTGTGAGATCTTCTTTCTTCATAGGGCCAACTTCCCATATTGGGATGCCATAACCCCCACTCTTTGTGATAGAATCAGGCAAAGTCACGGACGGAATAGGATCGTTGGTCAAAAGGAATACGAACAGTCGTTCCACCACAAGGTCAAGACTATCCTCGGTATAGAAGAGATGGCTCCTCAACCGACAAGCGAACGAATCAGTCATAATGCGATCCTTTTTCGTGTCGAATCGGACTAAGGAGCGTTTGTTGGGCTCCACTTTTACGGAGTCCAAACGATAACAAGTGGTATCCTCATTCACCAAATAGACACGGTATAGACCCGCTTTAATATCATTGAATCGCCGAACGTTCTTCGGCCAAGAGCTAGATATCACCGCAGGTATTCCATTTTCATACGGAACCAAGACGGAAAGGAAAACAGGTTTGTCGGATCGAATCTGCAGATAATTGCCTGACTCTTTCTCTCGCGGATAATCCCGCTGCAGAGCGAACACGTTCCTTCCCTCTGTTGGCACAATCTTCTTCTTCCGCTTCTCCTCCTCTCTCAGCACACGTTCCAATGTCAGCAACTCTCCACGCAGTGATTTAGAATATGACCTGT
>JAGCGM010000187.1 GCA_017649635.1 Paludibacteraceae bacterium | reverse complement strand
CCGCCAACAACGTCCTCGTCCTCAGCGACGAGATACACTGCGACCTGGCGCTGTTCGGACACAAGCACATTCCGTTCGCCTCGGTATCGGCGGAGGCGGAGAGATGCAGCATCACCTTGGGCGCACCCTCCAAGACCTTCAACATGGCTGGCGTCGTCAGCTCATACATCATCGTGCCCAACGAGGAGATCCGCCGCCCGCTGTTCAGGTGGATGGCCTCCAACGAGTTCAACGAGGCGCACATCTTCGCCCCGATAGCCACCATAGCCGCCTTCGAGGAGGGCGAGGAGTGGAGACGGCAGATGCTCGCCTACATCGAGAAGAACATCACCTTCGTGGAGGATTTCCTTTCGGACAATATCCCAGACATCGAGCCCCTGCGTCCGCAAGCATCGTTCTTGGTGTGGCTCGACTGCCGAGGGTTGGGACTCACGCACGCCGGTCTGATAGACCTGTTCGTCAACCAGGCACACCTGGCGCTCAACGATGGCGCCATGTTCGGTCCGGGCGGGGAGGGTTTCATGCGCCTCAACGTGGCCTCCCCTAAGAGTGTGTTGGAGAAGGCCTTACAGGGACTTAAAAAAGCAATAAAATAAGGGGCAACAGGATTGGATGATCCGTCAAATATCCCTACATTTGTAAGAAAAGAAGAGCTTAAAAAAGAAACATAAATCATAAAACATATGGCTAAGATTATCGAAAGCGCATTGGAGTTGATTGGCAAGACGCCGCTGATGAAACTCAACAATTATGCTAAGAAAACAGGCGTGACAAACGCGACGCTTTTAGCGAAGTTGGAATACCTCAACCCTGCAGGTTCCGTCAAGGACCGTGTAGCCCTCGCCATGATCGAGGACGCGGAGAAGAAGGGGCTCCTGAAGCCAGGCGCCACCATCATCGAGCCGACCTCCGGCAACACGGGCATCGGTCTCGCCGCCGTAGCCGCCGCAAAGGGTTACAAAGCGATATTGACCTTGCCGGACACCATGAGCATGGAGCGCCGCAACCTGCTGAAGGCCTACGGTGCGGAGATCGTACTGACCGAAGGTGCGAAGGGTATGAAGGGCGCCATCGCTAAGGCGGAGGAGCTCAACAAGGAGATCCAAGGCTCCATCATCCTTGGGCAGTTCGTCAACCCAGCCAACCCGAAGGCACACAAGGAGACTACTGGGCCTGAGATCTGGGACCAGACAGACGGCAAGGTGGACATCTTCGTGGCGGGTGTGGGAACAGGCGGTACCTTATCCGGCGTAGGAGAATTCCTGAAGTCCAAGAACCCGAACGTGAAGATAGTAGCGGTGGAGCCCGCCACTTCTCCTGTCCTGTCGAAAGGCACGGCGGGAGCGCACAAGATCCAAGGCATCGGCGCGGGTTTCGTCCCTGACACGTTGAACACGAAGATCTACGACGAGGTGATCGCCATCGAGAACGAGGACGCATTCACGGAAGGGAAGAACTTCGCAGTCAGCGAGGGCATCCTGGTGGGCATCTCCTCCGGCGCAGCCCTGAAGGCGGCCTCGATACTGGCGGCACGCCCCGAGAACAAGGGAAAGAACATCGTGGTCCTGCTTCCGGATTCAGGAGACAGATACCTATCAACGCCTTTGTTCTCAAATAATTAGAAATAAAATCACCCATTCAAGGGGAAACCGGCAAGGAAAAAACTTGTCGGTTTTTTTATGTTAAGCGGAGAATAGATTCGCCAAATTTTGCTAATTTCGCGCATCAAGAATAGAGTTTCCGAACATATTTTTACGTCATATGATAATAGATTTCCACGCGCACATATATCCCGCCAAGATAGCGGACAAGGCAAGTAACACGATAGGCGAGTTCTACCACATCCAGATGAAATACAACGGTAGCCCGGAGAATTTACTGGCGAGCGGACGACGCATCGGTGTCAACTACTACATCGTACACTCCACGGCGACAGCGCCCCACCAAGTGGAATCCATCAACAACTACATCATCGGAGAGGTCTCCGAGCATCCTGAGTTCATCGGGTTCGGCACCATCCACCCCGAGTACGAGAACTACGAGAACGAGCTCATCCGCATCTACTCCGCGGGACTGAAGGGCATCAAGCTCCACCCGGACTTCCAGAAGTTTCCGATCGACGAACGTGAGATGGACGATATCTATGAAGTCATCGCCGGGCTGGGCATGCCGGTACTTGTGCATGCGGGCGATTTCAGATACGACTATTCAGGGCCGAAGCGCATCGCCCACGTGCTGGAGAAGCACCCTACCCTAAAGGTGGTGGCGGCCCACTTCGGCGGATACACCCAATGGGACGAGTCTGAGAAGTACCTTGTAGGGAAAAACGTATGGTTCGACACCTCCAGTTCACTGTGGAAATTAGAGCCAGCCTATGCGGAGAAACTGATCCACAACCATGGCGTCGAGAAGATGCTGTTCGGTGTGGATTACCCGATGTGGGACCACAAAGAGGAGCTGGAACGCTTCAACAAACTCAATCTGACCCAAGAGGAAAGGGACGCGATCTTGTACAAGAACGCACTGAAGCTTCTGGGTATGGAAAATACTGAGAAGTAAAACATTCCTTGCATACGCATAGAGTGCTCACGAAGGCACGGAGATGTCTTTGGATTTTCCATGCGTTAAAAGGGGCATACTTATGTTTAGACTATTGCGAACAAAAGGGGAAGAACTACATTGCACTCTTTTTATTGTACTTCATAATTCACCAAGTAGTTGGTCTACTGAACGAGTCTCTATCGTCCCTTTTTTTATTGAAGAAAAAATTTCGGACAACTCTTCTTTCTCTTTATCCTTTTCGTTCTCTATATTCTCCAAAATTCCCAACTCGTATAGTACTTTCTTTATTTTCCTTCCATCACTTGTTCTTTCGTCTATATCAGCCACATTAGGCACCTCCTTGTTTACATAGTTCATGCCGACAAGGAAGTTAAACATGTTTTTACCAAACAATGTTCTTTTATCCAATGATATTGAGTATGTTGCCATATACTTGTTATTTTTATTGTCAAACATTCACACTCCACAAATATATAAATTCACACACAAATAACCAAAACAGCAACAAGGCACATGTCACAGATATTTGATCCTGTAATTCTTCATCATCACCACTGTATAGGCGTCAATCCCTTCGACGCCAAGTATTGGTTCGCCTGGCTGAAATGGCCGCAGCCGATGAATCCGCGATAGGCGGAGAGCGGTGACGGATGGACCGCCTTGAGCACGAGGTGCCTTTTCGTGTCAATGACCGCCCCCTTGCGTTGCGCATAGGAGCCCCAAAGCATAAAGACCACGTTGTTCTTCTTGTCGGAGATCTCCTTGATCACACGGTCGGTGAACTCCTCCCACCCTTTGTTCTGGTGCGAACCCGCCTGCCCTTCCCGCACGCTCAGCGTGGCATTGAGCAAGAAGACGCCTTGGTTGGCCCATCGGGTAAGGTTGCCGGACTGCGGGAAAGGGATATGAAGGTCCCGCTCAATCTCCTTGAAGATATTGACGAGCGAAGGAGGAAACTGCACCCCGTCATTCACGGAGAAACAGAGCCCGTGCGCCTGTCCGTACCCATGGTAAGGGTCCTGACCGATGATGACCACCTTCACCTTGTCGAAAGGGCATTGGTTGAAAGCATTGAAAATCAGCGGAGCAGGAGGATAACACGTCGTGCTCTGGTACTCCTTCCGCACGAAACTCGTCAGTAGCGAGAAATAAGGCTTCTCGAACTCATCCGCCAACACCGCCTTCCATGAGGGTTCTATCTTAACGTCCAT
>JAGCGM010000186.1 GCA_017649635.1 Paludibacteraceae bacterium | reverse complement strand
CCCCTCAACGAGATTCCTTTAAACTTCACCTTGGTTAAGCACGGATTTTAATTGTCCAAATATTATATATCTGAGGATTTATGAATATATTTGTGAATCTCTCTGTTTAATCATAGTATTTGTATGTTGACGTATAATGAACGGTTATCCTTCCTTATGAGGAAAAATCAGGGACGGCTTGATATGCCCAAATACATAAAAGAACTGGGTAGTCTAGTCCGTGATGATCTACGAAGTAATCGGACTGGAAGCGTCTGATGGTATAATGGAAAAGATCAGGGAAAACAGGCCTAACTATTCCCGTATAAAGCGGATATATACGGAATTACCGTTTGAGGATAGAACCATACTAAAGCGTATTGTTAAGAATATAGCGGTCGGTAAGCGATGTTATCTCTCTATAGGTTATTCTGAAATATGCGGTATCGCTGAATTAAATGATATATGGTCAGGCATTCCGTTTTTGGGGAGTCATCTCTGCCTATTATCCCTTTCCGATTGAACCTTTTCGATGATCGACATCATTTTGTCTGGCAAAACTCTCCGAATTTTAGAGCTATCGCAATATAGGATATAGGGTATGGAATGGATGTTATAAGCGGCGGCCAAGTTGGGGTTTTGGTCTAAATCCAATTTGTAGAACTGAAATGTTCCTGCGCAACCTTCCGCCAATGCTTCAATAATGGGGGCGAGTTGCTTGCACGGACCGCACCACGTCGTATAAATGTCCACAAATGCGGGTCCTTCTCCTATGTATACCTCTTTGTCCGTGTTAAAATCGGCCACTAACTTGACGAACTGGTCCTCTGATATGCTGTCCACCTTCCCATTCCCCCATGTCGTTTCCTCTTCTATTATTGTAATAGATTCATTTTGAGGCGCTTTGGTGTCCTTTTCGGATTTTAGGAGGTAAACTACACCTCTGACAATCAGAATGCAGATGATGACTACGATCCATTTATATTTTTGGTCCATATATCGTGACTTGTGTTTCGTTAGAGAATAAGTGAAGGTCCCTCAGCCCATTATTTCGGGGCTCTCCGATACAAGTATGCCGCGATGATGGAGAACACTGCGTTTGGCATCCAAGTCGCCAGCATTGGGGAGAGCGAACCGTTGACCGTGAAGGTGGACGAGATGGAGTAGAATAGGATGTACAAGATGCTCAACAACAGGCCTAACGCCAGGTTGAGGCCCATGCCGCCTTTCACCTTCTTCGATGAGAGCGAGAGTCCTATGATGGTCAGGATAAATGCGGCGAACGGGAAGGCGTAACGCTTCTCGTACTCCAACTCGAAGTTCTTGATGTTGCCGATTCCTCGTGTCCGTTGTCGTTCTATGTAGAGTTTCAACTCTTTGTTGTTCATCTGTTCCTGCATGCCTGGGAAGATGAAGAAATCGTCCGGTATGATGTTGAGGGTCACGTTCATGGTGTCTCCCTTTGTGATGGATTCGTATAATCCGTTGAAGTCACGTTTTGTGTATTTGTAGTAATGCCAGGAGTGCTCTCCGTCCCAGATGATGTTTTGGGCCGTGATGCGGGAGATGATGGATTTGTCCTTGTAGACATCCATGGAGACGCGGTGTCCCTTGTTCTCATCCCTGTCAAAATAGTCGATGTAGAGGATTTCGTTGGGTGAGACCTCCATTTGCACTTTCAGGACGTTGTCCTTCTTCTTTTTCTTGATGTATTCCTCTTGGAAATCAATACGTTCCACATTGGCGGGAGGAATGACATAACCGCTTAGGATGAAGGTCATCAAGGCGATTACTCCAGCGGATATCATGTATGGCCTTGTGACGCGGTAGAAGCTGATGCCGGATGCGTATGTGGCGATGATTTCCGAGTTGTTCGCCAATTTGGAGGTGAAGAAAATCACCGCGATGAAGGTGAACAACGGACTGAATAGGTTAGCGTAATAAGGGATGAAGTTGAGGTAATAGTTGAATATGATGGCTTTTAATGGGGCCTCGTGCTCCATGAAGTCGTCGATTTTCTCGGAGATGTCGAACACGACCGCGATGCTGATGATCAACAGGATGGAAAGGAAGAATGCTCCCAAGAATTTTTTGATGATATACCAGTCGTAACGTTTCAGACGTATGTCATCCCATGAGAACCCTTCTGCTCTGAATTTATGGTTCATCCTGCTCTCCTGTGTTTCTTGTTGCTTCATAATCTTACGCTAAGTTGTTTTACCATGGATGCTTTCCAAGAGGAGAAGTCATCCGCTAGAATATGTTTCCTTGCCTCTTTTACCAGCCAGAGGTAGAAGGCGAGGTTGTGGATGGAGGCTATCTGTAGGGCCAGAAGTTCCTCCGCGATGAAGAGGTGGCGGAGGTAGGCTCTGCTGTAGGCGGTGTCCACGTAGGATGCGCCGTCCGCTTCGATAGGGGAGAAGTCGTTCGCCCATTTCAGGTTCCTCATGTTCATGATTCCCTGTTTGGTGAAAAGCATGCCGTTGCGTCCGTTGCGGGTAGGCATGACGCAGTCGAACATGTCCACGCCTCTCTCGATGCCCTCCAGTATGTTGACGGGCGTTCCCACTCCCATTAGGTAACGTGGTTTGTCCGTCGGTAGTATCTCGTTCACCACTTCAATCATTTCGTACATCACTTCGGCGGGTTCGCCCACCGCCAATCCGCCGATGGCATTCCCCTCTCGCCCTTGTTCGGCGATGAATTCGGCCGAGCGTTGGCGGAGGTCCTTGTAGGTGCATCCCTGTACGATAGGGAAGAAGGTTTGGCTATAGCCATATTTCGGCTCTGTCTCGTCGAAGTGCTTGAGTCCGCGCACCAGCCATCGTTGGGTACGCTCCCAAGACTTTTTCGCATAGTTGTAGTCGGCCGTTCCCGGGGTGCATTCGTCGAGCGCCATGATGATGTCCGCCCCGATGATGCGTTGCGTGTCCACCACGTTTTCCGGCGTGAAGATATGCTTGGAACCGTCGATGTGGGAGCGGAAGGTGCACCCCTCTTCCGTGAGTTTCCTGTTGTCGGATAGGGAGAAGACTTGGAATCCTCCGCTGTCCGTCAGGATGGGTTTGTCCCATCCGTTGAACTTATGTAGTCCGCCCGCCTGTTCGAGTATTTTCAGACCTGGACGGAGGTAGAGGTGGTAGGTGTTGCCCAAGATGATTTGGGCTTTTATGTCTTCCTTGATTTCCCTGGTATGGACACCTTTGACAGAGCCTAGGGTGCCGACCGGCATGAATATGGGGGTCTCGATTTCGCCATGGTCAGTTGTGATGAGACCAGCTCTGGCGTGGCATTTGGCGTCCGTATGTTGTAATTCAAACTTCATGTCTAGTGTCCTTTTAGTCGAATTTAATCGATTTGATGGGTGATATTTTCGCTATGATATTGGTCGGGATGTGGAGGATGACTGCGGAGATGAGGAT
>JAGCGM010000185.1 GCA_017649635.1 Paludibacteraceae bacterium | reverse complement strand
TGCAAATATAATGTTTTTGTTTTATTTGTGTGTCGGATGTTTTGTACATTTGTTCTTATAATCGAATTGTATTGTCATGCGAATTAATAGTGTTTTGTCTTTTCTTCTGGCGCTTGTGCTTCTGTGTGGATGTGAGGAGGCTAAATGTCCCCGATGTGGACAGCCCATGAGTGACGGTAAATGTGGTAATTGCGTGGTGTCGACGGACTCGATAGGCGTGGATGATATTTTGGATGATGACGAGAAGGCTCGCAAAGAATCGGAAAGGATACTGGCGCACTCTTTGTATGTGCAAGGTGCTCTGCTCGTGGATACTTCTGATGGTTATGTTATCAGGGATGAAGCGATTCCCTTTTTGTTGAAATCCGCCCGAATGGGTTGTGACTCGGCTCAGTGCCTTTTGGGAGTGACCCTATTGCATCTTGAGGAAGAACATATAGATATAGACAATGCGGTATATGACTCTGTCATCTGTTGGTTGAAAATGGCGGCGGAAAATGGGAACGTCGATGCTCTATACTATGTCGGGGAGTGTTATTGGTATGGATTGAGTAGTGTGGATGAGGATTCTGAGGAAGCTTTCAAGTGGTATCAGAAAGCCGCATTGCGAGAGGACATGAAAGCGCAATTTGCTCTTGGCCGTATGTACCAATCAGGCGATGGGGTGGGGAAGGATGAAAAGGAGGCGGTCAAATGGTTTAGGAAGTCGGCTGAGCATGGGTTCGATGAGGCGCAATGTAGGTTGGCCATGTGTTATGAGTCAGGCGAAGGGGTAGAGCCGGATGGAACCGAGGCTTTCAAGTGGTATAGGAAAGCCGCTGAGCAAGGAATTGTCAGTTCGCAATGTAAGGTTGCCCGATGTTATGAGTCGGGCTTATGGGTGGAGAAGAATGAAACCGAGGCTTTCAAGTGGTATAGGAAAGCTGCTGAACAATATGACTCCGATGCGCAATGTAAGGTGGCCTCCTGTTATCTGGCAGGGAAATGGGGTGCTCCAAAGGATACTATAGAGGCTTTGAAATTTTTATATCGGGCTGCGCGGAATAATCATGCCGATGCGATAGAAAAACTTGTGACGTGTTGTGTGGAAAGAGAAAACGTGGTGATAGATTCGAGTATATGTTCCGGACTGGAAAATAGTGTCAAAGTGAGTGCTGATAGTCTGAATCAATTAGGTGTCGAATATGAGGGGAAAGGCGATTTCTCGAATGCGTATGTTTATTATAAAATGGCTGCGGAGAAAGGAATGCCAAAATCGCAAAATAGTTTGGCCCAATGCTATTTGCGGAAACGTCCTGTTAAAGAAATTTATTTGCAGAAAGCTTTCATTTGGCTTACGTCGTCGGCGAATTTAGGGGATGTGCTTGGACAATACAACCTGGGCTTATGCTATTACTTCGGCACTGGCACGGATGTTAATTACGAGAAGGCGGTCAAGTGGTTTGAAAAAAGCGCCGAGCAAGGATATGTGGATGCGCAGTACAATATCGGTGTTTGTTATTCGAAAGGACAGGGCGTCCCAAGTAGTTGTGTGGAAGCTTACAAGTGGTACAAGAAGGCGGCGGATGGTGGTCATGCCGACGCTATCAGGATCGTTGGTATGATGAAAAATAATTCTTGCCCGCTAATTAATTTTTAAATGGCAAAAAATAGGGCTGATTCCTTCATGGAACCAGCCCTTGGATTTAGCTTTCTTTTGCCGATTTTTACTTACAAATCTCATCCATGTACGCCGTGATGGTCTTCACGTAGTTGGCGTACTCTTCCGTGTTGAATACCCACTCCCCGCGAGGCTTGGTCTCCTCGCCCGTGTAGTGGATGTCGATCTCCTTGAAGATGCGGCATGGATTGGCCTGCAGGATGAAGACTTTGTTACTGAGGTAGCAAACCTCTTCGATGCTGTGGGAGACATTGATGATGGTTGGGTCCATCTTCATCTCGTAGAATATCTTGAGGATGATGTTCTGCACTTCACGTTTCATCTTGATGTCCAACGCACCCGTCGCCTCGTCGAAGAGGATGATCTGGGACTCGCAGGCGAGGCATCTGGCGATGGCTACCCTTTGTTGCTGGCCACCACTCAGCTTGGCTGGATACTTGTCCATGTGATCCTCCAGGCCCACCCGTTTCAAGAGGTCTCTGGCCTTCGCCTCCGCGGTTGCTTTGTCCACGCCCTTGACGAGCATTGGCAACATCACGTTTTGCAGGACGGTGTACCATTCGAAGTTACTGTATGTTTGGAACACCATAGGGAAGTTGTGGTTCTCCGACAATTTCTCGCCGTAGATTTCCACCGTTCCTTCGTTGAACTTGTTGAGACCTGCTATCACTTTGAGCATCTGTGATTTGCCGCAGCCTGACGCACCCATGATGGAGACGAGCTGTCCCCTGCCGGGAAGGTCAGGTATGGTGAGGTTGAAGTTCTCGAACAAACGGTATTCGTTCTTCTCTCCTTTGTTGAAGATGTGGGTGATGTTCCTGAGTCGGATGACATCCACCTCACCGTCGCCTCTCGGGCTTTTGCTTTTCTTCGGGCTCTCCGTTGGGCGAGGCTCTTCCGTTTCGATAGGTTCCTCTTTGGGGCGATTATCCCTCATGAGGGCGTCGATGTTGATATCCGTATTGGTCTCGGTTTCGGTCTGCTCCTCCCTGATGTCGTTTGTCGGGTTCTCTTCGTCCCTGCTGTGCTTCATTAAGCTGTCAATGTCTATATTTCTGTCCATAACGTTATCTGTTTTAGAGCACACCTTTAGGCGCGGCGGTGTTTGAAAATAATTGGTTCACACTTCTTGAAGATAAAGTCCTGTATGATGCCTATCGCGATGA
>JAGCGM010000184.1 GCA_017649635.1 Paludibacteraceae bacterium | reverse complement strand
GCCATTCTTCACGGAATACCTCTCCCCACTCTTCCCGGCCGCCTTCAAATGGGCTGGCTACGACATGGAATCCCTGCCGTTGAGCAACGCGGATTCGAACGATGTGGGACTGAAATACTCCAACAACGAGGTCTGCTACCCAGCCACCCTGATCGTGGGCGACCTGATCAAGGCATTGCAGTCGGGCAAGTATGACCTGGACAAGGTGGCTGTGGCCGTCACCCAATTGGGACAATGCCGCGCCGCCAACTACCCTCCGCTGATCCGCAAGGCGATCGTGGACGCCGGCTTCGAGCAGGTGCCTGTCATCGGTATCGGCGGAACGGACAATATCGAAGACCAACCGGGCTTCAAGCTGAACCTCATCAAGGCGGCTCCGCTCGTCATATACGCCACCATGTACGGAGACTGGCTCTCCATCTTCTACCACGCCATCGCGGTGCGTGAGAGGAACAAAGGCGAGGCGCGTAAGCTGCGTGACCTCTACTTGGAGAAGGCTAAGCCATTGGTCGAGAAGGGTGACACGAAGGGTCTGCTGAAGCTGACCGGCGAGGCCGCCCGGGCCTTCAACGAGGTGCCTATCTACGAAGACCGCGTCTATCCGAAGGCAGGTATCACAGGCGAGATATTCCTGAAATTCAACCCATATGCGCACCGTTACGTGCCGGATTGGCTGATGGAGCATGGCGTCGAGGTCGTGCCATCCGCCGTGCACAACTTCTTCTTCCGCGCCTTCGTCAACTACAAGTTCAACAAAGAGAACTTCGTGAAGCGCTTCAAGGTGCCGCCATTGGTCATCGACATGGCCTACAACCTCATCCGCAAGGTGATGAAGAAGATCGAGGCGGAGGCCTCCCAGTTCAGGTACTACAAGCCAGAGCAGGACATCAAGACCATCAGCGAATACGCGAAGGATGTGATCAGCCTCTCCGCCCAGTTCGGCGAGGGATGGTTGTTGCCGGCGGAGGTCATCGCCTTCATGAAGGACGGATGCAACAACGTCGTCAGCATGCAACCATTCGGTTGCATCGCCAACCACATCGTGGCGCGCGGTATCGAGAAGAAGCTGAAGAAGGAGTATCCGCAGCTGAACATGCTCTCCCTCGACTTCGACGGAGGCGTCAGCGAAGCGAACATCGCCAACCGTCTGTTGCTGTTCACCAGCAACATGAAATAGGGGTATTCCTCATAGTATTATATATATCAATGTAAGATAGTCCGTTAGGCGGGAACCCGTTAATGGAGCGGTCCCATATGAAAAAACATGCATTGAAGTGGCACAAAAATGTTTTTTTTTATGGTTATCACATTATTTTTTATAAATTTGCACGCTTGGACATCGAAACCATATTCCAAAAGCAGGTATTTGGCATATAATGTTGATGTGTATCTAAGTGGAGAAATATAGTTGGAAACAAATAATTATCAGAATCAGTAATAATTTTAATTTTTAATCACATGAAAAAACTTTTTACGTTAGCAGCAGCGTTATTGGCTTTCGCTTTGCATAGCAATGCGGGGGACTATAGCACTTGGGGCAAATTGAAAGTGGTTGGGAACCAATTGTGCTCCCAATCAGGAGAACCAGTCCAACTGAGGGGCTGGAGTACGTTCGGTCACTTCGACGGTTTGGAGAAAGCGTTCAACGACGAGGGCGACTTCCAAAGAATGAAGCAAAATGGCGCCAACTTGGCCCGTATCGCCATGTACATCAACGAGGGTAGGGGATATCAAGGCAACCAAGAATACAACAAACAGTGGGTGAAGGATTGCATCAAGTGGTGTAAAGGTCAAAACATGTACTGTATCGTAGACTGGCACATTTTGAAGCCAGGTAACCCGAATGATTACAGCGGTGCGGAGGATTTCTTCCGTGAGATTTGCCAATACGCGAAAAATGGTGGTTACGACAACGTCATCTATGAGATCTGTAACGAGCCTAACATAGATACCGATACCGATGTCATGGGTAAAACGGTTAAGGACGTATGGGAGAATGTGAAGAAATATGCGGCAAAGGTGCTTCCTGTCATCAAGCAAGGTGATGGCGATGCAATCGTGCTTGTGGGTACTCCTCAATGGGACCAAGGTTTGGCATGGCCTCTTCAAGACCCGCTTGACGAGTGCGGTTTGCCTAATGTGATGTATTCATTCCACAGCTACGCTGGCGACCAAAGACGTTATTTGGGTTATATCTCCTCAGCTGCGGCATTCATGCCAATCTTCGTTTCAGAGTGGGGTCTTTCAAGCCACACGGGTGACGGTGGTGACTTCAACGTGGCAAAAGAGACCGCAAACATGTTGATGGATATTTGCGCAGGTAAGAACCTCGGAAACCAAATCATCAGCTGGGCTAACTGGAGCTGGTGTGATAAGGGTGAGGTGGCTTCTTCCTTCACCAATTATGACGGCAACCAATGGTCTCAATCCGGTGAATACGTTAAGAACGCTTTGAAACAAAACAACGACTACTCTAAGGTGGCGTCTAGGCCATACAAGGGAGAGGCTCAGGTGTTTGACGGTGTCAACGATTTTGACCTTGACCTGATGAAATATGACGAAGGTGGAGTTGGTGTCGCTTTCTTCGACAACGATGAGGACTGGAAGAACAGTTGTAGAGGCGCTTGTAACATGGGTAATGCTGGTGCTTTGGATGGCATCCGTGACGACGAGGCTGTTGACTTGGGATATACCTATGGCAACGGTGAAGAGGGTCTTGGCGACGGTTACTACAGCTTGGGTTGGATCAGCCAGAGCGAGTGGGTGAAATATACCATGGACATCAAATACAGCGGTATCTACGAGTTCGAGATCTACACCAGCAACAGACAACACGACGTGGAGGCCATTAACAAGGTCGCTTTCGCTTTGGATGGCAAGAACTGCTTGGTAGAGGAGGATGGTACGGAATACCACAAAGTGGTAGACTTGACCCCATGCCATGGCGGAACTGAGTCAACGAGTGGTTACCAAGAGTGGGGTTGGGCTGAAGTTAAGTCCAGCTACGCACCAGGCAAGAAGTTCTATTTGAAACTGGAGCAAGGTGAACACGTATTCGCTGTAGCTTTCATGGCTACATCCGCAGGTTTGGGTACTGTTAGATTCAAAGGAGACCCTAACAATGTGGGACTGAGCGACACTAAGGCTAACCTTAATGTTTCAATTTGGCCAAACCCTACAGAGAGTGGCAACGTGAACATATCTGTTGACGCTGACGCCGAGGTGGAGATCTTCACCATGGATGGTATCAATGTTTATTCAGGCAATGTGGCTGCAGGTGAAACCAATGAGTTGAAACTCAACCTTCCTGCCGGAATCTACAGCGTCTCTGTAAAGAGCGAGCAAGGCGTGAAGACTGAAAAACTGATTGTGAAATAACAAACGTTTTTCCGCAATATGAAAGGGTCGGGTTCTTATTGAATCCGACCCTTTTCTTGTAGATGCCCGTGGAGAAGATCCTCCTTGCCTCCTATGGCCCCCAAAATTTGGATGGAACCAATGTGTATGAAAAATGTAAAATAATTCTTATATTTGCGAAATCATCTATCATGACGAGACATAGAAGGATAGTACAGGAAAGACATACGGGAACAATATGATGATTTCAATTTAATAATTAAAACATAAAAGCATGAGAAAATTATTTTTACTTTCTTTTACGCTGCTCGCTTCGATATCGAGTGTGTTTGCGGATACCAACAAATACTGGTTGGTCAAAGATGGAAAGTTTGTGACGGAGAACGTGACCATTTCCCCTTATACAGGGAAAAGGGTGGAGAGAGGATTAGATATACCTAATCAAATGATCGACACCGTCGTGGACGGGAAGAATGTTGTTGTTTACAAGCAACTCTCCACAAACTATTTGGATGTGAAGTTGAAGATCGATTCCCTGAACCCGATTGACCTGAGCAAGTACTATGTGTTGGTTTTGGAGTACATGATTCCGGAATCGCACAAGGATTTCACCCTTATGAGTGACCCCAACGATAGGAACAAGCCTTTGTTCATCATCGGTATGCAGGATTCCATGAAAGCGATAGAAAAAGAACCAAACCCCAACGAGTGTCCTGTTTATGTTACCATAGACGCAAAGTTCGGTCCGGCGAATGAGTGGAGAACAGAAAAGAAGTATCTGTATGCCAATCCAAACATGAAGACAATAGGTGGTATGGTATTCTCGTATGCTCGTGAGAAAGGGGAGATTGCAGACTTCCCATACATCAAAAACTTCTACATTGAGTCAATGGAGGGTGGAAAACCTTTCTATGCGGAGAGCTTCGACTGCCCTATCCAAAATCCGCTCTATAAGGAATTAACTTACCCGACCAAAACCCTTATACAATACACGGGTGGCATTGTGCCTGTATTGTCGGAGTCTGAAACTATTCCATACGTGCTGAAAAACAAACTCGTGTGGTTTAGGGACTATATGCCAGACTCACTCATGGGTACTGATGGTTCCGGTTACATGGATGATGAGGTCCTCCATGGATTGCAGGTGGAGGCTTTAAGAGACTCTATCGTGTTCCCTGGAATCAAACTTCCTGCGGGCACCAAGCAGTTCAAGTCTGAGATGATCGTAAAGAAACATAAGAATGACAAAGAGGATTCAGACATGAGATGGGAAGATGGTGATCCTGCTACTGTCGTGAATGTGATGGACGTGCCGATCAAGGTGCGCTTCAACACAGGCCAAATCGTGGATCTGGATGACAATAAATTGCAGATGATTTGGACTAAACATGAGAATATCGTCAATGTGCCTGCTGAGGCGACCTCTATGGATTTGATAATCAGTTCATTGCCAGTCGGCTATTTGGTGGACAACATCATGTTTACTTCACTTAACGGCGATGGTCTCAATGACGTAGTGGCTGATGCCTTCGCAATCGACGCATACATCGATGCTAACGGCAACGTGGTTGTGTTGAATGGCGAACTGCTTGCGACTTACAATATGAACGGTCAGGTGGCCTCCATCAACGATAAGGTTATCGTGATCATCGTGAAGGGCGAGAACGGTGCAATCGCCGCTAAGACATTGATCAGGAAATAATAAACCCGCAATATTAGCGTGGTCTATAATCTCTATACGGACGGGTGGGGAATTGATCCTCGCCCGTCTTTTTATTATTTTTCATAGAATTCGCTTTGTCGTATCCGCCTGTGGAATCTTTTCCGTAAGTTTGTTCTGTAATATTTCTTGAAAAATTTTTGGCGCATGACAACATTACGATGTCTACTTTTATCGTTCATCTGGCTGTTTATCCCTATCGTCCAGCTCTTCCCGCAGACGGGCGACCTGCCTCGTGTCTCTCCGGAGTCTCAGGGCGTATATTCTTCTGACATAGAGACTTACTTCAATGAGATGCTCTCCTGTCCCACGGGCGAGCCGCACGGCATCATGGTTCTCCGCCACGGCAAGGTGATCGGTGAACTCTTCCCGAAGCCGTACGACGCTTCCTATCCGCAGATGCTCTATTCGGACGCCAAGTCTTTCGTGGGCCTGGCGGTGGTGCTGGCGATTGAGGAGAACCGCCTGCGCCTGACGGACCGTGTGGCCTCCTTCTTCCCTGACCTGTTGCCGGACTCGATCTCCGACAACCTGGCCTCGATGACGGTCCGCGACCTCCTGACCATGACCTCAGGCATCCAGCCTGACCCGCTGATGCGCACGACGGGGGCGGACTGGATACGACGATACCTCGCCAAACCGGTCGATAAGCCAGGCGAGACCTTCCATTACGACTCCATGTGCTCTTACCTGCTTTCCGCTATCGTACAAAGGGTGACGGGGCAGAAAACATTGGATTACATGAAGGAGAGGATCTTCAACCCCCTGCACATCACGCTCGTGGAATGGGAGGAGAGCCCCGAAGGCATCAACACGGGCGGCTGGGGACTGCGCATGCAGGTGGAGTCGATGGCTAAGATCGGACAGCTGCTGCTGAACAAGGGCAATTGGGAGGGCAAGCAACTCATCTCGTCGGAGTGGGTGGAGGAGATGACCTCCTCCCTGCAGGAGACGGGCATGATGGACACGTACGGCTACCATATGTGGCGCTGCGATTACCCGAACGCCTACCGCGCCGACGGAGCCTTGGGTCAGTACATCATCGTGGCGCCCGACGAGGATATGGTGGTGGCCATCACGCAGGCGAACACGAGCAACGGCGTGGCGGAGCGTCACCTCGTCTGGAATCTGCTCCGCAAGGTGAGGGGAGACTCCTTGCCTGACACGAACGCCTATGCCAAACTGCTAAAGGCGCAAAACGCTTATTCGTTGCCGTCGCCCGAAGGGAAACGCTCCCCGAGATGTCTCTCCAAGCTGACGGGTCGGGAGATCTCCTTGGGGGAGAACGGACTGGACTGGAAATCCATGTGCCTCGAATCCGGGAAGGACACGCTGCGCATCATCGTCACCACCAGGGCGAACGAACAGTACACGATATTGGCCGGACGTGGAGAGTGGCTCACCACCCACACCGATGCCTATCCGCCCTATACCATCCGGGCTGTGGGACGCTTCCAAGGCGTCCATCCCCCCTTTCATGTGGCTGGAAGCTATGGGGGCGGCTCCTCCGAGATATTCCTTAAGGTGCGCTACACCAGCTGGGGGAGTGGGGGGGACCTGCACCTCCAACTGACGAAGGGCCAACTATCCCTGCAACTCAAGGAGAACGGCAAACGCAAGGCGTATGGAGTCGAGGTCTCTGTGGGGGAATAGGAGATGTCAATGGCAGGAAAATTCTCAACTCTTACCTCTTAATTCTTAACTATATATTACCTTTGCGGATAATGAGAGAGACGATCGAATATATCATCCGCTTCCTGCTGCATGGCAACGACGACTTGCTGTGCCGTGTGGGCTATACCCGTGACGCTGCGCTCTTCCCGCAATATGACGTGGTCATCCTTCCTTCGCCTTTCTTCGACGAAGGGGTGTATGGAACCCCCCAATCGGAGCCCTCTCTTCCCCTGCCTACGATAGGGGATACCCCCATCCTGTTCGGCTCACCTGAGATTGAGCGGATCGGCTCCACAAAGGTCGTCCATGCGGACCTCGTCGCAAGCGCCTACTTCCTCATCTCACGATACGAGGAGTACCTTCACCCTGACCGGCACCGTGACGCACACGGAAGGTTCTCGGGCAGAGAGTCCTTGCCTTACCGGGCGGGCTTCCTCCTCCGTCCCATCTTGGATGAATATAGCCTTCTGCTGTTGGGCTGGCTCTCCGAATCCGCCTCCGTCTCCTTCCCATCCCCAGGGTATGAGCAGATATATCTCACACACGATATCGACAGAATCGCCTACTACCGTAACCCAAGGGGTTTCTTGGGCGGAATAAAAAGGAACCTGACTTCCTTCCCCGGACTGAAAAATGTCCTCATGGCTCCTCTCCGCTTGGCGAACGACCCCGCCTATACCTTCCCTTGGATCATCGAGATGGACAAAAAGGTAAAGGGCGCGCAATCGATCTATTTCGTGAAATCGGCCATCCGCCAACATGCCAATGACCTACCCAGCTACTCCCTCGCAGGAAAGGATTTCAAGAGATTGTATACCCTCCTAAAGGAGAACAATGCGCTCTTCGGACTGCATACGAGCTACCACTCGGGCGAGCACACGGAGACCATCCCCCAAGAGAAAAAACAGTTGGAGGAGGCTATCGACTGCCCAATATCGCTGAACCGCTGGCATTTCCTCCGTACGTTGCAACCGTCTGATTTCAATGCGCTTATAGATGCAGGCATCCACGATGATTTCACGATGGGCTATGCCGACACCGTGGGGTTCCGCCTAGGCACCTCCCGATGCGTGAGATGGATCGACCCCCGAAGCAGATGCGTGACCAACTTGCGGTTGCACCCGCTGGTGGCGATGGACTGCTCCCTCAGCAATAGCTACTACATGAACCTGACGGAGGAGGAGGCGACGAACACCCTTCTCACCCTCCTCGCACAAATTAAAAAACACCATGGAGAGGTGGTACTGCTCTGGCATAACACGGTCTTCTCGTCCGTAGAGGGCGGATACCACCCATCTTTATACCAAACAATCATCGAAGAATTAAGCAAATGAAGATACTGACGATCATAGGCGCCCGCCCACAGTTCATCAAGGCGACCGTGGTGAGCCGAGCCATCCGCCTTCACAACGAGCAATATGGCACCTCCATAGAGGAGAAGATCCTCCACACCGGCCAGCACTACGACCATAACATGAGCCAGATCTTCTTCAACGACCTCTCCATCCCTCGTCCGACCTGGCTGCTGGATGGCTCCGCGACGGCTCCGGAACCTCTCTCCGAAAAGATTCTCAAGGCCATCGGCGACGAATCCTTCGACTGCGTCATCCTCTACGGAGACACCAACTCCACCCTCGCCGGCGCATTGGCCGTGGAGCAACGGAACATCCCTATCGCCCACATCGAGGCGGGCCTAAGGAGCTTCAACAACCGCATGCCCGAGGAGCACAACCGCATCGAGACGGACAAACGTTCCCATTGGCTCTTCTGCCCTACTGAGACGGCTGTCAAAAACCTTCATAATGAACATATTACAGGCAATATATACCAAGTGGGCGACGTGATGTACGACACTGCCCTCCTCTTCGGCGAGACGGCGGAACGCACCTCTGACGTCTGCAAAAGGCTCCACCTTCCTAAAAAGGGTTTCTACCTCGCGACAATCCATCGCGCGGAAAACATCCAAGAGGAGAACCTCTCCAACATCCTCTCCGCCTTCAACGAGATAGCCGGACCGGACCGAAAGATCGTCCTGCCCCTCCACCCGCATACCCGCTCGTTCATCCAACAACACCCTAATCTACAGGTGCTGTGCGACAAGAACGAGCACCTGATGATCATCGAGCCAGCCAACTACCTGGACATGATCATGCTGGAGAAATCGGCTGCCCTCATCCTCACGGACTCCGGCGGCATCCAAAAGGAGGCCTACTTCCACCAAACGCCTTGCGTCACGCTGCGGAACGAGACGGAGTGGATCGAGACCGTGACGGCGGGCTGGAACATCCTTGCGGGAACCGATAAGGAGAGGATAAAGGAGGCGATCCACCACGATTTCAGCCGCCAACCCATCAAGGATTACGGGTGCGGTGACAGCGCGCAAAAAATCATTCAAGTGCTCTGCTCCGATTTCAACAAATAAACTATTTTTGCGTTCAGATAGTATCGAGCCATGGCAAAGAGAATATTGATCGTATGTGACGCTTTCCCCCCTGATTTCGCCCCCCGCGTAGGCAATCTATGCAAGCATCTGCGGGCGGATTTTGAGGTGACGGTCATCACAAGAGCCTCGACGAAGACCTCTTGGCCAATCCATATCGACCGTGAAAACATGGTCCTCCATACCATCCCCCTGACCTCCGACAAACCGTGGATCCAAGCATTGCAAACGGCTGGCGACTACCTCTTCAGCCGCAGCGACCGCAAACTCTACAGGGAGGCCATGCGACGCATCCGGGGGGAGCGCTTCGACCTCGTCTTCTGCACCAGCTACTACATCTTCCCGTTGCTTTGCGGAAAGAAGATCGCACAACGTCTTCATATCCCTTTGCTCGTCGATCTAAGGGATATCATGGAGCAGAACGCCCGTCCGCATGGGTTGGAAAAGATCAGGCAGTTCTTCAAGCTCCGCTGGCTCAACCAATGGCGGCGCGACAGGGTACTCCGCAAGGCGCAGCTCGTGACGACGGTCTCCCCTTGGCACGTGAAGACGCTGCGGAAGGTCCAGCCCAACGTCGAGCTGGTCTTCAATGGCTACGACCGAGACCTCTTCTCCTTCCAGCCTATCCCTTCCGATAAATTCGCCATCACCTATACCGGCAGGCTGCTCGACCTGAGCCTCCGGGACCCCAGCCTTCTGTTTCAGGCGGTGCGTGACCTCGTAGCGGATAATGCGTTCGCCAACGACCTCGTTCTCCGCTGGTATGTGGACAATGACAGCAAGGCGGACGTGGAAACGATGGCGCAGGCCTATGGCGTCACGGCCTACAACGAGGTGCATGGCACCATCTCCGCCGATAAGATGCCGGAGGTGCTCAACCGCTCCTCCATTGCGTTGGTCCTCTCCAACAAGGCGACGGCGGACGGTCCACATGGCATCATGACGACCAAGTTCTACGAAGCGTTAGGCTGTGAGAAGCCTGTTCTTTGCGTACGCAGCGACGAGGATTGCCTTGCCGAAACCATCCAGAAGACCCGCGCGGGCATCGCCGCCTCCACCGTCGAAGAGGTGAAGTCCTTCCTCCTCGACAACTACCGTCAGTGGAAAGAATACGGATATACGCACCAGGAGGTAGACCTGGCACAAAAGGAGCTGTTCACTCGACAGGCGCAGGCAAAACAGTTCGAGACCCTCATAATTCATAATTCTTAATTGACTTCGTCGAACTGACGTTTCAAAATTGACTTCGTCGAACTTACGTTTCATAATTCTCATTGTTCCCCCAAAAAAATGTGGTAAAAGGCAAAATATTCCCCAATAAAAATGTAAAAATTGCTTGTACTTTGCTAAAAATGAGTATATTATGAATCTGTTCGTCATTTGGCGCATTTTCTCCTTATTTTTGGAGCCTATTTGATCGAAAATTCGCAACACTACTGCGAATTTTCAATGAAAATGTGCAACACTACTGCGAATTTTCAACCTTTTTTTCAGATAATTTCATGCGCCCACAGCTTTCGGAAGAAGTCGGTGACGTGCAGAAGTTCGATGCCATCGACGGTGCGGTTGAAACGGTCGAGCGACACGAGGATGCGTCGGCAGTCCGGGTACTCGTCGCCAAAGGACTTCAACCCTTTCAGATGCTTAGGCAGAGCCTCCTCTGCGGATTTAATCTCCACCGCTACCTTCGCATCCCCTAAGATCACATCCACTTCCACTTGTGTGTAGGTACGCCAATAGGAGAGTTTATTTGGGTTGTCGGTGTAGCTTAGGTACGCCACGAGTTCTTGCACCACGAGATGTTCGAACGCATGTCCGTACTCCGTCGTGCCCCGTCGCAAATGTGTGCGTCCCAGCAGGTAATTGGTGACGCCCACGTCGAAGAGGTAAAAACGTGGCGCCTGCACCACCTTGCGTTTGGCTTTGCGTGTGAAGGCGGGAATCATATAGCCCACGAGCGTATCCTCCAGGATTTGGAAATACTCCTTCACGGTGTTGGCGCTCACACCACAGTCTGACGCGATATTCAGGTAATTGACCATTTCACCGTCGGTCATTGCGGCGATTTCCAGGAATCGGGAAAACCCGGCGAGGTTGCGCACCAGCGATTCTGCCTGGATCTCCTCGCGCAGATAGATGCCCACGTAAGCCTTCAACAGATTGCTGGGGTTCTCCTTCAGGTAATGGCGAGGGATCATGCCATTGTTCACCGCTCGGTCGATGTCGAAATCGGGCACTTCGCAGCTCACGAAAGGGAACAGGTACTGAGGCACGGCCCGTCCACCCAACGTGTTCACGCCCTGTCGTTTCAGTTTCCTCGCACTCGAGCCACACAATATGAAACGCAGATGCCGGTTGGTTATCAACCAATGTATCTCGTTGAGGAGGGCGGGCACCTGTTGAATCTCGTCGATGATGACCAACTGACCTTCATCGGCTGTTTCGAGTGTCTCGCGTAGCAGGGCGGGGCGTTGGCGGAAACGGTTCAGCACGTCGGTCTGAAGCAGGTCGTAGTAGATGGCGCCGGGGAACCGGGTCATCAACATGGTCGTTTTCCCTGTTTGGCGTGCACCGAACAGGAATACGCTTTCATCGTCTATAATTTGCAAAACTCGCTCGTTCATAGTGTTTTATTTTTTGCAAATATATAAAAATTCGCAACACTACTGCGAATTTTCAATGAAAATATGCAATACTACTGCGAATTTTCAACCTTTTTTTTCGGACGATTTGATGCGTGTGGCGACGCTAAACTTCCCTATTTTCTCCTAAGAATCACACGATAGGATCCGAGCAGAACTCTTTCCGTTTGCACGTTTTGCAGTGTTTACCCATCCACACTTCGTCAAACTGGTTCATGGCTTGTTCGACGATTTGTGGGTCGTCGGTCAGTATTCCGGCCTCGAAGTTACGTGTTGTTTCGGCTTTCATACCGATGCCGGCCCCTGTGAGGTTGGCGCTACCGATTCTAAAAAATGACAATTGCGTAAGGAAATCATCTATAATTGTGTATCTTTGTGCTTGTTCGAGTTGCGTCGAACTTTTTTTTTCTAGTTTATCTAGTTTGCCTAGTTTATCTAGTCATCTAGTTATTAAGAAATATTATCTGATTTTGTTACATTAAGAAATATGGCATATACCCCCAAACCACAAGGGTTTCTACGAGGGAATGGAGATTGTAGAAACACCTACTTCTATAAAAAATCACAAGTGATTTACGATCTTACTTTTTTCTTTGCGCACAAATATCTGGTGCCAAAGGACAGAACCATTGATCAAATGATACAAGCTGCACGCTCTGGCAAGCAGAATTTTGTGGAGGGCATGGCTGATGGCGTGACTTCTACCGAGATGCAGATAAAACTTATGAATGTGGGGAAAAGCAGCTTGTTGGAACTCAGGGAAGATTATGATGATTACCTGCGGACAAGAAACTTGACCATTTGGGATAGCTCTCATCCTCGTTACGCTTCTATGGTGAACTACTGCAAATACCACAATGAGCTGTCTCATTATCAGCCATTTTTTCAGAAATGGACTGCAGAGGAAATCTCTAACGTTGCCCTGACTTTGATTCACCAAACCGACAAAATGATGGAAAGTTATCTCTCCCGACTTGAGGATTTCTTTGTCAAAAATGGGGGCATCAGGGAGGCAATGGTCAAGGCAAGGCTTAACAAAAAGATGGGCAGAAGCATAAAATAATGCTAAGCTTTTGCTCCCCCAAGATTCACCCAATCGGATCCGAGCAGAACTCCCTCCGTTTGCACGTTTTGCAGTGTTTGCCCATCCACACTTCATCAAACTGGTTCATGGCTTGTTCGACGATTTGAGGGTCGTCGGTCAGTATTCCGGCCTCGAAGTTGCGTGTTGTTTCAGCTTTCATGCCGATACCAGCGCCTGTGAGGTTGGCGCTACCGACATACACTTCCTTGCAATCGAAAACAATCATTTTGAAGTGGACCCTTGGGCAGAGCGCCCGTTCCAACCGACTGAATAGCACAGGGTATTTATCGAAATCCTCACGGAAGTTCGGTCCAGGCTCCTTCGCATGGATCAGCCTCACCTCCACTCCCCGGCGGATGAGTTGGGCAATAAGCGCCAGAAACGGTTTCTTCTCTTTGCCCATCTCCACATAGAGATCTTTGATGTCAGCTGTGCCAATCCAAAGCGTGTGCTTCACGGATTGGATGCGGGAGAGCAATGCGGTGTAGTGGGTTTGGTTGGGGAGGTAGGTGAGCATGGGCTATCTATCTTTTTTGTTATCCGCTAATTATTTTGAATTTGTTTCTCCTGTGGGATATATTCCTTTTCTATTTTTTCTACTACACCGTTAAAAAATTTATACACATTATCAAAGTTATCCAAATTATTTGGGAAATATTTCCAAATTTGCTTTGAGTTGGTTATAGGCAAAATTTGTTCATCCTTTAAGTGCATCAAAGGAGTGTTTTCTATATTTTTTTGGGATTTATACTCCACTTGACAATAAAAATGTCCATTATCACCAATACCAATGATAATCCCATCATTTTCTTCAACATTATCTATGGTCACATCTAACAAATATTCTGGATGTTCACAGGGTCTTAATAATGGATAATTCGACTTGACTTTATTCCTGTATTCTTCAAAAAAATTGTCTCTGATTTTTCCTTTTAGTGATTTCATTTGAGTTAATATATCCTCAAAGTTCTTAATGTTTTCGTCGAGAACTTTTTCTTTTTCTATTTCACTGCTTTTCTCATCAATCTTCAAATGTTCAATTAAAAATTTTTCTAATTCCATATTCATATTTTTTTGATTGTTTCTTAATAGAAAAATACCTTCTAGATAATCAACATATTGTACTAGTGCAGTATACAAATACACATCTTTTTGCTTCACATTCGGAATTACATCAGATTTTAACCATGGAAGTACATGCTCCTTGAAAGATAAATTTATATATCTGTTTTCAAAGGCATCTTTATATGTTCCCCAACTTTGGATTTCCGGTTCTTTTGATTCTGCCGGCAAATAAACAATGTAAATTTGTTCTTCTTTAT
>JAGCGM010000183.1 GCA_017649635.1 Paludibacteraceae bacterium | reverse complement strand
GGGTGGAACACTTTAATGAATTAAGAATTTTGAATTATGAATTATGAGTTAAGAATTTAGGCCTTGATGATAGTTGTTGGGGGAATTCTAAAAACTAAATTCTACATTTTGCTAAATCCTCAAAAATCACTAAGTTTGAAGTCTAGATAAAAGAAGAATTAATAAAGCAAAACTTATCATTATGTCGTGTGTGAAATACATCGGGGTGGATGACCCTGATATAGACTTGTTCGAAAGTCAATACATTGTTCCGGAAGGAATGTGCTACAACTCCTACCTTATTGAAGACCAACAGATTGCCATCATGGATACGGTGGACGCCCGCAAGACCGGCGAGTGGTTGGAGAACGTCAAGAAAGCGTTGGCGGGAAGAACTCCGCAATACCTCATCGTGCAACACATGGAGCCTGACCACAGCGGATCCATCGCCGCATTGGTGGAGGCATACCCTGGCGTGACCATCGTGGCGAGCGCCAAAGCCATCCAATTCATGGGACAATTCTTCGAGGGAAAAACCTTCACGACGAAAGCCGTGGGCGAAGGCGACACCCTCTCGTTGGGCAACAATACGCTACGTTTCTTCACCGCACCGATGGTCCACTGGCCAGAGGTGATCGTCACCTACTTGGAGAGTGAGAAAACGCTCTTCTCGGCCGACGGATTCGGCAAGTTCGGCGTGTACGGAGCAGACCCGGACGATTGGGCATGCGAAGCCCGTCGTTACTACTTCAATATCTGCGGAAAGTACGGTGCGCAAGTGGACGCCCTGTTGCGTAAGGCATCCGCATTGACGATCGAGAAGATCTGTCCATTGCACGGACCGATTCTTGAGAACGATTTGTTGAAAGAGGCCATCCGTCTCTACTCCATCTGGTGCAAGTATGACGTGGAGACACCAGGCGGCGTGTTGGTCGCATACGCATCCATCCACGGAGGCACACGTGCGGCGGCGGAGGCGATTGCAGCCTCTCTAAGCGCAAAAGGAGCCACCAAGGTAGCCATTACAGATTTGAGCCGTGATGACGTCGCAGAGGCGATAGAAGACGCTTTCAGGATGGAATCCATGGTATTGGCCTGCGCCACCTACGACGGAGGCATCTTCCCTCCTATGCACAACTTCCTGCACAAGCTCTCCATCAAGGGATACCAGCGTCGCCGTGTCGGCCTGATCGAGAACGGCACATGGGCGCCACAGGCGGCACGTATCATGCGTGAGATGCTGGAGAAGATGAAGGCGGTGGAGATCGTGGAGCCAGTCGTGACGATTAAGAGCCGCATGAAAGAGGCGGACAAACCGCAGATAGAGGCATTAGCGGAGGCTATCGTGCGCAAATAAGCGAGAGAACATCTGACTAGATATGGCAAAACTTGAAACGATATTTGATCATAACCCGACCGACAAAGAGCTTATGCGGTGGGGAGGGAGAGAAAATTTTGACTATTTTAAAGATAGGGGATTCGATATTTTAGCTGACGCTGATACGAACTATTATATGATAGGTTTATTGTATAAGAGTCGTGGCGATGTTAAAATGGCCAAAAAGTATTTGTCTAAAATTAAGAGCAAAGGAATGTTGTCTACCTTAGTCGAAGACTTCTGAAACTATACGTCCAAGCCAGTGATAAAAACACAAGGGCGAAGCGGAATGATATCTGCTTCGCCCTTGTTATTCCAGACATAAACCACCTTAATTCAAAATTCAAAATTCTTAACTATAAAAAAGGGAATCCCGACCCTCCGGAATCCCCTTTCCCATTGATATATCCTATGTCAGGCAATTAATTAGTTACCCATCTCAGAGATGAATTTAATCCTGACGAGTCTGATTTCCTCTTCCGTATAATCATTCTCTCCCAGCTCCTTCAATGCGTCATCCACATCTTCGGATTCCGCCTCCTTGAAGTAGTCGAACACTTCATCGATACGGTCCTGGTCCATGATTTGTACAAGGAAGTAGTCGATGTTGATCTTCGTGCCGGAGTTGACGATGGCCTCGATTTCGTCCAACAGTTCGTCGAAGTCCAAACCTTTCGATTCCGCGATGTCATCCAAGGCGATTTTTCGGTCGATGGCTTGGATGATGGAGACCTTCAGTTTAGACTTGTTGGCTACGGAACGCACGCGGAGGTCTTCCGGACGTTCGATTTCGTTCTCCTGGACATGTTTCTTGATGAGTTGGACAAACTCCTCGCCGAAACGTTTAGCCTTTCCTGCGCCCACACCAGGGATGTTTTGAAGCTCCTCGATGGTGATAGGGTAGGTGGTGGCCATCGCCTCTAACGACGGATCCTGGAATATGACGAACGGTGGCAGACCCAATTTCTTGGATAGATTCTTGCGCAAGTCCTTCAGCATGGAGAATAGAGCAGGATCCGCACAACAGGAGGCACCGCCTTTCAGCTGGATATCCACCTCTTCCACTTCCTCCTCTTCTTCGCTGACGATCTCGAACGATTTAGGTTTCTTGAGGAATGCCTTCCCCTCAGGAGTGAGTTTCAGTATACCGTAGTTTTCGATGTCTTTTGTGATATACCCGCTTATCATCGCTTTTTGTATCACATTTTGCCACGTTCTTTCACTCTCATCCTTACCCTCGCCAAATGTGTCGATCTCTTCGTCATGGCCATAGGATTTGACTTCCGACGTCTCGTTCCCCATAATGACGTCGATCACATGCTCCGTTTTAAACTTTTCATTCAACGCTATGATCGTCTCCAGAACGGTACATAGCAACTCTTTCGCTTCCACTTGTTTTTTCGGATTTAAACAATTATCACAATTTCCACAATT
>JAGCGM010000182.1 GCA_017649635.1 Paludibacteraceae bacterium | reverse complement strand
TGAATTAAGAAACGATAGTTCGACAAGACAATTGAATGAGCACGTTTCCTTTCATGATGTCCAATTCCTGAGCCCCTTGGGGGCGACATCCCCCAGGCAGGGGTGTTAACCCCTGTGCGCAAGACGATGCATGTGGATATAGCCCTGAAAGGGCGAAACATAGATAATTATGAATTTTGAAACGTCAGTTCGACGTAGTCAATTATGAATTAAGGAACGATAGTTCGACAAGACAATTGAATGAGCACGTTTCCTTTCATGATGTCCAATTCCTGAGCCCCTTGGGGGCGACATCCCCCAGGCAGGGGTGTTAACCCCTGTACGCTAGGCGATGCATGCGGACACAGCCCTGAAAAGGCGAAACATATATAGCCTAGGGCAACACCCTAGGAAATTATAAATTTTGAATTAAGTTAACATTTTTTCCGGCAAGAGGCAAGGATATTAATCTCCAAAGGGGTAAATTTGCCGTGGTAACAGAAAAAAAGAGAAAAGAGTGGATACGAAAGAACAATTTGAGGCGGTAATAGCCGTATGCAAGGACATCTACAGCAAGAAGCTGCAGGATTACGGAGCCGCATGGCGCATCATGCGTCCGGCATCCATCACCGACCAGATATTCATCAAAGCGAACCGGATCCGCACCCTGGAAGTGAAGGGCGAGGCGAAGGTGAACGAAGGCATACGTCCGGAGCTCATCGGCATCGTGAACTACGGCATCATGGGAATGATTCAGTTGGAGAAGGGGTATTCAGAGTCGTCAGACCTCACCCCTCAGGAGGCCATCGACCTCTACGACAAGTACATGAAGAAGACCGTCGACTTGATGTTGGCGAAGAACCATGACTACGACGAAGCTTGGCGCTCCATGCGCACCACCTCCTACACCGACCTCATCCTCATGAAGCTCTACCGCACCAAGCAAATAGAAGACAACCAAAACCAGACGCTCATATCCGAGGGGATAGAGGCGAACTACATGGACATGGTGAACTATGCTTTGTTCGGTCTGATAAAAATAGATTTTAAAGACTAAGGAAATAAATATTTTAGTAATTTTGGAAGCATGAAATATACTGTAAAAAGCAAGATAGTTGTCATAGCGAGAATACTATTAGGATTGGTATTCGTCTTCTCGGGCTATGTGAAGGCGGTAGATCCACTAGGCTCAACTTACAAGATACAAGACTACATGGCGGCGATGGGTTTGGACTTCTTCGCTCCGATCGCCTTGGTCATCGGCATCGGTCTGGCCGCCTTCGAGTTCCTAATCGGCGTATGTTTGGTGTTAGGCACCAACCTCAAATCCACCTCCATACTGGCCATCATCATGATGTGCTTCATGACCCCGCTCACGCTTTGGATCGCCATAGCGGACCCTGTGACGGACTGTGGATGCTTCGGCGACGCATTGGTCATCAGCAACTGGCAGACCTTCTGGAAGAACATCGTGCTATTGGCGCTCGCCATCTTAGTCTACAAATGGAAGGAATATAGTCCAAAACTCTTCTCGGACCGCACAGAATGGTTGATAGCCATCTGCGCCGGCTCATTCTCCATATTGCTCTCCATCTACTGCTACTTCAACCTGCCGATCATCGACTTCCGTCCTTACAAGAATGGAACCGACATCATAAAGGCGATGGAAGTGCCAGAAGGAGCGGAGGAAGACGAATTCGAGACGATACTGGTGTACGAGAAGGACGGTGAACAGAAAGAGTTCTCCTTGGACAACTATCCGAAAGACGACAACACATGGACCTTCGTGGACTCGAAGCACAAATTGATCAAGAAGGGATTCGAACCGCCTATCCATGACTTCACCATGGAACACCCGGATGACGGGGACATCACGGAGGAAGTGTTGAATAAGAAAGGCTACACCTTCCTGATGGTATGCTACCGAGTAGAGAAAGCGTTGACCGACAAACGGAAGGAGATCAACAACATCTACCAATACGCGCAACAGAACGGATACGACTTCTACTGCATGACCGCCACAGGATTGGAGACCGACGAGATGAAGGAATTCAAAACAGAGATGGGTTACAGCGCAGAGGGTGGCTACCCGATCGTCAACACGGACGAAATCACGCTGAAGACCATCGTACGATCCAATCCGGGACTGGTGTTGCTGAAGGACGGTGTGGTTGTGAACAAATGGAGCAACAAGAACATGCCGAAGTTCGAGAAGCCATTGGATCAATCTGAGATGGGGAAGGTGCAAGAGCCTAATGAATGGGGAATGGTGACGATGTCCGTCATCGGATTCCTTGCGGTCCTCGCCATCGTATTCGCCATAGATTGGATCATATCACGTATCAGCGGGAAAAAGAAGTAATACAACATTAACATAATCATTTAAATTCATTACAATGAGAAAGAATATCGTTGCAGGAAACTGGAAAATGAACAAGACACTCCAAGAGGGTCTTGAGTTGGCAAAGGGCTTGGACGCCGCTTTGAAGGGTAAGAAACTGAATTGCAATGTCATCATCGGCACTCCATTCATTCACTTGGCAAGCGTAGCCGCAGCCATCGACACTAAGGTGATCGCAGTTTCCGCTGAGAACTGTGCAGACAAAGAGTCTGGCGCATTCACTGGCGAGGTTTCCGCCGCTATGGTTAAATCAACAGGTGCGGAGTACGTTATCTTGGGTCACTCTGAGCGTCGTGAGTACTACCACGAGACTCCAGAGATCCTGAAGGAGAAAGTTCTCTTGGCCTTGAAGAACGGTTTGAAGGTTATCTTCTGCATCGGCGAGAGCTTGGCAGAGCGTGAGGCTAACAAGCAGAACGCAGTCGTTAAGGCTGAGTTGGAGGGTTCAGTATTCAACTTGTCCGCTGAGGACTTCGCTAAGATCACCATCGCTTACGAGCCAATCTGGGCGATCGGAACTGGCAAGACCGCTACGGCTGACCAAGCTGAGGAGATCCACGCATACATCCGTTCTTGCGTAGCTGACAAATATGGCAAGGAAGTTGCTGAGAACACTTCTATCCTTTACGGTGGTTCTTGCAAGGCTTCCAACGCTCCTGAGTTGTTCGCTAAGCCAGACATCGACGGTGGTTTGATCGGTGGCGCTTCTTTGAAGGTTGAGGATTTCTGCGGCATCATCAACGCATTCTGATTCTAACCTATCAAATGATCATAACGGAAAAGGGCGGACATATTGTTCGCCCTTTTTCGTCATAATTCCTTAGGGCGTTGCCCTGGGCTATATATGTTATGCCCTTTCAGGGCTGGAATATGCACATCGTGCATAGATACGCTCTCCTCAATCGATTTCGTCGAACTATCGGTTCATTACCCACAACTGTATTCCCACGAACACCACCCTAATTCTTAATTCAAAATTCTTAATTCTTAATTCCCATAGGGCGATGCCCTGGGCTATATAATGGATCGCCCTTTCAGGGCTCAGTTATGCGCATCGTACAAGGGAATGCACACCCTTCAATTCTTAATTCCCATAGGGCGTTGCCCTAAGCTATATATGTTATGCCCTTTCAGGGCTGGAATGTGCACATCGTGCATAGATACGCTCTCCTCAATCGATTTCGTCGAACTATCGGTTCATTACCCACAACTGTATTCCCACGAACACCACCCTAATTCTTAATTGACTACGTCGAACTGACGTTTCAAAATTCTTAATTCTTAATTCTTAATTCTCCAACCCTCCGGCACCCCGCTCGTCCCCTCTTCAACAGGGAGCGCCTCAGGGCAGACGAAGGTACCCTCCTCCCCCACACCATCGGTCCAACCACTCGTGGCGACCGAGTAGGACGGGTCCAACCAACTAGTGAAATGCACCTTCAGGTACCTCAGTCCTGTGCATCCACGGAACATTCCCTTGTAGCAATCCTCCTCCAAGGAAACGGCAGGCAACTCGGGAGCCCGCTCCAATGCGGTACACCCCGCAAACATACCCAAATAGCAACCCAACTTCATCTC
>JAGCGM010000181.1 GCA_017649635.1 Paludibacteraceae bacterium | reverse complement strand
GATGATCGGGTGCCTTGGTGTGTTGAGCAGGACACCCTGTTCGTTCTTGGCGAATTTCTTGGCGCCGAGCGTGACACCTTGGTAGAGGGTGACGTGGTTGCCGATGATGCTGGTCTCGCCGATGACGACGCCCGTGCCGTGGTCGATGGCGAAGTATTCTCCGATCTGTGCGCCCGGGTGGATGTCGATACCCGTCTTGGAGTGCGCCAACTCCGTGATGATGCGGGGCAGTACCGGCACACCGAACTTCAGCAGGGCATGCGCCACGCGGTAGTGGAGCATCACCTGAACGACCGGGTAGCAGAAGATGATCTCCCCGTAGGCGGTGACGGCCGGGTCGGCTTTCGCCATCGCTTCGATATCCGTGTACAGAACCCTTTTTATCTCGGGGATGGTGTCGATGAACTGCAAAACGATCTCGTCGCTCTTGTCCTCATGTATTTCCTCTCCTTTGAAGCTCATGAAGCTCAGACTTATCTGTTCCTTCAGGTATTTCTCCAGGTTCTCGATGCTCACGCCTATGTGGTAGTGGCGGCTTTCCGTGCTGCGGATCTCCGCTCCGAAATAACCGGGGAAGATGATTTGTTGGATTGTTTCTATGATTTTTTCGATGACGGGAATCGACGGTTGCTTGCCGCCCTCTGTCTTCATGAATTTTTCCTGATCGCTGATTTTCGCCAGATTTTTTACTATCTCTTTCTTGTTCATTTTTCCCTGTTTTTGTTAATGGAGTCGCAAAGTTATTAAAAAAAACGCAAACGACAACCGCTTGGTTTTTAACCGTAAAAGTATCTTACCCTCTCATGGGTACATGTACATCGGCTGATTAATCCTATTGCATACTCCCGATATAATAAATCGTCTCAATGTGGATGCGCTGATTTTGCCTATTGGGGTTTCGATACGAACTTCCTCTTCTCGTCTCGGCATATAAGCTGTATTGCCCATTTCCCGGACTGAACCGACGGGGGAATGCCTCCACCAGGGAATAGCCATTGTCCGGCTAAGTAGAAATGGTCCAGACCCGGTATCCGCTGGTCCAATTGGTCGATCACATTTTTAGGTGTCGGTATAAAGCCTTCGTAGGACCCCCTCCATGCCCCGGTGTAACGGATGGTGGTCAGTGGGGTGGCGATGTCACACACCTCGATGTGCTGGGAACTGCCGGGATAATGTTTCTCCAATATCTTCTTGGCATCCTCTTCGATCCTCTTTTTCTCCTCGTTATAGGCTTCCTTGTCTAACTTTTCCCAAAGGTCATACGGGCTGTCGAATCGGATGATGATGCAGGATTTGCCTTCCGGAGCCATCGTGGGGTCAAAGTTGTAGTTCAAGATCCTATAGTTGTGCTTGAGCTCCGTGCTTCCGATCTTTTCCCCGCTCGCTTGTACTACTTGTATGCTGTAGTCGGTATGAAGATCTTTGTTGATGCCAAATGAGACTTGCACCATGGAGGTGAACAATATCCATTTGGAATAGACATGGTCCAGCTTAGGAGATTTGAATTGACCTTTCAGCAGATTGAAGAGCGTGGTGTAGCCATCGGCGGCGCTCACGACGTAGTCGGCCCTTAGAATGGTTCCATCGGTCAGTTTCACCCCTTTGGCGGAACCGTTCTCCACGATGATCTCCTCCACCTCTTTCTTGAAGAGGAATTCTCCCCCTAATGATTCGTACTTGCTCTTCATCCGCTCCGCCACGCCTAAAGAGCCACCGATTGGGTAACCTGCGTTCTTGCGGAAATACCAACCCATGATCAAAAGGAATGCGTAGCAGGCGTAATTGCCTTCCCCATAGATATTTAGAAGCTTTTTCTTTAAGACGTCGCTTTTGATGTTGAGCGACTCGATATATTGGGTGAAGTTCTTCCCCCTGTGCCGAATGGCTATATACAGGGAGGGAAAGCAGTGGAAGAATGCTTTGGTATATTTAAACGCGGTACGAAGCGCGGGCGCGATGTCAAACGGTTGGAGGTGGGAGGCCCAACGGATGTCGCTGGCCAATTTATGGATGGCCTTCTTGTCTTCAGGGGAGATCGATAAAAGATACTCCATCCAACGGTCTAAGTCCGTGTAGATGATTAGGTCCGATCCGTCTTTGGCGATGTTCCGGTTGTGGATCTCCGCATTGATGATCTGCACTTGGTCGTTTATGATGTTGGTCTCGCACATTGTGTTATGGAAGGCGCCTTCCTTCGTGCCCACCAACCATTGGATGCTGTAATCGAACCGGTAATTTTTGCGGTACCAAGCTGTGCATATACCTCCTGCAATGCTATGTTTTTCAATAATTTGAGATTCGAAACCATTTGTCTGCGCATAGATGCCCACAGACATACCTGACACACCTCCGCCTATGATGATAATCTTTTTCTTCTCCATTCACATGATCCGTTATATAAATATCCGCCTTTCACGTAGTTGATGTTCATTCGACGGAATTGCTGTTGCCTGAATTTATTGAATATTTACATTAAAAACGTATTCGTTGCCTACTCTCTGCATCCCGTTTATAAATCACTTAAGTGTTATTGCCATGATATGTACAAAATCGGCGCAAATTTTGGAAAAAAGCTTGGGATATGCAAGTAATTCGAGGTGAAACGATTGACACAGACTCGGAGACGAATCTAAATCCCTTTGAATGAGTGGTGTTAGCGCCTTCTGTCGTGGCGGGGGCTTCCGGCGTGGAGGCCGTGAAATCATGGGATTCCTGGTGTGAACTGCGGTGGTGTACATGAAACGTTTAAGAAAAAGTTTGTGAGATAGTGCCCCTAAGGGTTTGTGTTTGCCAGGAAAAACCCTATTTTTGTTAGAAAAACCTTAAAGAGATAATATCATGGAGATAACGATGATGATTTTACAGCTGTTGGTGGTGCTGATGGCTTTGTATGTGGGTTCACGCTATGGTAGTTTGGCTTTGGGTGCCATCAGTGGTATCGGCTTGGCCATTTTGGTGTTCGGATTTGGCCTAAAACCAGGCAATCCGCCTACGGATGTTATTTATATCATCATCGCCGCCGTCACTTGCGCGGGTATCATGCAGGCGAGCGGAGGTATGGATTGGCTGATTCAGATCGCGGAGAGGCTGTTGCGGAAACATCCGAAGTACATCACCATCTTAGCCCCTCTTTGTACCTTCTTCCTGACCGTATTGGTCGGTACGGGCCACGTGGTCTATACGTTGATGCCTATCATCTGTGATATATCGTTGAAGAAGGGTATCCGTCCGGAACGTCCGTGTGGCGTGGCCAGCATCGCTTCGCAGGTGGGCATCACCTGTTCGCCTATCGCGGCGGCGGTGGCCTCGTTCGTTATCATCTCTAACGAGAATGGGTTCGACGTCAATAATCTTGGTGTCATCGCCATCACTATCCCGGCCTGCATCTGCGGATTGATGGCTGCTGCCGCATGGTCCTACAACAGAGGCTTGGACCTTGACAAAGACCCTCAGTTCCAGGCTCGTCTGGCGGATCCGAAAATGAAGGAGTACATGTATGGCAGCACCGCCTCCGTGCTCGACAAGGAGGTCAGTTCTCATGCCAAAGCCGCCGTATACATCTTCTTGGGTGCGCTTGCCGTCATCGTGTTGTTCTCCGTCATGCAGATTGCGGAGCATGATATCCGTCCTGAGTACAATGGCAAACCATTGGGTATGAATATCATCATTCAGATTGTTATGATCGCGGCGGCTGCCTTGATGATCCTCTTCTGCAAGGCTGAGCCGAAGAAGGCGGTGGCGGGACCGGTGTGGCAGAGTGGTATGGTGGCGGTGGTCGCCATCTATGGTATCGCTTGGCTGGCGGACACCTATTTCTCCAATTACCTTGATGTGATGAAGAGCGGTTTGACCGGTATTGTCAGTGAATATCCGTGGAGTATCGCTTTCGCATTCTTTGCGGTCTCTGTGTTGATCAATTCGCAGGGGGCGGTGGTCGTCGCCATGTTGCCGTTGGCCTATTCGTTGGGCATTCCTGGACCTGTCTTGTTGGGTGTTCTGCCAAGCGTCTACGGCTACTTCTTCATCCCTAACTATCCAAGCGATATCGCCACGGTGAATTTCGACCGTTCAGGCACCACCGTCATCGGCAAGTACCTGCTCAACCATAGCTTCATGATCCCAGGCTTGATCTGCGTGACCGTCAGCACCCTTGTGGCGATGTTTATGACGAAGCTGATTTATTGAGGCCTTTCCCCCGCTTGCCTATGTTTTGCCGTTAAGCGTTGAACATGTGGCTTATCTCGGCGCGTTGTTGTAGACCGATTGAAGCGTGTAATTCGGATCCTCGTTGTAGTATGCGTTCACCATGATGTCGACCACCTCTTTGCCGTTGTTGAGGTAGGCTCCTGTCGCGTGGTCGATCAGTCCGGACTGCTCTTTGCCTGTGCCAGCTGAACCGTTGTCCCAGAAAAAGAGGGACAATCCATAATCTTTGGCGGCCTTGCAGACGTATTCGAGGTAATATTTGCGGAATGCTTCGGCACGGTCGGTGCTACGGTGTACACAGCCGAATTCGCCGAGGTAAACGGGAACACCGTTGTCGACGAATTTTTTCTTCATACGGTTGAAGTTGTCGATCACATTGTCTTCGTCCCCCCATTCTTCCTTGTCTCTGCCGGTGTGTCCCCATTCGGTCTTCTCGTTGTTGAGCGCATAGGTGTAGGGGTCGTAGAAGTGTACAGCGACAAGCAATCTGTTCTTAACTACGTCTGTGGGCAATTTCAGCTCACTGATGGTGAGGTCTATGTTGGTGACGTAGCCGGGGCATCCCAAGTACCTGTATCTGTTTTCACCCCCGGTGGAACGTACTACGTCGACAAATAGTTGCAGCCACTCGTTGTATACGCGGTATTGTGCGCCACCATCGGTTCTGTTTTCGCCCCAACCCCAGTTGCCGTCGTGGATTTCGTTCATGGCCTCAAAGATCAGATAGTCCCCTTCGTATTTGAATCTTTCGGCTATCTGTTTCCATAATGCGGAGAGTTGGTTTTTCACTTGTGTGTTGCGTTCCGCGCTTTTTGAGGCGCCCAATATGTCCAGCCAGTATTTGCTGTCGGCTCCGTCGTGGTGTATGTTGATGATGGCTTTGAGCCCTACCTCCTTCGCGTAGCCCACCACCTCAGCCACTCGGTTCATGTATTTCTCTTCGATCTTATAATCAGGTGCGCTGCCGATGTGGCCCATCCATGTGATAGGGATGCGCACGGAAGAAAAGCCGGCGGCCTTTACCGCTTGGAATGTCTTCAATGTCGCGGGGTGGTTCCCCCAAGCTGTCTCACTCGAGTATCCGTTGTTTTGAGCATCCAAGTTGTTTCCCAGATTCCACCCTAATCCAAGACTTTGGGTGATGGTTTGTACGGATGTGCCGTCGATGGCATGGTCCTTCTTGAACCTGATATTGCGTGCGTTCCCGTCGAATGCTATGGTCTCGCCCTCTTCGGTGGTGATGGTGAAGTTGTTCCCTTGTTCGAAGCGGATAGCCTCGACGGAAGAGGTCGGATAGGTTTGTGTCGTACCATCTTCCATGGTGACCTCAACCCTGTTCTGTGCGTTAAGCGTAATCGAAGAGATAGCTAATGCTAAAAGAATGAGCCTTTTCATTTGAGTCTGGTATTGGATGCTATTTTTTAATGATTTTCACGAATTGGTTTCCCGCCTTGATCAGGTAAGGCGCAGGAGACATTTTGTCTGTGTGTATTGTCAATTCCGATTCTTCGGCGACTGTCGAGAAAAGCACTTTGCCGTCTGTACGTATGATTTGTACTTGGGAACCTTTCTCGAGTCCGGACAAGAGAATGTGGTCTTCGACGAGCGTGTTGACCGAAAAAGTGTTCGTCGGAACTCCATCTGTGCCACTTGATACGGAGAAATTGATCTCCACCGTTTCGATGTCCAGTTTGAATGTGCTGCCGTCGGAATATTTCAGTTCAAGTTCATCTTCGGCAAAGGTTATTGTTGACACGTCGTCCCGTTCCGCCTTCTCTCCGTTTATCATCAGTGTTTTCCCCGCATGGACAAACGTGGAGAATCCTATAGCAAGTATTAATGAAATGAGTTTTCTGGTCATGCTTTTATCTGTTTAAATTGTTCTATTAATGTGTCGCAAAACATAAAAACACACGTACAAGTTTTGCATTTGGTTGCAAATATAGATATTTTTGACAAACGGAGATTGTTGGAGATGTTTTTGGGAGATTAGAGAATTAAAGTCTTTTGTTTGAGTGTTTTGTTGAGTTCTTTTAGATATTCATTTTTGTCCTTGAGCTTGTCATATTCAATTCCAATTTTTATATTTGCAATTTCAGAGAAGTGAAATCTATCATATAGCTCTTCCCTCGTTTCGTTGTAGAATTTTTCCCATTTATTGTATTCCCGTTTATCCCTATTGGATTCCATTCCTGTGATTCTTTCTGCAAAAAGATATCCAAGATGTTCTTCTTTTGAATAATTCTTTTTGATCTCCTCCTTTGCTTTTTTTAGCTTTTCTTCTGTGAAATCACCCATTTCAATTCCTTCTTTTTCCGCTTCTTCCTGGAATTTCCAATGCAAAACGAGCCAACTGCAGAAACTACTATCTCCCCATATGCATGTTTTTTCTGTTCCAATTATTTTTTTTAGGTAATTATCTTTGTTGACAATTGGACTCGAAACAAAAGCTTGTCTATAAACTTCATACGAATCGTCTTTCCCAATAATACTTTTATGCCAATCCCAGATTTTCACTCTAAGATCTTTTAGAATGTCATTTAAATCGACTGTTTTTAAATATGCTCTTAGCTCTTCTACATATTTCAACCATGGTTCTATTTTGTCTTTACATTTGTTTTCTTCTTGCAAAAAGTTTAATTTTTTTGACACGGAAAAATACTCAAGACTTTTCATGTAGAATTCTTTTTCCAAAGAGTCTTCCATGTCTTTGTATACATCAATCCCATTATAATAAAGTTTAGTTTGTTCTTCTTGGTCTGGATCGCTTATTGTATAACCCATGTCTGACGAATTGTTATGGTTAGGAATGTCCTTCAGTTCCAGTAAATTATGGACTTCCCCGTTTTCATCTTCTTCATATAGAACCATATCCTCAAAAAAACCTTCCTTAAAGTGGCTCCCATAAGATTTTCTTAATTCAAGATGATTTTTTACGAAAACAATTAACAAGCTGATGGCAGGATAATAATGTCTATTCCTGTCAATATAACAAAAACCTATTTTGATGCGTTTAGGATTGGGCTTCTGTCTACTATACGTCCTCCACGGATATAACCAACAAATCTTTGATTCTGCAAAATCTTTTAGTTGAGCTAAAGAATCATTTAGATTGTCATCGTCTTCGAAATCTAATGAGAAATACGTTTCTCTCAATTTCAATATGAATCTATCTAAAGCTTCCTCTAATTTTTCTTCAGGGTGGCTTTTGTTGATTAAATCGTAAGATGCTAAATAATCCTCAGAGAAATTAAAATAAATATTATTGCTATTCCATCTATCATTATTATCGCGATTGTATATTATTAGTTGGCATTTGCTGCCTACAATTGGGT
>JAGCGM010000180.1 GCA_017649635.1 Paludibacteraceae bacterium | reverse complement strand
TGGAAGAACGCACCCGCCTTGAATACGCAATCCACACGGACGATATCCCCGTCGCCGAACGGCAGTTCATGCAACCTCGCCCCGTTCCGCAAGCGGGCAAGCGAAGCCTTGGGGAAAGAAACACCCGTGACACGACCCATTTCAGGGCAAACACTACGATCCATATGCCTTCACAAATTTATGAGGGTTCCAACAATCCATCTCAACCCTGTTTTTTTTATCCATTCAAAACAATCAATCAAAACGATTCGCCCTGTTGTTCACGGCTACGGAGGAACTGCTCCGCGCGCAACAGATCGTCAGGCGTATCGATGCCTATGGTCTCCATCTCGGTGATGCCCACCTTGATCTTGTAGCCGTTCTCGATCCAGCGCAACTGTTCCAGCGACTCCGCCAGCTCCAGCGAAGACTGAGGCAGCTTCGTGATCTCGGCCAGCACATCGCTACGGTAAGCGTAGAGTCCGATATGCTTGTAATACTGATGGCGGGAGAGCCACTCCTTCTCCTCCGCCCCGCGCTTGTACGGGATGACCGAACGGCTGAAATAGATCGCCTCGCTGTTCTTGTTCAGCACCACCTTCGGGGTGTTAGGGTTGAACAGCGCCTCGACGCCATCCTCCGCCTTGAAGGGCTTGACGAGCGTCGCCAGCTGCGTTTCCGGGTCATCAAAGCAAGCGCACAGACGCTCTATCTGCTTCGGTTGGATGAAGGGTTCATCGCCTTGGATATTCACGATCACTCTCCTACCCGTCCCCGACTTGACATAAGCCTCGAAGCATCGGTCCGTACCGCTCTTGTGCTGATCGGAAGTCATCATCACCTTGCCGCCGAAAGCGGTGACCGCCTCGGAGATGCGGGTGTCGTCCGTCGCCACATAGACGCAGTCCAGCACCTTGGAGACCTGCTCATACACACGTTGGATCATACTCTTCCCGCCGATCTTCACCAAAGGCTTGCCCGGAAAACGGGAGGAGGCATATCTGGCAGGGATTATCCCTATAAAATCACTCTTATCCATAATATCTTCATTAAGATGAGCAAAGGTAACAATAATGATAGAGAGTAAGAAAAATTAGAAAAAAAATAAAGGGGAAGGAGGCGTTTTCATAGGCAACAGGGCAAAAAAATAGTGTGCAAAAATCTCCCGACTTCTGCACACCCACCTTAACTATGAAAAAATCTACCTGTTTTGTTTGCGTTACAAAGATAAGTCCGTTTTCTCACTTGACAAAACGAAAAGCCTTTTTTATTTTATTTTTTCGCGGAATATATTTTTATTAAGATTCATATAAAAATATCAATCAATAGGGTAAAATAAGCAAATGGAGTTGGAAAAATCGATAAAAATAGCGAATATTGCATCTTGAAAGTAAGCGTATAGTATATTTCACAAACAAATAAGAGTCCAATATCATGAATAGAGTCAAACAAACATCAAGGGTGAAAAAGGCATTTCTCGTCGCGGCGTTAGTGGTCATCGGATGCCAAGGCATAATGGCGCAAGGCAAAACGAACGAGACGAACAAATACTGGCGCGAGGACGAATTCTTCAAAAGCAACTATTCCAACGTCGAATTCTCGAACGTGAACGGATTCCTCCTGTTGGCGAACTCCATCCGCACCTACCAGAACGAGAGCCAGAAGAAGAACGTCAAGGGAAGCAACGACGCGCTGAACTTCACCTCCCCTTGGGACTTCTCCAACCTATACAATTCCACGATCGGCACCATCAACACCGCCAAATACACCAGCTACAAGCTCGTGGAATGGCTGAACACGGTGGAGGATGACTTGAGCGAACTGAGCGCCGCCTCCTACTTCTACCGCTACAAATCAGGGCACATCGAGAAGGACCCACGATACACAGGCGTCAGCCACAAAGGAGACTCCCTCATGAAAGTCGCCTTGCCCATGCTGGAAGAGTTCGCCAGCGTCATCCGCTACGACAACAACATAGCGGAACTCTCTCCGCTCATCACCTCCTACCTCACTTGGGTGGACCAAGTCATCAACGAACAATTCTCTTGGCTGAACCACAAGACAAAGAAACCGTACGCGTATATCACCGCCAAAGTCTCTCCATTCGACTTCCGGCACACCATCCGCACCTACGAAAACAAAAAGAAATCGAGCACGCTGTTCCAGACTGGATGCGGCATGGTATACGACAGCTGGAGCTGCCACGCGAACGCCAAATGCGAGCACCCGTTCTTCCAATCCCTCTGCCAACCCTTCATCGACCATTTCCTGAAAGGATCGGGCAAGAAGGATGAATGTTTCAGGGACTTCCTCTGCTCCTCCCTATACTTGGCCTACTGCAAGGAGAAAGGGGGCAACGAACTATACCAAATCGAGCTGGAGAACCGTCTCTGCAGCTACAACGGCAAGAACAAGAAATGCGGCAAGCTGACGTTCATCGAGTTCCACGAGGAGTTCACCAGGATCTACAACACCAAAGGAAACAAAGGGAAGATGGACGTCCTGTGCCAGAAGATGCAGGACTTCTTCAAGGAGAACCAATAAACACGATCCGCAGCGCATATGAGCGAGTTAGCGAAGATACTGATGGCGCACAAGGACGAGGCGCAAGCCCGCCACCTCTCCCGCTTTTTCAAGACAGGGCCGGGGCAATACGGGGAGGGAGACCTCTTCCTAGGGATTAAAGTGCCCACGACCAGGGAGATCGTCAAGCAACAATGGAAGAGCAC
>JAGCGM010000179.1 GCA_017649635.1 Paludibacteraceae bacterium | reverse complement strand
TACAAGGAAGAAGGATGTGTTCATCCCTTTGGACGACCGTGCGCAGATCGCCAACAAGGCGAAGGCGGACCTCTTCATCTCCATACATGTCAATGCGGCTGAGAACCGTTCCGCAAGGGGTACGGAGTCGTATGCCGTCGGTTCCTCCTCCGCCAACTTGGAGGTGGCGAAGCGAGAGAATGCCGTGATGTTGTACGAGTCCGACTATAAGACAAAGTATCGTGGTTTCGACCCGAACAGCACGGAATCCTACATCATGTTCGATTTCCTTCAGTCAAAGTATATGGAGCAGAGCGTCTCTTTCGCCTCTCGTATCGAAGATAATTTCACGAAATTGGGCAGGTCTAGCCGTGGCGTCAAGCAGGCCGGCTTTTGGGTGCTCAAACAAGCCGCCATGCCTGCTGTGCTGGTCGAGTTGGGTTATATCTCTAATAAGGAGGAGGAAGCCTTCTTGGCGAAGGATAAAAACCTGGACAAGTTGGCGGGGGCTATCGCGAAGGCCTTCGTGCAATATAAGGATAAGCGTGACAAACGGAACACGGATGGATATAAGGACAAGGATGGTAATGTTAAGTCGGATGTCCTCTCCGAGACGAAGGAGGTGAAGAAAGAGCCTTCCAAGGATGCGGAACCGTCTGTCGTGCCAAGTGCGGACGGGAAGACGCAAGATGCCAAAGCCGTCGTTACGGACGAGCCTAAAAAGGAGGAGGAAAAGACCCAAGCCCCTGTCGAGGAGCCTAAGCAGAACACCTCCGCCACCGAGACGTCCGAGAAGCAGACCGCTCCGTCCGAGGTTAAGAAGCCTCAAGTCTATTTCGCCGTCCAATTCTGTAGCTCCAACGTGCAGAAACCATTGGACTGCAAGGATTTCAAGAAGTGCGTTCCCGCCCAGGAGTTCGTCGAGACGGGTACTTTTAAATATAAGTACGTGTACGGAAAGGCCTCCACATTTGAGGAGGGCGTGAAGCTGCGCGATGAGGTGAAGAGCGTATTCAAGGACGCGTTCCTTGTCGTGATAAAGGACGGGAAGAAATTGCCTATGGAAGAGGCAAGACAGTATTTTAAGAGTAGTAAATGATAATTTAAGTGTAAAAATTAATAAGGATATGAACTTTAAAATTAGTAAAGAACTTCAAATCGGTTTGTTGGTGATCATAACCATAGCGGTTACATTTTTCGGAGTGAATTATTTGAAGGGAATCAACATCTTTAACCCTACTAATTATTACTATCTTAAATTAGAACGCATTAACGGTTTGGTTGAGACGAATGATGTGACCATCAAGGGATATAAGGTTGGATTGGTGAAGCAGATCATATATGATTATGACGATCCCTCTTCCGACGTGCTGGTGGTGCTTCAGGTGGATGATGACCTGAAGATCCCTGTGGGCTCCAAGGCCGCTTTGGTCTCTGCCATGATAGGGGCGCCTTCCATCGAGTTGCACCTGGAAACCTCCAATACGGATGTGATCTATCGCCGTGGCGACACGATTCCTTCCTATATAGATGAAGGTATCTTCAATTCGCTCACGGAAGAGGTTATGCCTCGTATCCAGACCATTATCCCTCAGCTCGACTCCTTGATCATCTCTCTCCACGCGATCGCGGAGAACAAGACGATCGAGTCTTCCTTGGCGAACATCAACTCCATCACGAAGAACCTGAACCACGCCTCTGTGGGCATCAATAAGATCGTGGACAAGGACGTTCCTCTGTTGTGCAACAATATCAACGGTGTGATGGGTAACCTGAGTACGGTCAGCGCCAACCTGAAGTCTGTGGACTTCAAGAGTACGGTCAACCAACTGAACAAAACCCTCTTGGGTGTGCAGGGCGTGACGGACAAACTGAACAACGGTTCCGGAACACTCGGATTGTTGCTCACGAACAAGGAATTATATGACAATTTGAACACCACTGTAGGTAGCGCGAACGATTTGTTGGTAGACTTGAAGGCGCGCCCTAAACGTTACATCAATGTTTCTGTTTTTGGCAGAAAAAGTGAATAGGCTTGAAACCCTTTAATAATCGTTTATCTATGAACATTTTAATTTGATGGGCGTATTGTAACTTGCTTAATATCAGTGTGTTAATGTATGATTTTGAAATACAGCCAATTAAGTTTTTTTTTTATTAGCAAGTGAAATATCGTTTTTTTTTTAGAAAAAATTAGACAAAATTTGTAATGCAAATTGAAATGTAAATGAATAAAGCATTTCGGGGATTTTGAAGGATTTTTCTCGAGTGTTTTTGTGTTAATATGAACGAGTATATAGAAATGGAAGTAAAAGATCATGTCCGGTTATGGAATGAATGTCTGGCGGTAATCAAAGATAACATACCGTCCTCAGCTTTTGAGACTTGGTTTAAGCCAATTGTTCCGGAGAGTTGGGAGAATAAGACGATGACCATAATTGTTCCGAGCAATTTTTATGCTGAATTTTTGGATGAGCATTACAGCGATCTGATGAAACAGACCTTCAGAAGGGTCATGGGAGATGGCACGAAGCTCACCTATGACATTATTCAGGAGGCTGCCACACAGACCATGGTGGAGCGGAACAGCGGGCATGTCATCCCCGTCAAGGGTTCTGTCGGTGATGATGCATACAATCCTTTCCCTGAGCGTTCCAACAGAAAGCGGATCGAACCGCAATTAAATCCTCATTACACGTTCGACACATTCGTCGAGGGCGCCTGCAATAAACTTGCTCGTTCTGCAGGTATGGCGATCGCCGAATCTCCTGGCAAGAACACGTTCAACCCGATCTTCATCTATGGTGGCTCTGGCTTGGGTAAGACCCACTTGGCCCAGGCGATCGGTTGGGCCACGTTGGAGAAACATCCGGAGAAAAAGGTCCTCTACGTCGATTCCAATAGATTCCAGGCTCAATATACTGACGCCCACTTGCGTAACTGCGTGAACGATTTCATCGCCTTCTATCAGATGATTGACTTGCTGATCGTCGACGATATCCAGTTCTTCGCCGGCAAGACGGGTACGCAGAACATCTTCTTCCAGATATTCAACCAACTGCAGCTGAACGGCAAGCAGATCGTTTTGGTCGCTGACCAATCTCCGAAGTTGTTGCAGGGCTTGGATGACCGTATGTTGACCCGCTTCCGCTGGGGCTTGAACGCCGAGTTGGAGCAGCCTAGCACGGAGACGAGGAGGGCTATCCTGAAATCGAAGGTGAAGACGGATGGTCTGATCATCCCTGACAATGTGATCGACTATATCGCCGAGCATGTCTCCGACAGCGTCCGCGAATTGGAGGGTGTCGTCAACTCGCTCTTGGCTCAGTCCACGTTGACGGATGCCGAGATCAATATGGAACTGGTCAGCAAGGTGGTCAGCTCCCTGGTTTCCGCCCCGGAAAGGACGGTGACGGTGGCTTCCATTCAGGAACTGGTCTGCAACTATTATGGGTTGGAGCCTCGTATGCTGCAGTCCAACTCCCGCAAGCGTGAGGTGGTGCAGGCTCGTCAGATCGCCATGTTCCTTTCCAGGAAGTACACGAAGGTATCCTTGTCCAGCATCGGCGAGCAGATCGGTAACCGTGACCATGCGACCGTGCTCTACGCCTGCAAGGCGATCCAGAACCTCGTGGAGGTGGATAAGGAGGTGCACCGTAGCGTGGAAGCCATCGAGGCTTCTTTGAAGTGATAATTTTTTTCGTATATTTGTCGCATTAAATAATATATAAGGAAATGGTTTTTAAGTTTATCCTTTTGTCCGACGAAGTGGACGATTTTTTGAGGGAAATCCACATCGATTCCGATGCGACTTTTCTGGAGCTGAACAACGCTATCCTCGATAGCGTCGGTTATACGAAAGATCAGATGACCTCTTTCCTCATCTGCAACGACTATTGGGAGGCTGAGCAGGAAATCACCCTGATGGAGATGGATACATCCTCAGAGGTGGACAGCTTGGTCATGGACCGTGTCCGCGTGGAGGAATTCGCTTCCGAGGAGGGTCAAAAGCTCCGTTTCATATTCGATGTGATGAACGAACGTTCCTTCTATATGGAACTGAAGGAGGTGAAGACGCGTGAGTCTTTGCCTGCGCCAATCTGCAAACGCTCGAAAGGCAACCCTCCGGCCCAGGTGCTCGACGGCCTCTTCATGGATATCCCTGAGGTGAAGGCTGGCGACCTCGATATGGATGGCTTGGACGATTTCGGTGATGGCGAGGATTTCAACGAGGATGACCTCGATAATCTCAGCATCAACGATAATTATTTCGAGGACCAGATGTGATTTTTCCGCTTGTTTTGTCTGCGATATAGAGAGTTTCTAAGAGTTAAATCTAATTTTGACTGAATATTTTTTTTAGTTGTCCGATAAATGCTTATTTTTGGACATGATTTAGTACCATAAAAAATATTGCG
>JAGCGM010000178.1 GCA_017649635.1 Paludibacteraceae bacterium | reverse complement strand
CGGTAGAAAATAAATTGTGAATCATCATGTCGATAACGGTAGAACATCTATACAAGAGCTATGGGAAGCAGTTGGTGCTGAATGACATCAGCTTTTCCATCAAGAGCGGGGAGATCGTCGGTTTCCTCGGCAATAATGGTGCCGGCAAGTCCACAACCATGAAGATCATCACGGGCTACTTGGAGGCGGACAGCGGACACGTGGATGTCTGCGGAGTCGATGTGGCGAAGAACACGCTCGAGGCGCACCGCAAGATCGGTTACCTGCCGGAACATAACCCTATCTACCCAGATATGTATGTGCGTGAGTACCTGCAGTTCGTGGCGGGGCTCTACAAATTAGGGAAGGGGGCGAATGCCCGTGTCGACGAGATGATCGAACGCACAGGCTTGACCCGTGAATACAAGAAGAAAATCGGTATGCTCTCCAAGGGTTATCGCCAACGTGTGGGATTGGCCCAGGCGCTGATTCCGGACCCGGAGGTGCTGATCCTCGATGAGCCTACGACGGGCTTGGATCCTAACCAAATCGACGAGGTCCGTTCCTTGATCAAGGAGGTGGGACGGGAGAAGACCGTGATGCTCTCCACCCATATCATGCAGGAGGTCTCCGCTATCTGCGACCGTGTGATCATCATCAACAAGGGAAGGATCGCGGTGGATGATAAGGAGCGTGCCGTCGTGTCGGTGCAGGATGATAACCACTTCACCATTTTGGCGGAGTTCTCCGCTCCTCAATCCGTTGAGGCTCTGCGGAAGATGGAGAATGTGCTTTCCGTATCGGAGTCGGGCGTTAACACCTATCTTCTGCAGTGTGCTGCGGATGTGCGGGAAAGGGTGTTCCGTTATGCGGTGGAGCAAAAAACTTCCTTGTTGACGTTGAAGCTTCAGGAGAAATCGATGGAGGATGTCTTCCGTAATTATACAAAACAGCAGGAAAATGGCGGAAAAAATACAGAAAACGAATGCGGCGAGACTGCTTGACAGCAAGAAGATCAAGTACGAATTGGTCCCTTACGTGGTGGACGAGTCTGACCTGAGTGCTATCCATGTGGCGGCGCAACTAAACGAGCCCATCGAATTGGTTTTTAAAACATTGGTGCTTCGTGGCGACCGCAACGGTATCTTTGTCTGCGTGGTGCCGGGTGCTGACGAGGTGGATCTGAAGCTGGCTGCGAAGGTCTCCGGTAACAAGAGCTGCGCCTTGGTGCCGATGAAGGAGATCTTAGGTCTGACCGGCTATATCCGAGGCGGATGTTCCCCATTAGGCATGAAGAAAAATTATCCTACCTATATCCATTCCACTGCCCCTGATTATGACTTCATCTATGTGAGTGCGGGTGTGCGTGGGTTACAGATTAAGATCGACCCGAAAGAGCTTATCGGCTGCTGCGCCATGACGGTGGCGGAGTTGGTGGTGAATGGGTAAGCCTATCTCCCTATTATAGGTAAGGCTGTCGGCTCAGTCATAGCTTGAAGAGTGAGTCGTTGAACGAAACCTCTTGGACATCTATCTGTATGAGGTCCTTCTTTTGTGATGCATTAGGAATTCCTCTCCTCTGTTACTAATAACTTTATTACTAACAACCCTATTACTAACAATGTTGTTACAACTATCGTGTGGGGTGGTAAAAAGGGAAAGGCACTTGTGAGAGCGTCACGAGTGCCTTTTAAATCGTCTATGTAAGTTAACTTAGCAAATCTTTCCGTATCCTACCCCCATGTTGTCCTCGCTGAGCTTCTCCTCCAGGTAGGTCTGCACGTGGCGGACGCGTTTCTCCTCGAAGATCTCCTCGATGGTGATCATGAGACCCGTTTCCAGCACATCGTTGAACTCGTCGTTGATGCAGGAACCGAAGGTGCGCATGGTAGGGGAGAGCGCCATGTAGGCGTTGATGAGCGGTGGAATATTGTGGCCTAATAGTTTGATTTGTTTCTTTAGTATGCTATAGTCCTCCTTGTAGTTTCCTCCGCAGAATATTTTCTCCATCTCCTTGAGGTTGTCGTCGAATTTCACAGGAATCTTAGGGAAAACCAGTTTGTCGTTGTCCGGGAAGTACTTATGCATGAAGTACATGATGAACGACCTCGCGTCCTCCTTGAAGGAAGGGTAGATGGTCGCTTTCCCGAAGAAATACTTGGATTGAGGGATGGAGACCATCAGTGCGCCCAATCCGTCCCAAAGGTTATCCAGCGCATAGAGGCTTTTCGCGCCCATGCGTGACGATTGGTATTCCGGGCGGACGAATGAGCGTCCGAGCTCTATGGTGTAGGGGAGGAACTCCTTGATGAACTTCTCCGAGTAGGCGAAGAGGTGGGAAGAGGTGAGCTTAGGGCTTCCGTCCTCGAAGAACGAAGCCTCGGAGCCGTGCAGGTAACGGTATCCGCCGATGATCTCTTTCTCTTCCGGGTTCCACACGATGAGTTGGTGGTAAGGATGCTCCATGGTGTCGTATTCATCGATGTCGCAGGATAATCCCACGCCCCCGCCAGCGGTACGGAAGGAGATCTCTCGCAAGCGGCCGATTTCTTTCATGACGTTTGGGGAGTCATGATGCGTGACCACATATATCTCGTTGTTGCATTTGTTTGTCTTGCGCAACAGTTTGTCTTTTGTCAGCTCCTCGACTAGCAAGTCGGGGTTTATCGGCTCGATGATGTCTTCCATTTAATGTGTTTTTTGTCGTTTGGGGGTCCGCTCGTCCTTATAAACTATATGCCTTTTGCTTTACCCATTCCGCCCATTCGGACTCTGTCTTTTCCTTTGTGAAAGTCTCATAGGGAATGGGTTCACCTATTTTGACCGTAAAAGTTTTGTCCTTCTGTTTGAATAGCTCGTTGGCTAGGAATAGCATCTCTATGTTGAATTTAATCCCCAGCTTGGAACGATAGTAGGCTAAGTTGTAAAAGAACTTTGAGTTTTTACCCTCGAAATACAAAGGTATAATATTTCGGTGATATTGCACCGCCTTTTTAATGAAAGTTTTTTTCCATTCGTTATCTTTTATTTTCCCGTCTTTTTGTCGCCTTGAGCATTGCCCGGCGGGGAAAAAGAGTATGGCGGAGTCCGATTCGCACGCTTCGTTGATGAGTTCGCCCGTGTTTCTAGCCTGACCTCCTATTTTGCTGATGGGGATGAAGAATTCCTTCAGGTTGTCGACGTACATGAGGAAATCGTTCACCGGCACTTGCAATTGCTTGTAGTGGTTGGTGAGCACTTGGATCAGGGCGATGCCGTCCGCTCCGCCCAAAGGGTGGTTGGAGGCGAAGATGACCTTCGAGTCCTGCGGGATGTTCTCCTCCCCGACGATGTTGAAACGGATGTGGAAGTGGTCGCGCAGCACTGTCTCCGCGAAATCATGTCCCCATAAATGCCCGTAAGTCCTGAAAATGTAGTTGATTTCATCCTCGTGGATGATCTTCTTGAGCCAATTGATGAGAAACCTCGGAATTCTTTTTTTGATTTTTGGTATTTTTTTCTCCAGTATCTCGTCAATATTTATTTTGTCTTTTGATGAATTTTTATTCTCCATGACATCTGTTTTCTTGTATTTATGGTGCAAATATAATGAATTCCTGCGTAAAATGCCCTTTTTTGTGGGGTTTCAGTGTTGTTTGTAAATTGTTGAAAAATAGTGGAAAGAGAGTGTAAAAAAAGTGAAGTGGGGCATTGTGGGGGAAAGTAAAATGTTATATCTTTGTAATTGTGAATAATTAGACTATCGTATGCAGCAGTTTTTAGGAAACATGGAAGCGAAATTGGATGTCAAGGGGCGCGTGTTCGTCCCTGCAGCCTACCGACGCGCCTTGGAAAAGGAGGGCGACGCTGCCTTGTACCTGCGCCTGGATACGGTGACTAAGTGCGTGAAGCTCTATCCTGCCTCCGAGTGGAATAAGCTCAACGAGGAGTTCGTCTCCCACCTTAACATGTGGAACAAGGACGACCTCAGGCTCTACCGCCAGTTCACCGCCGGCGTGGAGATGGTGGAGCTGGATGCGAGCGGACGTATTCTCTTGCAGAAAAAGCACATCGACGCTATTCAGGTCTCTACGGACGTGCTGTTCGTCGGCGTGGGTAGTTATTTCGAGATATGGAACAAGCCTAATTTCGAGGCTGACCTCTATGGCGATGCCGATTTTTCCGATGCGTTGCAGTCTAAGATGGGTAACGTGTCATTTTGATAGGAATGGAGAATGTTTATCATACACCGGCTTTGTTGCTCCCTTGCATGGAGGGGCTGTCCATTCGTCCTGACGGGACGTATGTGGATGTGACCTTCGGCGGTGGCGGGCACTCCCGGGAGATCCTCAACCGGCTCTCCCCTAAGGGTCGCCTCCTCTCTTTCGATCAGGATTTGGATGCTGCCCGGAACGCTTTCGATGATGAACGCTTCACTTTCGTGAGGGGTAACTTCAAACACCTTTCCAATTTCCTTAAATATTATGGTGCGGAGAAGGTGGATGGTATATTGGCGGACTTGGGTGTCTCTTTCCACCATTTCGACGACGCCTCCAGAGGTTTCTCCTTCCGCTTCGACGG
>JAGCGM010000177.1 GCA_017649635.1 Paludibacteraceae bacterium | reverse complement strand
GAGTTTGGAACATATCAACAAGGCTTTCGAAAGCAAGGTCAGGTTAGGCATCATGTCCGCCCTGATGGTGAACGAGGAGATCGATTTCACTACCCTGAAATCACTGCTCGACCTCACGGACGGCAACCTGGCCAGCCACACGAGGAGCCTGGAGGAGTTGGGATATATCCAGTCCAAGAAGCAATTCATCGGACGGAAGCCTAACACCACCTTCCAGATGACCGAAAACGGGAGAGCCGCCTTCTCGGAGCACTTGAAGGCTCTGGAAGACTTTTTGAAAATTTCATTAGGCAATTAACTTATTTTTTTAACTATATACTTTGAAATTCAAAGTACTTTAAAACATTACGGATATGGAAAACGAGAAATTATTCAACTTTGGGAACCAAGAAGTTCCAACCGAGGGGAAAGCAAAGACTAAGAACCTCAAGTTCAAGATTGCGGCGATAGTAGTGATCATATTACTGCTATTGATACCGAAGTTCATGATCCAAGACCTGATCAAGGAGAGAGAGCGAACCTCCAAAGATGCGATGAGCGAGGTGTACGAGAAATGGGGAGGCGAACAGATTTTGGTAGGTCCCACACTCAGTATTCAATGCAAGGAAGTACGACAGGAGATCATAGACAACAAGCACAAAAACATACTGAGGGAAATCACCTACGACCTGCTCCCCAACACCCTATCCTTCAACGGAGAAGTGAACACGGAGAGCAAGCACCGGGGCATCTACAAAATCGTGACATTCAGAGGTCCGATAGAGGTGAAAGGTACCTTCACCTTCACAGAGGAGGAGTGGGACAAACTAAACAAATGCGCCATCAACGGAAAGGTAAAGATCAACTTCGGGTTGTCTGACCTAAAAGGCATCTGCGACGAAACGAAGATCACGCTCGGAGGAAAGGTCTACACATTGGAACCTGACGGCAACGGCATCTGCTCAGGAACCAGCCAACTCTCCGCGGTCATCGACACGCAGGAATGGGCGGAACTGCAAGAAATTCCTTTCTCGATGAACATCACCCTAAGGGGAAGCCAATCACTTCAGTTCACACCTGTGGGCAAGAGCACGACCGTGCGTCTATCCTCTGATTGTCAGACACCTAGCTTCTGCGGCAACTTCCTGCCTAGCGATTCTTCTGATTCCACGAAAGCGGGGAAAGGTTTCTCAAGGGAGTGGAAGGTATCCTACTTGAACCGCAACTACCCTCAGTTCTACGACAGAAGCGAGGAGACGTACAGCTACGAGATCAGCAAATCGGCCTTCGGTGTGAACCTCCTAGTGCCTGTGGGTCATTACCAGAAGTCACTGCGTTGCGTGAAGTACGCGATACTCTTCATCGTCCTCACCTTAGCGGTATTCTTCTTCATCGAAATGATCCACAAAAAGAACATTCACCCTGTACAATACGCACTGGTCGGACTGGCGCTCACGCTCTTCTACTCGCTGTTGCTCTCTTTCTCCGAGCACATCGGCTTCACACCGGCCTACCTCGTCTCCACGGGCATGACCGTCGCCTTGCTGACCGTCTACACTTCGGCCGTGCTGAAGATCAGGAAGACTGCCTTCTACATCGGTGGTGCGTTGCTACTGCTTTACTCCTACATCTTCGTGCTGATCCAGATGGAGAGCTACGCATTGTTGGCAGGTAGCCTCGGGTTGTTCGTCATACTGGCCTTCTTCATGTATCTCTCACAAAAGATAGAATGGAACAAAGAGCAATAGGATAAACTACAGGTTTTATTATTAAACGATTAAACAACAAGGGCGGGGATGCGGAAGTCACATCCTCGCCCTTATGATATTTATTTACTATTTAGCTATTTACTATTTAACCGAAGTCGAAATCGTCCGTCACGTCAAAGCCTACGACGGGTCCTTGGTAGTCCATCTCAGGGTTCAGGCGGGCGGTGCGGGTCACCTCCTTCTCCACCAGTTCGTCTGGCAGTTCGTTGAAGAAGTAAAGGCTTTCCGTCGGGTCTTCGGACTGCGGGTCCACATGGATGGAATGGACGTTGCGGTAGATGTGCAACTCATCCTTGGCGCGCGTGAGGGCTACGTAGAGGCAACGACGCTCTTCCTCCACCGCATCGGGTCCCGACTCGATGGAGCGCGGGGTTGGGAAAGAGGCGGGCGAAGCCTTCAGCAGATAGCAGATATTGGCCTCCAATCCCTTGGCGGAGTGGATGGTCGTGAGGATGCATGCGTCCTCCGGTCCGTTCTCACCTTGCTTGACTGTTGTCTCCAGCTTAGGGTCCAGCACATATTCCGAGACGAACTCCTGAATGCCTGCGGTGCCGAGCGCCACCTCCTGCAACACTTCAAAGTCTTGCTTGCGCCATTTCCACTCGTCTTTGTAGAGTTCCTTCAACCGATCCTCCATCGTCTCCAACGTCTTGGCGATGGCTTGGGAAGGAGAGAACTGCAGGGTACTGATATTGCGTAGGGTTAGTGTAATCTCCTCCTGCAGGCCATTCCCCGCCAGCTTATCGAGACACTTGTCCAGCGTCTCCTCCTCAATGACGTTATTGATGATCCTGGAGGCGCTGACCTCGCCAATACCCCGCCAAAGCAGCAGGTAACGCATCCAGGCCAGTTCATCCTTGTAGTTCGCCACGATGCGCATCGGTGACACCACGTCACGCACATGCTTGGACTGCATCAGCCCCACCCCACCGAAGATGATGTAAGGGATCTTTTTCGAGATGCACTGCGACTCCACGGTACGAAGACCGTACAAGGAGCGGGAAAGGACCATGTTGTCTTCATACTTCGCACCCTTGTCCACAATGCTCCGACGGATCTTCTCCGTCACGTCGTTCGCCTCGTCCCACTCGTTCTCGCACGTCACCACAACCGGTTTCTTTCCCTTGCCACGGGCGGCGGTCAGTTCCTTGTCGTAGTGCAAAGGAGACTTCGCCAACACCCAATTGGAGAGGTCCAGAATCTCCTGCGTGGAGCGGTAGTTGAGGGTGAGTTTCATCATCTCGGACTGAGGCACCACAGAGGTGAAATTGTGCATGGTCTTGAAGTCCGCCCCACGGAAGGCATAGATGCTCTGCGCATCATCGCCCACACAGAAGAGGTGGCATCGCTCGTAGAAGGAGCTAAGCAGCTCATATTGGAGCGGGTTGGTGTCCTGCATCTCGTCCACCAAGATATGGTCGTAGCGGGAAGAGACAAACCGTCTCGCCTCCGCATTCTTCTTGAGTCCTTTGGAGACGACGTTCAGGATGTCGTCGTAATCCATGTATTTATGCACTGTCTTGTAGGCCATGTATCGTTTGATGATCTCCTCGTAGACGGGTTTGTTGAGTTCAATGCTCTTCAGTGTGGCGGGGTCTTCCCGGGAAGCGTTGTCGTAAAGCTTCATGCGCATCGCGTCCGACAGGCTGCAGCAGGCATTGATGGCGAAGGAGTAGACATCCAATATCGAGGAGGGTTTCACCACATGTTTCTCCTTGTCCCTTAGGCCCTTGCCGCAAAGCAGTTTCACGCAACTCTCCCGATCCTCCTCGTCGAGCAACGTGTATTCGTGGTGCATGAAAACCTTCGGGTTGTTCATGATGACATCCATGCACCAGGAGTGGAAGGTTTG
>JAGCGM010000176.1 GCA_017649635.1 Paludibacteraceae bacterium | reverse complement strand
TAATGATGCCCCTTCGGGGCTTAGGGAATCTGCGTTCGTTAGAGGTTGAGCTTAAGGTCGGTAATGATGCCCCTTCGGGGCTTAAGGAACAACTAACGTTAAGGGCTAAGGTCTATAATGTCGCTTCTTCGGAACAGGGGTTTACACGTAATTCTTAATTCTTAACTCTTAATTCTTAATTCTTATTCGTGATGGTACGGTTCCCCCCGTATGATGGTCATGGCGCGGTAGAGCTGTTCCGTGAAGACGAGGCGCACCATCTGATGCGAAAAGGTCATGCGGGAGAGGGAGACTTTGTCGTTCGCCCGTTGGTAGACCTCCTGGGAGAACCCGTAGGGACCTCCGACGACGAAAACGAGGCGTTTGAGACCCGAAGCGCTCTTCTTCTCGATGTATGAAGCGAACTGCTTGGAGGTGTATTCCGCCCCCTTGTCGTCCAAAAGAACCACCTCGTCCTCCGGTTGCAAGTATTTCAGGATGAGTTCCCCCTCTTTCTGCTTTTGGTTATCCTCCGTCAAGTTTTTCGTATTTTTTGGCGAAGGTATTTCCTCGATATCAAAAGAAATGTAGAATTTTAGTCGCTTTTGGTACTCGGAAATTGCATTTTTAAAGGATAAATCATTAGTTTTGCCAACTGTAAGAAGTGTGATTCTCATTTTCGCATTTTTTATGTCGCAAAAATATTAAAAAAGAGTTTTTTAGACATCGTTTTTGTAGTATTAAATGAAAACATGCCGAGATAATATTTAAGGAATTATGAAAATAAGAAAAAGAATCGTTCTGATTCTGCTGTTTGGAGCCGTGATGGCCTCCGCTCATGCGAATCCGGACATTGTGAGGGCTTTCTCAGTGGGGGATGTGCAACGAATTAATTCGTTTTTGGATTCGAGTGTTGACTTGACCATTGAACGCGCTGGCAGTTCCAAGAGCAAAATGCAGGCTCAGGATGCCATCTCTTCGTTCTTCAGGAAGCATCGTCCTTCCAATTTTTCCGTGACCCATAAGACGGAAAAGGAGAAGACCGGTTTGTTGATGGGTAAACTCTATACGGATTCAGGCACCTTCCAGGTCCTGATCCTCACTACAAAGAGCGGTTCGAGGGAGTCGATCTGCCAATTGAAGATTGAACAGTCCGCTAATTGAGGCAGCGAACGCTACCTCTGTTTTTGCATATTAACGAAGGGGGATTCCCCCCTATAATCTTTGTTTGAAGAATGAAAAGTGAAAATGAATTAATTGAAGATTTGCTGGACCTCGCTTTTGCGGAGGATATCGGTGACGGAGACCATACCACGCTTTGTTGTATCCCTGAATCACAGAAGGGGAAGGCGCAACTGCTCATTAAGGAGGAGGGCGTGCTCGCTGGCGTGGAGATCGCTAAGCGCGTCTTCGCCAAGTTTGATCCTGAACTTCAAGTGGAGGTGCTGATCGAGGATGGCGCACACGTGAAACCGGGAGACATCGCTTTCTACGTTTCGGGCAAGGAGCGTTCTCTGCTTCAGACGGAGCGCATCGTACTGAATATCATGCAGCGCATGAGCGGTATCGCCACGCAGACGAATAAGTACGCCAAGGAGATCGCAGACCTGCACACGAAGGTGATCGATACCCGTAAGACGACACCAGGTCTTCGTATATTGGAGAAGATGGCGGTGAAGATCGGTGGCGGTGGCAACCATCGCATCGGACTTTTCGATATGATTTTGTTGAAAGATAACCATATAGATTTTGCCGGCGGTATCGAGAACGCTGTCTCTAACGCGAAACGTTACCTGAAGGAGAAGGGCAAGAACCTGAAGATTGAGGTGGAGGTGCGCAACCTGGACGAGCTGGATCAGGTGTTGAAGATCGGTGGTGTGGATCGAATCATGCTGGACAACTTCGATACGGAGACAACCCGCAAGGCTGTGAAGATCATCAACGGCAGGTGCGAGACGGAGTCTTCCGGCGGCATCACCTTCAAGACGTTGCGCTCGTATGCTGAGTGTGGCGTGGACTTCATCTCTGTCGGTGCGCTTACCCATTCCGTGAAAGGTCTGGACATGAGCTTAAAGGCTGTGAAATGAGAAGATCGTTCCTTCCCATAGTACCTCTCTTCGCACTTTCTTTGAGTGCGTGCGTGGCTCTTCCTGCGGATGCGCCTGCTGGTTCCTCCAACGATTCTTCCAATGGTGTGGAGTCTACGGATCTGACCCATGCGTTCCCTTCCATGGAGGCTTCGGCTGAGCCGGAACGCTCCCGTGCTCCTAAGGAGATGTTTACCCATACGAATTGCAAGGGGAAGACCTATCGCCATGCGAACTACTCGTTTTCCTATTCCGAGTCGGATGAGCAGTCGGAGTGGGTGGCGTATGAACTGACGAGGGAAGAGGTGGAAGGTAACTTGGACCGCAAGGACGAGTTCGCTGCGGACCCTATCGTGGAGACGGGTTCCGCCGATCCTGGGGATTACCAGAACAGTGGCTATGACAGAGGTCACCTTGCCCCTTCCGCCGATATGCGTTTCGATGCGACGGCCATGGAGGATTGTTTCCTCACCAGCAATGTATCTCCGCAGGTGAAGGGCTTCAACAACGGGGTATGGAATGATCTGGAGATGCAGACTCGTTCCTGGACCAAGAAGTATGAGCGGATCTATGTGGTGACCGGACCTGTCCTCCCGAGGAATGAGAAGGCTGCGAAAAAAATGTTTACTACCAAACGTGGCAAGGATGTTCGGACGAACGTCACCGTGCCTGATAAATTCTACAAGATCCTATACGATTTTTCGAAGAAGGGGAAGGAGAAGATGATCGCTTTCGTCATCCCTAACGAGGCGACGGATACGCCTTTCACGGAGTTCGTCACGACGGTCGACGAGGTGGAGCGATTGACGGGGATAGACTTCTTCTCTAACCTGAGCAAGGATTTTCAGGAGAAGTGCGAAAGCCGTTCCGACCTCTCCAAATGGCCGGAAGCCACGTACCTGAACTACTCTAACACGCATTCATTTAACCATTAATCATAACTTTTTTTATGAAAGCATTTGTATTTCCTGGACAAGGCGCCCAATTCATCGGAATGGGCAAGGATTTGTATGAAAACATCCCTTTGGCGAAGGATCTGTTTGAAAAGGCTAATGATATACTTGGCTTCCGTATCACGGATGTCATGTTCGCTGGTGACGAGTCTGAGTTGAAGCAGACGAAGGTGACCCAACCTGCTGTGTTCCTCCACTCTGTCATCTTGGCGAAGTCGCTGGGCGAGAAGTTCGCTCCTGATATGGTCGCGGGTCACTCCTTGGGTGAGTTCTCCGCTTTGGTGGCCGCTGGCGCCATCGACTTCGCGGATGGTGTGAGCCTCGTTTCCAAGCGTGCCTTGGCGATGCAGAAGGCTTGCGAGATGAACCCTTCCACCATGGCCGCCATCATTGGTTTGCCTGACGATAAGGTGGAGGAGATTTGCGCCTCTGTGCAAGGCGAGGTGGTTGTCCCTGCCAACTATAACTGTCCTGGCCAATTGGTGATCTCTGGTACGATGGCGGGCATCGACAAGGCTTGTGAATTGGCTACGGCTGCAGGCGCGCGTCGTGCGTTGAAGCTCTCCGTGAGCGGTGCGTTCCACTCTCCATTGATGGAACCTGCGAAGGTGGAGTTGGCTGCGGCTATCGAGGCCACAAGCTTCCGTGCACCTATCTGCCCTGTATACCAGAATGTCTCTACTGTGGCGGAGACTGACCCTGAGACGATTAAGGCTAATTTGGTGAAACAACTTACTTCTCCAGTGAAGTGGACCCAGTCCGTGCAGAATATGATCGCCGCTGGCGCCGATAGCTTCACGGAGGTTGGTCCGGGCTCCGTTTTGGTGGGCTTGGTTCGTAAGATCGACAAGGGCGTGGAGACGATCTCCGCAGCTCTGTAATTGTGTAAGGATAGAAACGCTAGGGAAATAATCCCTTGCGGATTATAGATAACGGGCGTGTCAAAGCTTATGTTTGGCACGCCCGCTTTTTATGGTTCTTGGGGTCCTTATCTGCCGCTCCATCTCCGGAACGCACTTTTGTTGTTGAAGTTGAAAAACCATTGTGGGGTGTTGACCCAGGGGCGTTTCTCGATCTCTATGTCGAACCACGGGGCGTTGTCGTTGTCCGGACTGGCGAGTATTTCTATCTCCTGCGCAGGCATATAGCTTTGGCTGAGCATAACCCTCAGTTGCCCCGTCTTCTTGTTGCGTAGCACGTCCATGACGGTCACGGCGTGGCCTGGACTGCCGCCGTAGATGAGTATGTCTCCCGGACGGATGTCGGTTGGCGTCACTTTCTTCAGCTCTGTCGCCAGGGAGGCTGTGCCGCAGTAGGTGAATACCAGGGAGAGGTACTTGCGGAAAGTGGTGTAACTGTAGTCGGGCTGGGCATCTTTGCTCCATGACGCTTTCCAGTTCCTGTCGAAGTGGACACGGTAGCCAGCCGCCCATTTAGTGTATTCGTAGACGAATCCGTTGCCACCTTTGAAGTGGATCTTTTCGTATTGTTTGTTCTTCCAAAGATACTCCGCCCACAGACGCATGCAGGCGTCGGCGCATTGTTGCAGGTCAGCCGGCACTTCCTTCCCTTTGCCGTTGAAGGTGCCCACCAAGTCCGTCTTCAGGACACCCACGCTGATTTGGTTGAAGTTGTACTTGACGTCACCGTTGTAGTAGCGTGTCTCGTGCCCTTGCGGATAGAGCTCCAGGTTGAGCAACCACTTCGCGTATTCGTCGGTATATGGGCGCTCCCAATTGTCGTCGAGGCATACGTAACGGCTCTTGAGCGTGTTCCCTTGCGGGTCTATGCGGTAGTATTTGCCGCTTGTATAATCGTTCTTTTCCTTTGTGACGATAGAGCTGTCGCTTGGGTTAACGGTCTGAATGGGCACACCTTCCCCCTTGCTCGTCTCGGCGGACGTTCCTGCGCAGGAGATGAGGGGTATCCCTGCGAAGAGTAGCATCATTCCTGAACTTAGTAGTGCGTTGGTTTTCTTTAGTGTTTCCATGAGGCTTGAAGTTTAGTTGTTTGTTTGATGGCGGCTTGCCTGTAACAGGTCAGGCCTGAATTCAAAGTGCATGGTGTCGAAGTGGTACCACCTCGCACCCGAGATGAATCCGTGCTTCTCGAATATCTGGATGATCTCTTTCGGAATACGGTTCGTATATTTCAGACTATCTTCCTCCCCTTTGCCGGGGTTCTTCCATCTCCAGTAGTCAGAGAATTTCGTGTTGATGTCGATGGCGATGCCGAAGCTATGCGCGCTCAAACGGTTGCTTCCCCGGACGGTGCGCCAATAGAAAGTGGAGGAGTTGTCGAAGTACTTCTGGTAGGAGGCGGGGAGTTGTGCCAGTTCCTTGGCCACCGCTTTCAGACTATCGGCCGCGCCGTTCACGCTACTGAACAGCAGTTGTTGCTTGAACCATTTGACACGGACCAAGCGTTTCCTTGCCTCCGCCTCGTTTTTGCCATACATATACTTCATCAGTTCCTCGTTGCGGACCCTGCCCGGGTCATAATTGCGGGCGGGAAGCCATACGCTGGTGTCGTATGGTTGGGAGAACATATCCTCCACGTCAGGCCTGTCCATGCGCTCGATGAAGCCCTTCTCTTTCTGGTCGTCGTAGAGTAGGGTGGAGCCATCCGCCAAGAGAAGATGGTTCTCTTCGTATCCTTTGATGAATTCAGGGTAGTTGTCTATGAGCGCTTGTGCTCCGACAGGGATTTCCGCTGGGGCGGGAGCCTGTGGGGCTATGGCGGTATCCGTTTGTTGCGGGATAGCCAGTTGCTCTCCGGGCGTTTGCGAGCAAGCGCAGATGCTGAGCGATAGGTACAACGTGATATGTGAGATGGCTATTGGGCGCATAGAACTGACGATTTTATTGTTGTTGGATAATGCGAATATAATGCGGCAGATTTTCATTGTCAAGGCGTGGAAGGAGTGATTGATGTCTCTACAGCCTTCTCTTATGATTGTTTAACTTAAAAAATGTTTCGTGCGGAGACAAAAAAAGTGGCATGCGAAAAATCGTATGCCACTTTGTGATTATTAGCTGAGCTAAAATTATTTAGCCAAATAAGCTTTCACATCATCGTTGTGAACAATCTTCTCATCGAAATAGTAAGCGCCAGTCTTAGGAGACTTAACCATCTTGATGACCTTAGCGTATGAACGGCCTTCGCCCTTCTGCATACTTGCGACTGCTTTCTTTGCCATAGTTCAAATAATATTAAAGATGAATTACTTGATTTCCTTGTGGATAGTATATCTCTTCAAGATTGGGTTGTATTTCTTGAGCTCCAATCTGTCAGGAGTGTTCTTCCTGTTCTTTGTGGTAACGTAGCGAGAAGTACCTGGCATTCCGCTATCCTTCATCTCTGTGCACTCCAAAATAACTTGCACGCGGTTTTCTTTTCCTTTCTTAGCCATTTTCAGTCCTCCTTATTACAAAATACCTTTTTTAGCGGCATCGATCAATGCTGTGTTGAGTCCCTTCTTGTTAATCGTACGAAGTCCTTTGGCTGACACCTTCAGACTGATCGTGCAGTCTTGCTCTGGCCAGTAGAATTTCTTAGTGAACAAGTTCACATTGAACAGCCTTTTCGTTCTCCTCTTAGAGTGGGAAACGTTGTTGCCGTTCTGCGCCATCTTACCAGTAATTTCACAAATTCTTGACATTGCTGTTAATCTAAATAAGTTATTACATATAAAGCGGGGCCAAATCCTATCCTGATCCTTCTTCTCAGAAAGCAGCGTAACTATCAGAAATTCAAATAGAATGAACCCAATTTGCTATCATTTTGCGACTGTCAGCGCGTTGCATCCTCGCACTTTCCAATCGGTTTGCAAAATTACAACTTTTTTATTTCCCGACAAATTCTTTCGCGAAAATTATTGCATTTTTTGTCGCCTCCTCGATGTTTGCTGCCCTCTCGGTGCCGAAATGGTAGCATCTGCTCTCGGTTCTTTCCCCGTCCGACACTGCCATCCAGACCGTTCCGACGGGTTTCTCCGCACTTCCTCCGCCTGGACCCGCCACGCCGGAGGTGGCGACCGCATAGTCCGTCCCGATGATCCTGACCGCACCTCGCGCCATCTGCTCGACCACTGCCTGGCTGACCGCACCGTATGCCTCTATATCCTTTGGATTTACTCCTAAAACATTGGTTTTTACCTCGTTGGCATATGATACCACCGATCCTTTGAAATAGTCCGAACTGCCTGGAATTAGGGTAATCTGGTGGGCGATGTTGCCGCCCGTGCAACTCTCCGCTGTGGCGATCGTCTTCCCTAACCGCCGTAGCGCTTCGCCTAGCTCAATCGCTGGATGATTCTCTGTTTTCATCTCTTTTTTAGATTTTTGCATTACAAATATAGCGGAAACGGATTACTTTTTTATTAATTTTGTGCGATTTCTGTATATACACGCATATCAATATGATTAATAGGCTTTTATTGGCTTTGACCCTGTTGGGATTCTTCGGTGTACAAAGCTTGAACGCACAGCAAAATACGATCTTTAGGGCCAAGGCGGAGGGCCATTATGGTTGGAATCTTGGCGATGGTGGTAACCTCGTGGGGGGTGAGGTCGGCATGGAATTGCCTCTGCTCGGCAACCACAATTGGGAGTATGCCTACAACTTCCCTTCCGTCGGGTTCGCCATTGGCGGGAAACATTTCGACAAACCCGAGTACTTGCGCTTCGCAGGTGATGCGAAGGTCTATTTCCATTATCCTGTTATCCATAAGAATGGTTTCGCGTTGAACCTGAAGTGGGGCAATGGTATGGGAGGTTTTGTCTCCAAGGGAGACTCCCTCAACCCTATCGTGCCTGTCTTCGGTGTGTGGAACTTGGGCGTGAACATGGATTTCGCGCTTTCGAAACACTATGGCCGGCCTTTGGCGCAGTGGCGCATCTGTCTGGGCGGCAACTTGGACGCTTACCACAACGGACATATCACGCGTAAGGCTCATAACATGTATTATGGGGATGTCTTCCTGGGTGCCAAGTACACCCCGAACGTCTGGCCGTTGCCGATCAAGTATCCTGCCAAGCGTGTGAAACATATCTTGGCGTTGGAGGCCTACGGCGTGGCTGGTGTGAACCAGCTGGAGCGCGACGAGAAGTATTTCCTGAACGCGAATATATGTGCGGGCGCCTACATGCCGATCACCAACGATTACCGCTTGGGTCTCTCGACCGACGCTTTCTATAACGGTGCCTACAATGGCGACCAAAGGACGAGCAATGTACGCTATAACTTCATCGACGAAAACCGTTTCCGCAACAAACTCCGTGGGGGTGTCGCCTTGGCGAACGAGTTGAGGATGGATAGAGTGGTCGTCGGTGTGCATACGGGCTTCTATTTCTACTCGAAGATTAAGATTCCGAAATATGACGAGAACGGTAAAAAGAATGATAATAGGATCGAGAGCTATCTCTACACGAAGCTGGTGACCCGCTTCTATATCACGCCGAAACTCTTCTTCGTGACGGACTTGAAAACGCATCTCCTTCACGTGGAGTGCTTTAATGCTGGCTTTGGCTGGGCTATGCCTGACTTCGGCTCTCGCATTAAGAATCCGTTCGAGCGTATCTCCTTCAAGAAGGAGGATAAGGAGGAACTTCGTATCGATTAAGGAAGAACGGCCCCCGCTTTTTTAAGTTGTATAAATCTGGGTCGATGCCCGAAAGGGGAATGACTCATCTAACAAATATTTTTTTATGGTAATTGAAGACAGAAAATTTGTGGCCGTCTCTTACGAGCTGTATGTGGAGGGAGAGGACGGAAAACCTGAATTGTGGGAGACTGCGCCTGCTGAGGCTCCTCTGAAGTTTACTTGCGGTCTGGGTATGATGCTGGAGAAGTTCGAGGAGAACCTTCGTGGCTTGAAACTGGGGGACAAGTTCGATTTCACTATTCCTTTCGAGGATGCTTACGGTGAGTATTCCGAGGCTATGGTCGTTGACCTTGACCGTACGATCTTCTACAACGGTGATGGTGTGTTCGACGACGAGCATGTGCAGGAGGGTAAGATTGTGGAGATGATCAATGCGGACGGACAGCATATCAATGGTATCGTCCTCAAGATAGGTAAGGATAAGGTGAAGGTGGACTTCAACCATCCGTTGGCTGGAGAGAACCTGAACTTCAAGGGCAAGGTGTTGGAACTCCGTGACGCTACGGAGGAGGAGATCGCTGTGGTCTTGAATCCTCATTGTGGCGGCGGTTGTGGTAGCTGTGGCGGTTGTGGCGGAGACTCCGCTGGCGATTGCGGCGGCGGATGTGGTGAAGGTCACTGTTGTCATTAATCTGTGGAAATGAATACTTTCGGAGACATATTGCGGCTGACTACCTTCGGGGAGTCCCATGGTGTCGCCATCGGTGGCGTGTTGGACGGTTTCCCGGCTGGCATCGATGTGGACGTGGAGTTCATTCAGTCTGAGCTGAACAGACGTCGCCCTGGGCAATCCGCCTTGACGACGGCGCGTGCGGAGGGTGACCGTGTGGAGATCCTCTCGGGTGTGTTTGAAGGCAAATCGACGGGTACGCCTATCGCCTTCGAGGTGCGCAACGAGAACCAACGCTCGAGCGATTATTCCGAACTGAAGGATATCTTCCGTCCTTCCCATGCGGACTATACTTACCAGATGAAGTATGGCATCCGTGACTATGCCGGTGGAGGAAGGGCTTCCGCCCGTACTACCATCGCCCAAGTGGCTGGCGGTGCCTTCGCGAAGCTTTTGTTGCGCCGCATCGGTGTGCGTGTCTATGCGTATACCTCCCAGGTGGGGGATGTCGCCCTCCATCTTCCTTACCAGTCATTAGACCTTGAATCCATTGACTCCAATGCGGTCCGTTGCCCTGATGCGCAGACCGCCGAGCGTATGGCGCAGGAAATCCTCAAGGTGAAGGGTGAGGGTGACACAATCGGAGGAATCATCTCTTGTGTGATCAAGGGATGTCCGGTCGGATTGGGCGAGCCTCAGTTCGGGAAACTCCATGCGAAACTGGCGGGCGCAATGCTTTCCATCAACGCTGTGAAGGGCTTCGAATATGGCTGTGGCTTCGATGGTGTCTCAAAGAGGGGCTCCGAGTTGAACGATATATTCGAACGTAGGCAGAATGGCTCTGTGGGTACCCGCACCAACAATTCCGGAGGTGTGCAAGGGGGTATCAGCAACGGGGAGGACATCTATTTCAGGGTTGCCTTCAAGCCTGTGCCCACGTTGCTGAGGGACCAAGAGTCCGTCAATACGGAGGGATGCCCTGTCACCTACAAGGCTAGGGGAAGACATGACGCCTGTGTGTTGCCTCGCGCGGTGCCGATCGTGGATGCCATGGCGGCCCTCGTTGTGGCCGACGCCTATCTGCAAGGGAAGGCTAGTGGCCGCTTTATTGACAAATAGAAATGTTTTGATGCAACCATATGGGGCGTTTGGGGACGGAGGACGCTGAAAAAATTGACTTTTTTAGCGTCCTCCATCTCGTATGCGGTAATTTTTGTTTATATTTTCCTATAAAAAATAAAAAGGGAAAGAAAAAATGTTTATTTTTGCCTTGAGCCGGTCTAAGCTTTGGGTTGTTTTTCATACCGGTGTAATGTGGTAATGGATCTGACGAACCTGACATCTCCGTTTGGAGCCGTTAAAAAGAGGGTGGGCGAACTGCTGTCGACAAAGGAAAGACGATATCTGTTTTTCTCCTTTGCCTTGGCTTTGGTGTGTTTCGTTTTAGGTACATTTACCCAAAGCTTGTATTTCAAGGATTCTTTCAGAAGCGTGGATGTCGAAGCGTTCCAGAACTGCCTTTATGGGAAGGAGGACTTCTCGAAAGCGTGGATGGAGCGTATCCGTAAGAAGATTGCGGAGGGACGGTTGTCTGACATCTATAACGAGGAGTCTTTGTATGACGAGTCGGAGAAGAACGAGGTGGATTTCCATGTCTACAAAGGTGACTCGTTGTTGTTCTGGAGTAGGGATGTCGCGGGGGCGCAGGCGGATGTTGATTTTGACCTGGAGAAGAGTGTTTTTGTCCGTTCCGACAATATGTGCATGGTTGCCATGCAGACTTTCTTCAGGGAGTATCGATGCGTGGCTCTGATAAAGATAAAGGAGAATTATTCGCAGAAGCAGAATAGCAGCTGGAACTCATTCGCCAAATCGTTCGATCTGCCGGGGAGCGTGATTGTCTCCGAGGTCCAGCAGGAGGGCTTCTCCCCCATATTCTCAGGTTCGGGAAACTATTTGTTCTCCATCCAACGGGTGCCGCTGTATGAAGGGAATGCCTTGTTGTTCGCCATATCCGTCTTCTTTTGGGTAGTGGGTGTTGGGGCTTTGTTCTTCTTCGCGGACTCATTGTTGAGGTGGAGCGAATTGAAGTCCCGTAAGCAGCACACCTTGGTTTGGATAGGGGTTTGCCTCTTCTTCCCCGCCATGATGTATGCCGTTTCGGTGCTCCATGTGCCACCCGTCTTTTTCCGGCGCTTTTCGGATGCGTTGTCGTATTCGTCGGCGTTCGCGCCATCCGCGGACTATCTGTTTGTCTATGCGCTATTCTTGGGCGGTTTCCTTATCATCCTGCGACGGAACCTGTCGTTGCCCAAGAATGTGGTGAAGCGTGATTCTTGGTTCCAGTCGTTCTTCTTTATCTTGTTCCTGAAGTTCTTTGTCTTTGTCGCGTTTTCCGCCTTGTACATCTATATCCTCAGTTTGGTCTATGATTCCAACGTGAATCTTGCGCTCCCATCCATTCAGGAGGTGAATAGGATGTCCATCTGTTCCGTTCTGCTGATGATGCTATGGGCATACCTGCTGTACGAATGTTTGGATAAGTACAGGGTCTTGTATGCGGCGCGCTCGAATGTCCGTGCCATTCTGTTGGCGCATCTTGTGCTGACGGCCGTCGGAGCGGCGTTGTTCGTCTACTTCCTGTCATGGACGGATGGTTGTTTGTTCCTCTTCTCCTCCTTGATAATCCTTTATGTGGAGTTGGGGGATATCTTCTTAAAATTGAATATGTTCGTGAAGACGGTCATCACTTCGTTCATGTTGGTGAACTTCATCGTTGTTCTCGCCTATTGGCACAGTGAAAGGAAGTGTACTTCGGAATATGGGAAGATGGCGAAGGATGTCGCACTGAACAACTGTGTGAGGGAAGACCCTATCGCTGAGATTGTGCTGAAGGACTATGATCCGTACATCTTTGGGGATTCTGTCTTGTCCGGTTTGGTCAATTCTGATGATCCGCTCCGTGATTCGCTCGCCTTGACCCATCTTACGGACACGTATTTGCGGGTGTTCAAGGAATCGTACAATATACGGGTTCAGATTGAGAATGAAAACCAGAAGGGTTTGAGCCTATGGCGTGCGGGCCTTGGCGCTGTCTCCTACGACTCGTTTGACGAGGTGAAGCGTTCTTTTCGGGTGTTGGAGCCCGGCTCCCATTTCTATGCTTGCGCGGATGAGGCTTTCTCTGTTTCGTTCCTGGGCATCCTTCCTATGGGGGAGTCCACCCTCTACATCAAGTTATACCCACGTCTTTCCCGCGAGATACATGGATTGTCCGTTCCTCGTCGCAACAAGAAGGAGATTGGGGTGGAGTATTCCTTGGCCAAGTATTGCGGTTCGGCGTTGTGCTACTCCGACGGTATCTTCCGATATCCGGCCAATTCACACTGGTTGCCTCGCCCGTATGTGTCGGACGGAGAGGAGCCTAGTTTCATGATGAAGGGAAACGGTTACACCCATTATGTCTATTATTTGGAGGATGGTGACATCTATGCTGTCACGAGTGTGCCGGACAGACAGAGCTATGTCTATGTCATCTTCGTCACCTTCCTCTTCTCGATATATTTGTTCGTTTCGCTTTGCTATTTCTTCTACAATAATGTCCGTCGGAGGAAACAGGACGGCAAGCGTTCTTTCGTGGCCACCATGCAGACGATTTTCATCTTCCCTATGGTCGTTTCGTTCTTCATTTTGTCGGCGGTCACTTTCCCGTTCTTCTCCAGACAGTATGAGAAGACCCACCACACGGATATGCGCGACAAATCCTACGTCGCCCAACATAATCTGCAGGATGTGATAGGCTATTCGACGAAGATGTCGAGCCACCAGAAGGAACTTGATGAGTATGTCCGGAACGTCTCCGATTTCTATCAGATGGATGTCTACCTTTACGATACGGAGGGGAAACTCTTTTCCTGCTCCAGACCTATTGTCACCCCACGTGACAGGATGCGTATGATCCTCATGAACCCTCGGATGAAGTTCTGCCAGATACAGGAACTCTACGTGCTGGAGAAGTATGGACGAATGGATTGCTACTCCAACTATGTGCCGGTGTACAACAACCGAAACGAGTGCGTCGGCTACTTGAAACTGGTATCCATCTGGAACTATTACCACGTGAAGACCCAATTGTTCAACATCATGGTGGTCATTGTGGACATTTACCTCTTCGTGATGGTCTTCTCCATCATCATTATCTGGTTGCTCAATAGGCGGACGGTGAAGCCGTTGTCCATGTTGACCGAGCGTTTCGCGGAGGTCCGCCTGACGGGCGAGAACTCCATGATCCGGTACGATTCCAAGGATGAGTTGGGTGACTTGGTGCGCCAGTACAACAAAATGGTGGGGCAGTTGGAGGAGAGCGCCAAGAAACTGGTGGAGTCGGAGAGGGACTTCGCATGGCGGGACATGGCGCGCCGGATCGCCCATGAGGTGAAGAACCCGCTGACCCCGATGAAGCTCTGCGTGCAGCAGTGCCAGCGGAAGAAACGGATGAACTCGGCGGACTTTGACGCCTATTTCGATAAGTCCTGCGATATCCTGATCGAGCAGATCGACACGTTGGCGGACATCGCTACATCGTTCTCCTCCTTCGCCAAGGCCTCCGAGTCTAAACTGGAGAAAGTGGATATTCTCCAGAAACTGGAACAAGTGGTCTCCCTATTCGAGAACAACGAGGATGGCGTGGTATTCACTTTGGAGAAGAACGGTTTCGAGCATTCCTATGTGATGATGGACGAGAAACATACCCTGCAGATGTTCACGAACCTTTTCAGCAATGCGATACAATCCATACCGGAGGAGACCTTCGGCGCCGTGAATGTGACTTTCGAGGAGAAAGACGGCTATGCGTTGATCTCCATTGAGGATAATGGTTGCGGCGTCTCGGAGGAGGCCCGCCAAAAGATGTTCATACCGAATTTCACGACGAAGACCAGCGGCATGGGACTGGGCATGGCCATCGTGAAAAGTGTGCTCGATGCCGCGCATGGGGAAATCACTTTCGAGTCTGAACTGGAGGTGGGTACAACGTTTTACATAAAAATTCCTTTGTGCAAGGATGTGTAGTTACCCAAAAAATAACTATATTTGAACCCGAAAAAATTTTGTATGACGGGAAGAACAAATATAGTGGGGAAGAAACTGTGGTTGCTCCTCTTTTCTTGCATTGTGCTGCCTTTCTTAGCGAAAGCGGGGGCGGGCGAGGGTGTTTACCATTTCTTGAACTTATCGTATGACGCCAAATTGGCGGGTTTGGGTGGCGAGAACGTCTCCTTGCAGGCCGCTGATGTGAACATGGCGCATGTCAATCCTGCATTGCTCTCCTCGGATGTGCATAATAAAGTCTCCGCTACTTACTTGAACTACATAGACGATGCGAACGCCGCATCGCTCGCATATGCCTACACTCCGGATAGCCTTAATTTCTTCGGGGTGGGCGTTTTCTTCTTGGGATATGGTGAATTCCAGGGGTACGACGAGTTCGGCAACCCTACGGACGAGTTCAAGGCGGGTGATTTTTGCTTCCGCATGAGCTATGCCCGCTATTTGGGCGCGAACATTAAATTGGGTGTCTCCCTCAAGCCTGTCTATTCCCATATCGAAGACTACAGCAGCTTCGGATTGGCTGTGGATGTCGGTTTGAATTATTACAACAAGGAAAGATTATTCTCGGCGGGTATCGTCGCCCGCAACTATGGTGTGCAATTCGTGAAGTACTACGCTTCGGACAAAAGGGAGGAGTTGCCTTTCAACCTGCAGCTCGGCTTCTCGAAGGAGCTTGCCCATGCTCCGTTCCGCTTCTCGGTCACTTACGACCGATTGAATGATTGGAACTTGGATTTCTATAGACAGGTGAAACGGAAAGATGTGGTGGGAGAGGAGCCTGACGCGAACAAAATCAAGGGAGGTGATATGTTCTTCCGCCATCTGATATTCGGCGTGGATGTCTTGTTGGGCAAGAATTTCTATTTGGAGATGGCTTATAACCATCGTAGGAAAAGGGAGTTCGCATTGTCCGATTCGAGAGGAGGTAACGGCTTCTCGTTCGGTGCGGGACTTAAGGTGTATGCCTTTTCCCTTGACCTCGCCTATTCGCTCTATGCTCCGGCGGCGAATACTTTCACATTGTCCCTGACGGCGAATCTAGAAAAATTCAGAAAGAAATGAAACGGATTATTGTGGCCATAGATGGTTTTTCGTCATGTGGGAAAAGCACGATGGCGAAGGATCTGGCGAAAAGTGTGGGCTATGCTTATGTGGATAGCGGGGCGATGTATCGTTCCGTCACGCTCTTCTGTCAAAGAAACGGATTGATACAAAACGGTGTGGTGGACGAGGATTCCCTGCGCGAACGGATTGGTGATATCCACATCGAATTCAAGTTCAACGAGGAGACCCAACGCAACGAGACTTATTTGAATGGGGAGAATGTAGAGGACGAGATCCGCACTTTGGCGGTCTCTAACCAAGTCAGTATCGTCAGTTCCATCGGTTTCGTCCGTCGTGCGATGGTCGCCTTGCAGCAATCGTATAGCAAGGACAAGGGCATCGTGATGGACGGACGCGACATCGGCACTGTGGTCTTCCCTGATGCGGAGCTGAAGATTTTCCTGACGGCCTCACCTGAAATCAGGGCGCAACGCAGGTACGACGAGCTGAAGCGGAAGGGGATGGAGGAGCCTTATGCGGATATCCTGGAAAACGTGAAACAACGTGACCATTTGGATATGACCCGCGCGGAGAGCCCTCTCCGGAAGGCGGAAGACGCCATCGAATTGGATAACGGCGAGATGACCATCGAGGAGCAAAGAAAGTGGTTGCTCGATATATTCAATGAAAGAGTAAAATGATTATTGAGATTGACGACAATTCGGGATTCTGTTTCGGTGTGGTCACCGCAATCAAGAAGGCTGAAGAGGAATTGACGCGCACCCCGAGACTTTACTGCTTGGGTGACATCGTCCACAACAGCATGGAGGTGGAACGCCTCTCCTCGAAGGGTCTGATATCCATCGACCGTGACACCTATCTGAACCTGCGCGATCAGAAGGTCCTTTTCAGGGCGCACGGCGAACCTCCTTCCACTTACCAGTATGCGAAGGAGAATAACCTTGAGATAATCGACGCCACATGCCCTGTGGTGTTGAACCTCCAGAAGAAAATCAAACAAGCTTATGAGGAGTCGGACCCGGCCGACACGCAAATCGTCATCTATGGCAAGAACGGTCATGCGGAGGTGAACGGCTTGGTGGGGCAGACGGAGGGGTCCGCCGTTGTGGTGGAGGGCCTGTCCGATCTTGACAAGATAGATTTCTCCAAGCATATCAAAATGTTTTCCCAGACCACAAAATCCATCGAGGGGTTCAACCATATCGTTGAGGCTATCGGTGAACGGGTGAAGCCTGGATGTAAGTTCGAGTACAACGACACAATTTGCAGACAGGTGGCCAATCGTATTCCGAAGATCGTTAATTTTGTGGCGAAACACGAACTGGTCCTCTTCGTCAGCGGAAAGAAGAGCTCGAACGGTAAAGTGCTCTTCGATGAGTGCAGGAAGGTGAATCCGAACATCTACATGGTCTCCGACCTGGAGGATGTGGACTACACCATATTCCTGGGTGTGAAGTCGGTGGGCATTTGCGGCGCCACCTCAACACCGAAATGGCTGATGGAGGCCCTGAAGCGGAGAATTGAACAATATCAGAGTTATTACTAAGCACTATACACAAACATTATGAAGTATCAAATAAACTGTATCGGAATCTTGACGTCTGGAGGTGACGCTCCTGGTATGAATGCGGCCATCCGTGCCGTGACGCGTGCCGCCATATTCCGTGGAATTAAGGTGAAGGGTATATACCGTGGTTACCGTGGACTCATCTTGGACGAGATACATGAGTTCCAGACTCAGAGCGTGAGCAACATCATCCAGCAGGGTGGTACCATCCTGCGTACGGCCCGTTGTAAGGAGTTCATGACCGAGGAGGGACGTAAGAAGGCATACGAGACCATGCAACAGGAAGAGATCGACGCCTTGGTCGTGCTGGGAGGCGATGGTACTTTCACGGGTGCCCGCATCTTTGCGCAGGAGTTTAACGTGCCGGTCATCGGTGTGCCTTGCACCATCGACAACGACTTGTGCGGAACGGATTACACCATCGGCTACGACACCGCCTTGAACACGATCGTCGATGCGGTCGATAAGATCCGCGACACCGCCAATTCCCACGAACGTCTCTTCTTTATAGAGGTGATGGGTCGTGACGCAGGTTTCCTCGCTATCAATTCCGCATTGGCCTCTGGTGCCGAGGCGGCCATCATCCCGGAGATAGTTACGGGAGAGGACCAGTTGGAGGCACTGATCCAACGTGGGTTCCGTAAGTCGAAGAACAGTAGTATCGTTATCGTGGCTGAAAGCGAGTTGACGGGCGGTGCTGTGGGTATCGCGGAGCGTTTGAAGAAGAACCATCCTGAGTATGATGCTCGAATCACCATTTTGGGACACATTCAACGAGGAGGTACTCCGTCGGCGCATGACCGTATTCTGGCGAGCCGTTTGGGTGCCGCTGCCATCGACGCATTGCTGGAGGAACAACGTAACATCATGGTGGGTGTCGATGACGATAAGATCGTTTATGTGCCATTTACCAAGGCCATCAAGGATGATAAGCCATTTGACTATCAGTTGATGGAGGTGCTGAAGATCCTCTCTTGCTGATCCGCTTTTGGGGAACTTCGCGGAGTGTGTATCAGAATGTGGATGGCGGCTGAAGGGTGCGTCTCCACATGCATGTCCGTGCATCTTTTGGAATAGGAGGATGTGACGGTGCGATTTTGATACACGCTTTGCTCCTGATATCCCTTTGAATTTATAGACATGAAGAATAACAGGTTTTTACTGATTGCCTCGTTGGCGCTGAACGTTGTGCTGACGGGTGTGTGCTTGTACGGACATTTCTCCAAGGGAGAGGAAAATGTGCGGCGGGTTGCCATTTCGCCGGAAAAAAGTGTCGCGCCTGCCTTTCTGATGGAGGTGAACGATGATGACATCGTCTTTATGGGTGAGGTCCGTTTAGGCGCATGTAATTGGTCCATGTTGTTGGCGAATGAGCGTTGTAAGACGTTGGCGTTCAGAAGCAACACCCTTCAGGAGGAAAACAATCGGTTGGATATGTTGTTCAAGGATGTTTCTCCGAGGAAGTTCTTCCTGATGTACGGGGAACAGGAGTTGTTGGATGGTGCCGAGGTGGGCGAAATATCGCAGGAGTATGAGCGGTTGGTTGCCCGGCTGAAGGAGCGCTTCCCTTCGACGGAGATTGTGCTGATGACCGTGTTGCCGATGGGACGGCAGGGAAGCAACGAGTTGAACCTTGCGATGACGCAGAAGGTGAATGCCCTGAATATTTTCGTGAGGTCGATCGCCTCCCGCTATGGTTATCCTTGCATTGACATGTCCAAGGAGTTCGTTACGCCCGAGGGGTTGTTGGACCCGCACTATAGTACGCCTGACGGATTCCATCTGAATTATGCCGCATATGTCACGTTGAAGGAGCGCGTGAACGATTTTGTGCGGAATTGAGCCTTTTTATCCACCTTTTTTGTCGAAAAAAACAGTGATTAGTGTATAATCTTACATGAAAAAATTTTTTGTTTGGTTCTAAATAATTATTTTTGTCGAATAAGTGTGTCGTGGCGCTTCGTTATAACCATGGAAAACCGGTGGTGAGGAGAGTGTTTGATGCACTGTATGAAATGGGTGCTTGTAATGAGTGCTTGATTGTATGTAAAGTCAGGTCGTTCCGCCTTTGTAGGATAGTGAGTGCGGTACGGCATCGGGTGTATTGAAATGAATAAAGTGAATTTTTGTATGGAACAAAAACAAACGCGTCTTTTTCATAAAACGTTTTCTATTCTTCGGAGTCGTGTTCTCGCGCTCTCCTTCTTCTCTTTTGTTGCCGCTGCCGCAGGGGCGCAGACCTTGTCGGTGGATGGCTCCACAACTGGGGGTAAGGCCTGCGTGGGGGAACCGATCGTCTTGACGGGAAGCGGATTCAAAAATTCGGATCCTAATCAACTCGTGGCGGCCGATGTGTTCGTGTCGTACAATGGCGGTTCTTCATGGTCGAAAGCGAATGTGACTGCGGTGGAGGATCCTACGACGCATTTGATCAAGTGCGTGTTGGACATGGGCGACAGACCGGTTTCGTATTACATGGTTAACCAGACGAATCCGGGGCAGAAGAGTAACACGGTCTCCGTATCGGTGAGCAACGAATGCGAGGCGGTGTGTCACACCACGTCGACGGGCGACTATTTCCTCGGAACGGACTTTAACCCTACCAACGGCAACCCTAGTTCAATCAACTGGGGAAGCACCCCTCCGGGTAATTTGATATCCTATTTCCAAGACAACAATATCCGTTTCTGGAGGAATTGCGGAGAGGGTGAAGTTCAACGGAACTGGACCTATGCGGGGCAGGTCCCTTATTTGGACCGTGACCCGGACGCTGATCCGTATAATAACTACTACTATGTCTTCCGTCCTAACAATTGTTCGGATGGAACGCCTTTCAAACTCGGTTTCCCTAGGCGTTATTTCGCAAACAAATACTATCGCTTCGTGATGCGCCTATATGTGGATCTTTCTGGTTGTCCGAACGACCGGTCTTCTTTGGAGCGTGCGATGATGAACATCCGTACGGACTTCGGTAACGACTCCTACAATGCGATTGATATAGAGGTCTATAACGATGCGAACAATCAGAAGATTGGAACGTACAGCTATGGGAAAAGAGGCCATTTGGACAATACGATTATTGGTAATGGACAGTATTCAGTTCTTGCTACGGCATCGAACGTGAAGTATTTCCGTATTGAGGTGACTTTCTATGGTCAGTTCTTGGGTAACCAGGAAGAGTTTGTCCTTTATCCTCAGTTCCAGCAGTGGAGTAATTCTTGTATGAAGACGGCCATCGACTACATCTCCGCCGAGGTGGAGAGTATTTGTATGGATAACGGTGCGGTCTGTATCGGAGACAATGCGGTCATCAATGCCGCAGGTTTCCCGAAGGATGCGACGTATGTATGGGAAGTGCAGGAAAATGGACGATGGCAGTCTGTGACAGTAGGTGGCTTTTCGGATCAATACCAAGGCAAGCAACGTGTTGAAATCCCTGTGAATTTCATCGGAAAGAAGAATTACCGAGTGAGGGCGAATGGTTCTCATGGCGATGGTTCCAGATACACGGTGGAGATTCCTTTCGTGGTGACAGGTAAGGATTGTGAGCCGGTTCAACCTACAAAGATTAATTTGCCTACAGATCCGTTCTGTGTGCCGAACGCTAGGGAGGACGGTATGTTCTCCGTTTACCCGTTGGATGCGAACGAGAATGTGAAATATACTTGGTCATTTGTTACTCCTCGCGGTGAGAAGTTCGGTAGTGATAAACTTTCCTTCACGGGTGGAGACTTGATCCCTGACACGCGAGGCGGAAAGGTCAACCTTGTCCTGAACGCCGAGGCGGAGGAGGGAACCTATACGGTGACCGTACAACCAGTGCAGGTGAGGACTGCTGATGATGGTGTCACGAAATACGAGGTGTTGACGGGAACCCCGATCACCTCCACATTCAATGTCTATCGTACCCCTCAGATCCAAATCATCAAAGAGGGAACGGATCCTCTGAACCAGTCTGAAGTGGAACTTTGCCCGACCGACCGTAACCAGACGGTGGTGGCGATCGCGAACCGGAAAGAAGGATTCTCTTCCAAGTATCAAAACGACTATTTGTATACTTGGAATGATGGTGCGAAAGGCCAGACGAACTCCGCCACGGTGGATTTCCCTGCGTTGGGGTCTTGTAATGGATCATACAAAAACCATAAGGTCTCCGTTACCGTACAGATCAAGAATGTGGGCTGCCCTAGCACAGCGGAGCAATCATGGAAACTGGGCAAGATAGAGAAGCCTACCATCGATTGTAGCTCCCTCCCTGATCTGGACAACTTTGTTTTGGGTGCGAAGGAAAAGACCAAGTCGGTGGAACTGGATTTCCCTGATTACACCGCAGGTTGTGAGACCGACCCGTTGCTTCGCATCGAGTTGCATTACGTGCCGAAGTCGGGCGCTAACATAGAGAAGACGTTTGAGGAGAGAAAGTCCAAATTCGATCGCTTGAACCGTACGGTCAATTTGCCTGCGGGCGCAGGCTCCGTTGTCTACACGGTGATAGACGGTTGCGACAATGCGGCGTTCTGTACGAAGACGATCAAGGTGCAGGATGTGACTCCTCCGAATGTCAAGTGTGAGGATATCCCATCCTACGAGACCCGTCTGACGATCCAGGATGGTTGCGAGGCCAAACCTGGCTATGACGAGGTGACGTTGCCTACCATCTCCGCTCCTAAATTGTTGGATCAGAACGGTGTGGATGGCACGATTACGGGCGTATACAAGGGTAGGGCATACAACCCTGTCACCGAACCATCGACGACAAACCCTAACTTCTCCCTCTTTGATACGAGAGTGGGTCTGAACGACAATTATAAGGTGGGTACAACCTACATCCTGTGGGAGTTCACCGATGCCTCCGGCAATTCGGCGTACTGTCTGCAGCCTATCCATGTGATCGATGACCACAAGCCACAGGTCTTCTGTCCGTCGAACAGTATCGGAGACGTGTCGAACAAACCTGGCTATTGCGGTCTCTCCATGAATGCGTTGATCGCCCAACTGAAGGAGTTGCCTTCCGCCAAGGGTTTGTGCTCCGACTCTACGATAGTATACCAACCGGTATTCTTCTACCGCAATGTGGCGGACCCGGATTTGGAGGAGGTGCCGACTTCGAAGTTCGACGACATCATCTTCGACATCGACGAGACTTATGAGGTGGTTTGGCGTTTCTACAAGAATAACGATCGGAGCACTGGTATCTACGAGGATTGCGCACGTGAGTTCACGGTGCGGGACACGGAGTCTCCGTCCTTCGATTGCTCTTCGTTGGAGACTGTCCGCGTAACCGCCAACTCCTACAAACCGCTGAACAAGGGATTCGAATATCTGGACTATGCGTCGAAGGACTCTGTGGTGATTAAGGAGGGTGTGGGACCTGCCGCAACGTCCGTCACTTATAAAGGCACGCTGGCGTCTGCTTTCGAATCTGGCATTATCCGCCTCATCTCACCAAGTGAGGTGGTGGACAACTGCGACGGTGACATCATCGTGGATGTGACCCTCACCGGACCGGACGAGAAAGGCAATGAAAAGACAGAGAAGATCAAAAACCTTAAGCAGTTGGAGGATCATAAGTTCTATGTGGGTCTTACCACTATCGACTTCAGATTCATCGATGAGAGCAACAATGAGGCAACCTGTTCGCAGAGCATCATCGTGACGGCAGGTACGACGCCTATCCCGGATTCTTGTCCGAATGATGTGGTGGTTTATGTCGACGAGAACTGCAAGGTGAACTTCCAATTGAATAAGTCATCCGTGCCTACCGCTAAAATCCCTGTCAATCAGGAGGGCCTTTGGTTCAACTTCCGCTATAAGGTGATCGAGGGTCTCCATTTTGATGAGGAGTGTACTGTGGCTGCGCAATATTTCCCGAATAATTTGTCCGGCCTGAATGGAGTCCATTCGGCTACAATAGGAGGGAAGACGCAGGAATTCAATATCGATTATCTGTGCGGCCAATACATGAACGATTGGGATCTGTTCAAGGATTCTGAACACAACACATGGAACGCTTGGTCTAGTGCGTATGCGCCGGCTGATCCGAAGGAGAAAATCCTCTCCTCATCGGATAAGTTGACCACGGTGGTGGAATATACGGGTTATCCGTTCGAGATCGAGTTGCTCGATTCCACGGGCGCCCGCGTCGCATTGGTGGAGAACCCTTATAGGAGTGAGGATGTCGCTCCTGAGCGTGTCATCTATACCCGTTTCTATGGAGGTTCGGGCAATGCCCATGAGTGTAACAACTTCTTCCATACGTGTAAGTATGCCAATGTTAAGGTGAAGAACAACTTCGACAACGTGGTGTTGAACCAGACATTGACCAAAGGTGTGTATACCGTGGTTTACCGTTTCCAAAACGAGAAGGATGGCTTGCAACAAGACAGTTGCGTTCAGCATATCACCGTGGTGGATACGATTCCTCCAATTCTGGATTGCGGTGATTGGAACAAGACGGGTACCTTCCCTGCCAACGAGGAGTGTGTGACTCCGGTAGAGGAGATACCTTGGTTCAAGAAACCGACCGTGGCGGATCTCAAGACAAGGGATAACTGCTCGGTGGATCCGAATGACTTCACCATCACATGGAACAGGAACTGGAACAACTACAATATCTCCGCGGAATCTGCCCTGACCGATCCTTTGGGAATCGGTGTGACGACCATGACGTGGTTCGTGGCGGACGCTTCGGGTAATGTGAGCACTTGCGAGCAGGTTATCACGGTCGAGGATGTTACCGGACCTGTCGTTGATTGTTCTTTGTTGAAGGACATCGTGGTGGAGACCGAGACGAATTGTGAGGCTTCCGCGAAGACGGTTATGGCCGCAGGCTTGGATATACCATACGCAAAAGATGATAAGTGTTCTCCTACGGGCAAACCAATCCCTGGAGAGGGTACCCGCAGCGACGGGAAGGATGTCTTCAATGATCCTTATCCAAGAGGCACGACGGTCATCACTTGGGTGTTCAAGGATGCTAAGGGCAATGAGTCCGTATGTAAACAGAACGTGGTGGTGGAAGACCGTACCGCTCCTGTGTTCGAGAACTGTTTCAAGATGCCGGAGGTTGTGATCGAATTGCCTGCGGATGAGTGTGCGGCTTCTCAAGCAGAGGTGAAGGCTTCGCTCGGAACGCAGACCGCTATCGATGATTGTGACGGAGATATCGCTGGTGTGCCTTATGTCTTGTCTCCTGACGGAGCTTCATTGTTGAATCTCTATGACTCGTTCAAGAAGGACACTTCGTACACCATTATATGGGTGTTCGTCGACCTCTCAGGCAATGCGATAGAGTGCTCCCAAAAATTGACCATAGTGGATACTACTCCTCCTGATCCGTCAGGTGTTTGCCCTCCTCCTACGAAGGAAGTGTCGGCGAAGACGGTCTGCTCAGTCACTTATGATGAGCTGCAACTGCCTACGTTGGAGCAGATGAAGATGGTCGATCCTTGCGATGGTGATTTGTATCCGACTGTCGTGGCGAAGGTATACCTTCCTGACGGCACCTCCCTCGTCTACTATGATGACGAACTGAAGGATGCGACTTATCCAGTCGGTACCCATACCTTCCTCTGGATATACGAGGATAAGGGTGGTAACCTGGATACATGTACGATGGCTCTGACGGTGAATGATTCCATCTTGCCTGTCTTGGAGGATTGTGACGTGGATCCGGAAATCCATTTGACGGTGGATGGTGATATCTGTGCCATCGACCCGGCTAATGTGAAGGCTTACATCCGTGAACCAAAGGCTTATGACGAGTGCGATGACTATCGCTCGGGTCTGGGTCTCACTTGGATGACTCCTGTCGTTGAACGTTTCTTCATCGATTCAACGATTGTCATTGGTGCGGCGGGTGATACACTTGGCTATCGGTACGACTCGACACGGGTGGCGGATGGTGTCACCAAGAAGTGGGACGAGGATGTCTTCCCGAAAGGAAAGACGTTGTTGCGTTGGACCTTCACGGATCAGTCCGGCAATCAGGTGTTCTGTGAGAAGAGCGTGACTGTACACGACTTCACTCCTCCTTATTTCGATTGCGATAAGATTGACCCTGACACGCTTCGCCCAGAGGCCTACAAGGGTGATTGCGAAGTGGAGTTCGGTAATTTGAAACGTGATGTGTTGGATAAACTGGCATACAAGGCGTGGGATGCTTGTGCGGGTGACTCCGTGCCGGGTGTGTTGACATTAAACGGTAATATGGAGCTCCCTGAAAACTACACCATGTCTGTCGGTATCACCTACAAATTGCTGTGGCTCTTTATTGATGAGGATGGTAACAAGACTACTTGTCCGCAGTACATCTTGCCTTCCCACTTGAATGATATAGATTTCGATTGTAATACCATAAAGGATACGGTCGCTTATGCGCAGGAAGGTGAGTGCGCCATTATTGCGGATAGTCTCCGCTTGAGGACCCCTGTCGCGTTAGACTCCTGTGCGGTCCTTTCGGGCTTCGGAGGTGAGTTCGAGGCTATTGGTTTCCGCTCCGATTCCTTGTCGATGACCGCTCCATTCCCTACGGGTTATACGCAGATTAAGTGGATGTTCGTAAGCCCATGGAACCTGCATGACACGTTGTGGTGCGACCAGAAGGTGACCATCTTGGGCAATAAGCATTTCGACCTCAATTGCGATGAGCTTACACCTACTCGTCGTGACACATTGGACGATTGCGGTCCTACCGACCCGTTGACGTTCGTGATCGATACGCCGAGGGTGGCTGATCCTTGTATCGTCGACGAAAACGACCCTGAATATTGGAGGGTGGGCGTTGGTGTCCGCTCCGATAACAAACCTCTCAACGCTGCGTTCAACTTGGGTTATACGACGATCCAGTGGACATTCACGGACTTCACGAAGGCCATCACGGATACTTGCGTGCAGTCGGTCGAGGTGCGTACTTCTTTGGATATGATATTCGATTGTGACGCCTTGAATAAGGATACCATCAAGGTGGATGTGAAGGAGGGCGAATGTACCGTGGATGCTTCCAAGGTGAGGGAAAAGATTAAGAGACCGTTCGCGCTCCATCCTTGTCCGGCGGAGTCTGGCGTGGATACCATTTGGGGCGTTCCTTCTAGAAAGTTCGGCATGTCTATGGACTCAGCCTTCTACATTGGTTTGTCTGAGATTGTCTGGACCTTCATCGATCCTTCGCATACGTTGGTGAACGATTCCGTGACCTGCTCGCAATGGGTACGTGTCGGCGACGTGAACGAGATGCCTGTCAAGTGTGAGAACTTCCCTGACATGGTGTACCGCTTAAGCCCTGACGACTGCGAAATCTCTTGGAAAGAGATGAATATCAATGTTCCAGGCATTGTGGATCTATGCTCCCACGAGATTATAGACCCGGTTGTGACGAGGTCCTCCGGCAAGAGCTTGACCGCTGTCACTTCTGTGGTGGGAGCAGATACCATCGTAACGGTGACGGCGGAAGATTTCACTGTCGGCATCGATACGGTTCGTTGGACCTATTCGTTCCAAGGCCAGTTGTTCGTCTGCGATCAGGTGATCACGGTGAAGGATAGCATGGCTCCTCTCTATGATTGTAAAAATCTAGAGCCGCTCGTTGTGCGTGCCGTTCCAGGCAAGTGCTATGCTAACGCTAAGGCAGTGTTCGATTCTCTTCCTAACCCATGGCCACAGGCTGAGGATGCCTGCAACCAGCAGAAGATCGATGGACGCGTTTATATGGAGGATGGACAGGAATTGACCAAGGCCTCATCCTTCCTTGTCCCTGTCGGTGAACATATCCTCACTTGGATCTTTATCGACGAGACGATAAACGAGTTGGCGGATACTTGCTCGCAACGTTTGGTGGTGATGGGTGACCAAGCTCCGATATTCAATTGTGAATCATTGCAACATGACCCAATTCTGGTGGAGGGTTGCGACACCACGCTTGATAATACGTATATCACTACTCCTTATGCGTTGGATGCTTGTACGAACGACTCTGTCGAGGGTGTGGGTAGACGATTGGACGGCGGTAAACTGTATGGTGTATACCCTGTGGGTACTACCTCCATCGAGTGGGTATTCATCAGCCCGTACTCAACATTGGCTGATACTTGTATCCAAAATATAACCATCCTGACGAAACAGGAATTGGATCTCCACTGTACCGACGTGAACGGAGACACTATCGCTGTGGATGTGGCGGAGGGTGAGTGCTTCACTTCCGTGAAACTGGAGACCCCGTACGCTTTGCATCCTTGCCCTGAGCAATCAGGCGTGCAGAAAATCATGGGTGTTCCTTATCGCTCGGATGGCAGACAAATCGCTGACTCCTTCCGTACGGGTGTGACGGTTATTACTTGGGTCTTCACGGATAATTCGGGTACCATGTACAAGAACGTGGATACTTGTTACACGGTTGTTCAGGTGGGTGACATCAATAAGATGCCGGTGGATTGTAAGAATATGCCGGATACGACAATCATCCTCCCTGCTACAGACTGCGAAATCTCTTGGAAGGAAATCAACTTCAGCGTGCCTGAGGTCCGTGACTTGTGCTCCGATTCGTTGATCACGCCTACGCTGACAAGGTGGTCGGGCAAGGATATGGGCGAGAGTTTCACTGTCGGACCGGACACTATCTATTGGAACTATAATTTCTTCGGACAGGTCGTTACTTGTGCCCAAGGTGTTTTAGTGCTGGATTCTGTGGCCCCTGCGTTCGATTGTTCGACGCTGAAGGATACGGTCTTGGTGGCTAAGCCAGGCTTGTGCGATGTCTCTTCGGAGGAGCTGAAGCTCTTCTTGGGCGATCCTGTGGCGATAGACTCTTGTACGAATGCGGAGGTGCATGGTAGGGCTTATGTCTGCAACGTGCTCTCTCCTGATGGTACGTCCGCTTCTCCTTCCGCAGATGGTGGATGCCTCTCCGTGGATAAGGTTTCCGTTAAGGTCGGTGATATATTGTCCATCCATTGGATATTCCAGGATTCTCTGTTGAACGCCGTGGCGAAGGAGTGCGACCAGACTGTCTCCGTGAAGGGTACGGCTGAGCCAGTGTTCGACTGCTCCGCCTTGAAGGATACTGTTCTTTACCTCGAATTGGATCAGTGCGAATTGCCTACGGGTAAACTCACGCTTAATGTTCCTGTCGCTAAGGATTCTTGTACGGGTACGGATGTTCCTGGTGTGGGCGTCCGCCGTGACAACATGGCTCTGATGGATCGTTATCCGAAGGGCGTCACCGTGGTGGATTGGACGTTCACAAGCCCTTATAGCGTTACCGCTAAGACTTGTCCGCAGAATGTTGTGGTGAAGGATACCTTCCCACCTCAATTCTTGTGCGAGACGTTGAAGGATACCCTTAAGGTGCGTATCACGATGACTTCAGTTTCCGAGACGGAGGTTTCGTATGATGAGGTCGTGGCTGTTGGACTAGAGATCCCGTCAATCAAGGACGCTTGCGACGGATTGCTTGTCGCTGAGGGTACTAGAAGCGACGGTAAGGATTTGAAGGATAATTTCTCCTTGGGTGACCCTGTGACGATTACTTGGACCTTCAGGGATTCTTCCGGTAATGAGCGCATCTGCTCTCAGGTGGTGCTCGTCGAGGATTGGTTGATCGAGGATTTGATATGTCCGTCTGATTTGGACGGAAAAGTATTCTCTTGCATCGACGAAATCCCTGAACCATATGCCACTTATGCAGAATTCAAGGCTGCTGGCGGTTATTTCACCAATGAGACGAAGATGTTGGAGAACACCTTCCATTACGAAAATCGTTATGAGGGTGACTCCTGTGAGATGGTTTATACGCGTACCTATCACATGGAAGACTTCCGCCACAATGACATCTATTGCCAACAGATTGTGACGGTGAAGGATACGTCCGCTCCTCAAATCATCGTCGGAGCGGTTCATGATACGGTGCTCTCTTGTACCCAGGACATCTTCCCGGCAGTGACCTTGTCGGCTGTCGATAATTGCGACCCTAACCCTACGGTTACAGTTACGGAAACAAACAATAGAGGCAAGGATCCTTCTGCGTGCGATTACTCCAATTATGAAATCTTTAGGAAATATGTTGCGGTCGACCGATGCGGTAATGAGTCGGAATATGTGCAGACCATCTCTATTCGTGACACGACTGGTCCTACGTTCAGCATTCCGGAGGGTTGGCGCGATTCCATCCTCGCCAAGAACTTCAAGTCTTGTATCTTTGGCGTGCCTGATATGACGATCGATGCGCGTGATATTGTTTCCGATGATTGTACGGAGAGCAATAATATCACCATCCTCCAAATTCCGGAGGCGGGAACGCATATCGACCGCTCTACAACGGTTTGGATCTATGCCATCGATAAGTGCGGCAACAAGGATAGCCTCTCTCGCTTTGTGATTGTGCAGCAGCCAGCCACAATTGTTTCGCTGGAGGCATATGATATGGATACGTGCTTGTCGCAGGATCTCATGCTCTCGTTGTCTACTCAAAATGTGCGTTTCGCGAGAGGCTTCATCCTCGACCAAATGCGTACGGGTAAGATTCGCCAGCTCCCAAGTGTGTTCAGCTACGATTACTATAAGGGGGATTCGGTCGATGAGAAGAACTTGATGTTCAGCGATAACCCATATACGTACCGTTATCGATTCGACGCGGCGATTTCCCGCTACGGTAGCGTCGAGAAGGCCCAAAGAGCCTTGATCGCATTGTCGAAGAAGTCCCAAAGCGGCTATTACACGTTCGTCGCGATGGATACCACTACGGGTTGCTCGGATACGGCTACCGCTTATATCAACATAGCGGAGAAACCTCGTGTCCGCCTTAATAGTGCTGTGCTTTCGGAGTGCGAGGGTAATCTTTTGGATCTCGCCCCTTATCTCAAGTGTGAGTCTGATATGGGCGCTACTGCCACTGCTTCATACTGGACCTTCGATGGCAAGACTCCATTCGAGTCGGAGGATAGTGTTATGGGCAAACTGTTACGATCCCATAATGGGGCTTCCCTCCAATATGTGATGGAGAACCGATGCGGATCCACTTCGTCGCTCGGATCACTCTTCTTGCTGTGCGATGGCGATGACTTCGGTGGAAAAACGAAGGAGGATTCCGTCAAGTTCTTCGGTTCTGTCGATAAGTACGAACTCTTCAAACAAGATCGTTTGTTCGTCTATGACTCTATTTTGTTGGATGTGCATAAACGTTACCAACCTGATAGCATCTTGGTCGAGACGGATCCAAGCAATCCAGTGCGTATCTGGAGAGGAGAGACCGTCACTTTGAAACTGAAGACAGGCTATGACTTCCTCTCCACTGAGTGGTACAGAGTAGTGGGACGTTTTGACCGTGAGTTCTATGACAATATGACCTCGAACTACGATTATAATTTCTTCTATGATTCGACACGCATTGAACTTGGTGATGAGGAGGATGAAAACCTCTTCTCTGGCACTGCCGAGAATTCGTATATCGAGGATACACCTATGGATACCTCGCTCTACTACGTGGTCATTAATGATGGCGTCTGCCCTTCCGCGGCTAGTAGCTTGATCCAGGTTGATGTCATCACGAGAATCCCGACCGCCTTCACGCCATATCATAAGGATGGTTTGAACGACTACTTCATGGAACGTCACCCTGTGACAATCTATGACCGCTATGGTCAGAAGGTATTCGTGGGTAAGAATGGTTGGGATGGTACTCATAAAGGTCATATGGCTGATCCTGGCGTCTATTTCTATGAGGTCGTCATGATTGATGGTTCTATCATGAAGGGTACTGTGGAAGTCGTGAAAATCAAATAATTAACCTATGATAATGGGGAGGGTAGTCCTGCGAATGGACTTCCCTCCTTTTTTGTTCACTCTGATCGATAATCTAGATATAGCGCTTATGAAAACTCCAACATTGTTCAAGGAATATATTTGGCTGGTGAATACCATCCGAAGAGCGGGTAGCATCTCCTTGTCTGAAATCAATGAGAAGTGGATCTCCACGGAGATGAGCGGTGGTGTCCCTTTCGCCCGGACTACCTTCAACCGTCACAAGGATGCCATCGAAGATATCTTCGGTATCTTCATCGACTGTGACCGTAAGAGCGGGTACAAGTATTTTATCGGTAACGAGGAGGTGCTGAGGGAGGATTCTGTCCAGAATTGGATGCTCTCCACTCTTTCCGTGAATAATATGATCAGTGAGAGTCTCTCCTTGCAGGATCGTATTTTGTTGGAGAATATTCCTTCTGATGGCGTACACCTGCATAAGGTCATCGATGCGATGAAGCAAGGATGCCTTGTCGAATTGCAATACAAACGATATAGCTCCGTGGAGGCGAAAGTCTCCGTTGTCGCTCCCTATTGCATCAAACTTTTCCGCCGTCGTTGGTATCTCCTTGCGAGATACGGGGGTGGTGGATTCGCTATTCTCTCCTTTGACCGTGTCGGCAAGGTTGATCTCCTCAAGGAACATTTCGAGGTGGAGAAGGATTTTGATGCGGCCAACTTCTTCCAGGAGTGCTTTGGTGTAGTCATTGGAGATGGTTCCCAGGCGGAACGTGTTGTTCTCCGCGCTTATGGTAAGGAGAAATTCTATCTTCGTGATTTGCCACTGCACCATTCCCAAAAGGAGATTCATGACACGGATGAATATGTCGATTTCGAGTATCACCTGCGCCCTACGGACGATTTTAAGGCGCAAATCCTCTCCCGTGGTGAGTGGTTGACGGTCGTGAGCCCCCAGTGGCTGGCTGACGATATTTGTGACCGCCTCAAGGCGAATTTGGAAAAATATAAAAAATAAATTCGGCCTGTACCATATTTTGGAACAACATGCCACTACCTTTGTTTCCGGATGTTAGAAATGATTCACTAAAAAAATGCAATGGACATGGAAACGAAGAAGAAATTTTTTATGGATTGTCACTTGGCGGGCCGCAAGTATCATGATGCGGACGAAGTGTGGGACCAGCTCAAGGTGGGTACTGAACTGCAGTTGGTGAGGGACCTCGACAACCGTTTCGACCCTAATGCTGTGGCTGTTGTCTTTAGGGATGTGGAACGCGATGAGGACTTCTGTGTCGGCTATTTGCCCAGGACGGAGAACGAGACGATTGCGAATATGCTTGAAATGGGTTGGACGGATGTTTTCGAGTGCCGTATCTGCAAAATCAATGAGGAGGCTCATCCGGAGGCTCAGGTCCAGTTAACTATTAAGATCAAAAGGAGACGATAAATCTATCTGCTGCTCTCCCGGAGGGATTTATATATCTTTCCGGGAGCTCGTTTGCGGAGGCATGGAACATTCATAATGTTTAGTCCAATACGCTCTGGTTTATCATCCTTTCCTCCTCGATATGAGGTGTTTTTATTTCGTGTGTTTGGAGAGGTCCCATCTTTCCCATAGCCAGTTGGGTATCATTTCCCATCCGAAAACGAGTAGACGGTATTTCCAATCTATGGTGACGACACGTTTCCTATGGTGGATGGCCTTCACGATTTTTTGTGCTACAGCTTCGGGCTTCAACAACATCGGATATTTATGTTTCAGCAATGCGGTGTCGACGAAGCCTGGACGGATTTCCGTGAAGGAGATGTCCGCTTTCCGGGTGGTCGCTAATTGCGCCAAGGCTTGCACGTAGGTGCTTTGGAACCTTTTCGTGGCGGAGTAGGAGGGTGCCAATCCGATGCCCTTTGTCCTTGCTATGGAGGTGATGACAGCGATCTGACCTTTCCTGTTCTCTTGGCAGAAATACTGGAAAACAGTATTGATTACCCTTGTCAGTCCGCTGCAGTTGGTCTCTATTGTTTTTAACTCTATTGAAGGATCCAGCTCCTTGTTTTGGTATCCGATTCCCGAACTGTGGAAGTACAGGTCGACGCCTCCGAGTTGTTCGATGAGACTTTCCAACTTCTCTGGCGCATCTGCGGCGGTGATGTCGATCGGCATATACGCTTTCACGTTGGACAGACTCTCTTTTATTGCTTTGAGGTTCTCTTCCCTTCTGCCGGCGATGCCTAGTTCGTAGCCTTGCCCGTTAAGTATTTTCGCCACCTCTAACCCTATGCCTGAGGTTGCTCCCATCACGATTGCTTTCATCTCGATAAATTTTTATAGTGTATGTTTATGCAAAAATAATAAAATTCATGCTTGCCTACAACCCCCTCCCCTTATGAACTTAAGCTAACTCATAATTCAAAATTCAAAATTCAAAATTATATTAGTGCCTTCGTATAGTCCAACTCTTCTTTGAAATAGTTGAGGAAGGCGGTGGCGGATGCCTTTTGGTAGGCTCCTTTGAGTGTCAGTACGGAAGCGATCATTTTCCTTTTTTGCTCGGCGATGGGGATGGCAACTAGTTCGTTCTTGCCCATGATGGTGGTTTGGGACAATATGGTGGTGAATAGGGAGGACTCCACCAATTGCAGCAGGATATTCACGTCGTTCATTTCCAGGTGTGGGTCCAGATGTTCGTCACATGTTTTCAGTATTTCGTCCAATGCGCTTCTTGCGCTTAGTCCTAAGGATGGGAGCACTAACGAGTATTTTTTTAGTTCTTTGATGGATACCTCCTTGTGCTGTGCGAGGACGTGTCGTTTGTGGACGATGGCGCAGAGTGGCACTTCGTAGAGGTCGGATACTTCCACCTGGTCCTCTTGGATTCTCATGCTAAAGGAGAATACCAGATCCAGGTCACGCGCCTTCAGCATCTCCAGAAGTTCTAATGCGGTGCTGTATATGACCTCGATCTTAATGTTGGGGTATTCCTTCATGAAACGGAGCAGTATGGACGCTAATCCGAAGCTAAGACTATAGGTGATGCCGATCCTCAGTGTCCCTTTCCTGATTTCCTGCAAATCCAGCAATCTTTGCATACCCATTTCTGTGTCGTTTATCGTTTGTTTGGCGAACGGTAAAAATTCGCATCCCGCTTCCGTCAGGTATACCCGCTTGCCTATGCGGTCGAAGAGGGTCACATTCATCTCCGCTTCCAATTGCTTTATCTGTTGAGATAGAGTGCTTTGCGTGATGTGCAGTTGCTTGGCGGCTTCTGTGAAGTTCAGTAACTCTGCCGCCTTGATGTAGTATTTTATTTGCCTCAGTTCCATGTAAATCGGTTTTATCGATTGATATCATAGAATAATATCGGTTACAAAGTTGGTTAAAATTCTTTAAAACACCTAATTTTGTTCCCGTAATCGTCAAGGAAGTTTTTTGAAAGTTGTTTTTTTATAGTCAATACCGTATAAAAATAGGATATATATCTCCTTACTATTATAAGAATATTTACAATAAACAACCAATGTCCTCTACGGGAGATGTGAATCTACTGTAGGGGATTCCTTTTTTGGGGAATGTCGTATGAGCCAGTTCTTATGTGGAAATGTATTCTCTGTTTGCCTTTCTATTCATTCGACGCTTTTATGTTACTTATAATGAGTTTTTTAGTATGCTACTTTCCGACAAATAGGCCAATTTTGTATCTTTTTTAATCATGTACGTTAAAATACATTGTAAAAATAACGCAAAATATTTTGCAGTCATAAATTAAATATTTAGTTTTGTGGAGAGGTTTAAACAAAATAATTAAAAAGGAGGAAATATGATAGACTTAAAGACTGGCAAATTCGTCATTGACGCCGAAAAAGGATGGGAAGTGCACCCGTTCATGACCAGGGAAGAGTTCCAGAAATCGGGGCTGTTCAACTCGGAGTATCTGATTAAGGGCGATAATTTCAAGATGGATGATCCTTTCTTCGGTTTCAAACCGATCAATATAGATGGATACGAGATGTATGTATGCATTTATATTGGCGGAAGGCATGATTGCGTAAGAAGGATTGAATTGGCATCTGTGGAATCATACGAATTTGAGAGCTCTCCTCATGACGATACTTGGGAGAAAAGGGCTTTCGACATTAAGCGGATGCACGACGAGTTCCTGATGCGCGAAGTCGGACTGGATAAGGCGAACATTGATTCCGAAAAGCGCGAAAATTGGTACTCCGTCGAATGGGGGGATTTTCAATCCAGCATCTGTCTGAGATATGAGCCAGACATCTCCATAGCAATTAACTATCGTAATCTAACAGAAAAGGATATAGAAGAAATAGATCGACTAATTGAAGAAGATGATGACTTATAATTGCATTGAACTATGGACACTGAACTTAACGGAATAAAATCTGCCTCTGACTGGCAAGGAACTGACAAATATGCGGGAATAGACTCTTACGAAAAAGAGACGCTAAAGGCGGGGAGTGAACTGTGTGCGCTCGTTTCATACGAAAAAAACGGGCAGATGAGACCCTGCGAATATTTTTTCTCCAAAGAGGAGCTCGGACTAGCGAATGGTGATGACCGAGAACTAAATCGCATGCTGCAAATTGCACCATACAAAGACAATAAGACGCAAATCTGTTCCTATCGAAACGAAATCGCAATATTTAAATTGAAACGAGACCTGGAGGTGGAAACCGGCAAAACGAGGGAAAATCCAGCCTATGGAGCCGGTGGTTTGACTCAATATTACATACCCGGAAAAACATTTAGCAGCTTAATCGCAGACAAAGAGAATGGAATGGAACGGGTCTCGTTTGAGGGCGGAACGAATGCGAAGTTTTTGGACAACAATGTAATAGATGCCAAAGAATATGATTTGATTCAAAATCGTCATGCCCAACTTCAAATGAGGCGTAACCTTTTCTGTGCTAGGCGAGCAAAATTAGAAACACTAGACATTATACAGAACTCACAAAGGCTTGAAGATGTTGAATTGGCCAAAAAGAATCTAGAAAAACTCAATGCCAACATCCATGTAATATGTCAGGATATTACAGAGTCAAAGAAACAATTCGGCAAAGTCCCCTCCCCGCTCTACGACAGCCTCAACAGACAATTGGCGGAAGAGATTAAACTGCGGGAGGGCAGGGGGGACGTGCTGGTGCTGGGCAATGCGAAGGTGGAACAAACCTCTAAAGAAACGTCAGCGATGGTGCTGGGCAATACGAGCCTCAATGTGCTGACCCTCGGAGAAGACAAGGCGCAGACAGTGGCACAGAACCTTTTCAAGAAGATTGACGAGTATGATCCGAAAAAGGATTGGAATGAAATAGACGTGGAGAATCAGGGGTTGGTGGACGTCATGAACATCAACCGCATCAACAAGGAGTGCCAAAAAGTGATGGCGGAGGAGTCGCTGAGACCTTGTGACTTCCAATCCTTGGAGCGTATCGCCTTGCCAACTTCCGATGGGAAGGACAAGGAATATCGTCTATCCGAACTCTTCGACGGGAAGTCCGTGCAGAAGATCCGTTCGGCGCAGAACGGCAAGCTGACCGAACCGCTAACAATGAAGGACGGACATACTGCCAAGCTGATGATGCTCGGCAACAAGGCGTATCTCTTCCTTGGTCAACAGAAGGAGAACCTCAGTAACGTCTTGGACCAGATGAGCCTAGGCGACACGGAGCGAAAGCGCCTACTGAACGGTGAAACGATTGCCTATAAACAATCTCATGTGAAGCTGGACAAAGACCTGAACTGTGTCGTGGCAGGTACTGTGGGCAGGCTTTCTCCTCCTGCAAAAACACAGGAGCACACAAAGACGTTGGCTATGCAGAAGAAGAACCATGGGAAGAAATGTGGACATTCATTGTGAGACCATCCATACATAATCAAATATGCCAAAAGAGAACGCCTTCAATTCAAGTGGATTGAAGGCGTTCTACATGTTGGAGGGTGGGGGACTACCTCTTGATAACTTTGGTGATCACGTCGCCTACGACAACCATGTATACGCCACTGCGCCATGATGCCGCATCGATGGACACATGCCCTATCACATTCCCCTTCTTTACTTTCAGCCCAACTTCGTCGATCACCTCATAAGGAAGGCTCTCTTTTGCGTTGGTGACGATTTCCAAGGAAGACTCGACCACAGACGGATATACATCCACGTAGGTGGCGGTTCCTGGCATTTGGAAGTCGATCGGTTCGTCGCTGTCCGTAAATGCGGCCGCAACCAGATAGGAACGTACCGTGCTCTTGTCGATGTACAGTGCCGAGTCGGACAAGGTGGATTTGCATATGCCGTCCGTCACTTCCAGTACAATCTTGTATGTCCCGGCATTGTAGAAGTAGCATGATGGGGATTGCAATTTGCTGGTTAGGCCCTCTATACCTACACTTCCGCCAAATGTACTGTAATAATTAAGATTGAGTGGCTCTATTAGGTGCCATTTGTAAGAGATGTCAGAGCTACTTTTAACGTTGCTCGTCGCCTCCGCAATGAATGACACTTTACTTCCTTGGTTGAGCCGTACGCTATTCTCTAGTTGACCCATTTGGTATTCGCTGGCTCCATCCACAATATATTTGAACGAAGATGAGAAATGATCAACCACAAAATGCACCACCTTCTTGGAAGTCGCCCCTGTTGCAATAACATGTCTCGTGATGGTCACATCGAATGATTCTCTAGGGTAGAATATTGCTAAACCATCTTCAATTAGAGACTCGTCATTTTCTATGACGGATCCTTTTCCTATCAATTGGTCGTTTGACACAGAACTTTTCACGGCATAAAGCGATATGAAATTTTGTGTGTTTAACGAATAAGAGTATCTGTAGACGTCCGACCTCGGATTTTTATAGGCAATTCTGGCGAATTTATCTCCGTCGCAGATTGTGTCAAGCAGTACTAATTCGTCGTCGGTGATAAGTGGTGCGATATCAGTTTTCACTGTAAAGACTTTACTGGTGTCCGCACCGCAGTCATTCAACCCAATAACTCGATAGTAAACGATGAGTGCGGTGTCGGAGATTCTCATCTTATACATATTCGTGGAGTTGCGCTCCATCGTCTCCACCGTATTCCATTCGTTGAGGTCATGGCTTTTCTGCCACAGCACTCTATCCGCATTGAAGACGCTGTCCTGCAGGTACATAGGAAGACTCGCAGTTTTCAAGACGCTTGTTTGCGAGTGGTCCAATCCGAAATCATCCAACTCCGAATCGCTGTAGTTTGTAGTGATACCAGTCATGGTCACCAAAGATTTAATGGTGATGGTCAGTTCATTGCTTATGGACATGTATTGCTTGTTTTTGGTATAAGCCAATCTCCTATAGGTCGTCGGAATATCTATCACAGAAGGCGTATAATACTTGCCGGTGGCATTATCGATGTTGATGAAGTCACCTGTACGTTCGTTTTTATATTGCCAACGGTAGGAGATTAATCCAACGTATTCTAATCCGTCTTCCAATTCCGTCGCCACAATTGGAGAAATTTTGGACCCGCCACAAAGTACAGTGTCTCCATCAATGCTAATCACACCACCCCTCAATGGATTGACAACAAAAGGTTCGACACAATATGATTGTTTGGCGTATATCTCAAGGATGCTGTCCTTGTATACGTCGTATTTGTAAGGCAAAAGTATGCTATTCGAACTTGCGACAGGCAATTCGCCATCTCCGGAGAAATAATAGTTTTCGTCAAAACTTCTTGAGCCTTGAATGTTCAGCACGACACTGCTGTCACTAACATTACTTTCGATCGACATCGATAATTCTTTGCTGTAGTCAAAATCATATACCGATTGTCCTTCAAGTTTAAGTGTGTTGCTTGAATCCTTAATGCAACCGTTGTCCGCCACTCTGAATATTGACATTGTTAATTTAGCAGTAGTCCGCAGATTAGTCCCGAATTCACCTATTTGCTCATTGCCGTTCACATACCATGTGTATTTGACTTGCTCCGGATATAAGCCTCCTAACACTGATCCGTTGATCCTGATTGTGCTTCCTATACAAGGCTTGTAGTTCTCCGTTGTAATGATGCTCGTGTTCTCAATAATGGCTGGTTTGTTATGGGCTGTGACGTAGATAACGTCACTTTGGCAAGTCAGGCCCGTCGAATCCGTCACAAAGTGGGTGAAAGGATAACTCATGCTGTCACCTTCAAATCCCTCCATTTGGATACTCTTGCCGATGACGGAGATTGTATCGTCGCCAAGCGTCCAATATTCCGAAGATGCGATGGAATCCATCTCGGCCACCACTTTGGCGGAGAAGATGCCAAGCGGGCATTTGAAATCATCGAAAGACAAATCCTCCGGACTTACATTAGCCTTGGAGCGAATGTTGACGAGCACAATGTCCGAGGTATCCGCATCACACATGTCTGTCACAATTCTTCTAAAATAGGAAGCCGTCTTGATGAACCTCGATGAAAGTTGGAGGTCTTCCATCGTGCCATCCACAATGTCCGAAAAGTCCTCATCTTTGCCAGTGAGGCTGATTTGCCACTGGAAGCTCTTTTCTCCGTTACCACCGGAAAGTGTTCCACCCTTGATCTCCAAATCGGAGTTCGGACAAATCGCTATAGGTGCGATTGGTGCAGACTGATCCAATTTAGGAAGACTATCTACATAGAAATAATAGAAATCGCTGAAACATCCTGTCTCCATATCCTCGCTTCGTACTCCATAGTAGTCCGCCGGCATGCTGGTATTCCTCTTTATGAAATTGTCATCTCCTGTGCGATGCCAATACATATCTTCCGTATAAGTGCTATCCTCATTGACTTGGACCGCAATGGCATACCAGTGATAGGTCTTTTCGAATTCGTCCTTGTATACCGTAAGTATCACCGATTCTGCATTGCAACTATCGCTGTTTTGGTATATGCTTGGTATGTTACTTGTCCGATATAGTGTTACTTGTACAGGTTCACCTATTGCCTCTTCACACTCGTCTGCATATATGCATCTGACATTGATGGTGTTATTGACAGCCCTGTCAAGACTGTCGGTCAACCATCCTACGTATAAACTATCGATAGCGTTAATTGGCTTCCACTCACCTCCATTGACATTATACTGCCATGTTACGTTATACGATCCATAGACCTTGCCACCGCTTGCAGGAAGAGCCTTTTTTACGTATGGCAAAGTGTCGTATGCACAGAATTTATTCTTTGCTTTGTTTA